>JACRGP010000032.1 GCA_016217765.1 Nitrospinota bacterium | reverse complement strand
GGGCCGAAGGTGACGGTTTCGTCGAGCGGGTCGCCGATTTTTAATTTTCCGATTTCCTGGCGGAGCAGGTCCATGAACCGGTCGAACCGGGACTCGTGGACGAAGGCGCGCTGGACGGAGATGCAGACCTGGCCCGAAAAGGCGAACGCCCCGGCGCAGATCTTTTTTGCCGCCAGTTCCAGGTCGGCGTCGCTTTCCACGATTACGGCGGCGTTTCCCCCCAGTTCCAGGACCGCTTTTTTCTTTCCGGCACGCCGTTTGATGTCCCAGCCGACGGGGGCGCTGCCGGTGAACGTCACTATTTTCAGGCGCGGGTCCTCCACCAGGGGAGCGGCGTCCGCGCTTTTACAGGGAAGCACGCTGAGACTGCCTTCGACGGCCTCGGTTTCCATGAGAACTTTCCCCAGGAGGAGGGCGGTGAGCGGCGCCGCGGAGGACGGTTTCAGCACGATGGGGTTGCCGCAGGCCAGGGCGGGCGCCACTTTGTGCGCCACCAGGTTGAGCGGAAAGTTGAACGGCGAGATCCCCGCCGCGGGGCCGATGGGGAACCGGCGGGCGATCCCTATTTTCCCCCGCGCGTGTTCGGCGACGTCCAGGTCCAGGACCTCGCCGCCGATGCGCTTGGCCTCCTCCGCCGCGATTTCGAACGTCGCGGCGGCGCGGTCCGTTTCCGCGCGGGCGAAAACCAGGGGTTTACCCGATTCCAGGGCGATCGTCCGGGAGAACTCTTCGCGCCGGCTTCGAATCCCTTGCGCGATCTGGCCGCAGATCCTGCTTCGCAGGTAGGCGGGCAGGTTGCGGGTCTTGTCGAACGCCCGCTCCGCCAGGGATATGGCTTGCAGGATTTCGTCCCTCCCCGCGAGACAGACTTCCGCGATCGCTTCCTGGGTGTAGGGATTGACCACCGGAATGGTTTGTCCGCGCTCGCGCCATTCCTTGCCGATGAGGAAATTATGCTTCTGCGTCATTGGAGGGTTTCGCGCTTGAAGTTGAAATCACCAGCCCTGGCCTTTGATGCCATAGGCCCGGCTTCCGGGGTTTCCCGATTTCAAATAATCTTCCAGGCCTTGAAGGTCGGCGGGGTTGTCCTTTTTCTCTTTTTCGTTCTCGGAAATTTGTTTTTCCACGGCCCTGGCGGCGAATTCGCGCATGGCTTTCTCGTCGCCGCCGCACAGTTCGTGCAGGCGTTTGCGGGTTTCCTCGTCCAGGGAAAATTTGAATTCTTGTTCCATGCGTTATCTCGGAGCGCGGGGCCGTCCCGCCACGCGATCGGGAATACGTTTATTCTATACGCGGTTTTCGGTCCGTTGCAAGGGAAAGGATGGATTTGATCAAATGGGCGGGGAGGTCTTGCGAAATTCCGTCTCTTTCATCAACGGCGTCGATTGGAGGATTTGCGGGGCCGTCGGCAGTTCGATGATGAAAACGGTCCCCTTGGGAGAATGGTCCCGCGCGTTGATGGCGCCGTTGTGGTCGGCGATGATCCGGTGGACGATGGCCAGGCCCAGTCCGGCCCCGCGCTTCTTGGTGGTGAAGTGGGGCAGGAAGAGCTTGTCCCTGTCGGCCGGGAGGATGCCCACGCCGTTGTCGGAAAACTCGATCTTCACGCGCTTTTCCTGGTTGTTCAAGCGCGTGGCGATTTCGATCGAGCCGTTTTCGTCGACCGCGTCCAGGGCGTTTTCGAACAGGTTGATGAAGACCCGGCGTATCTGTTCCCCGTCGATGTTCAGCAGGGAGATGTTGGGGTCGTAATTCTTCCTGATGGAAACGTTTTTGCCGTGGTCCCGGTACAGACTGGCGACGTCGTCGATGATTTTGTGCAGGGAGACGGGTTTCGGATTTGGGGTCGGCATGCGGGAGAAGTTGAGAAACTCGTTGAGCAGGTCCTTCATCCCCTCCACTTCTTGGTTGATGATCCGGATGCTTTCGTCGAAGACCCGGGCAAAGTCCTCCTTGTTCTCGTAATATTTTTTCCGCAGGCGCTGGGTGTTGAGCTGGATGGGGGTGAGGGGATTTTTTATTTCATGGGCGATGCCTTGCGCCACTTCCTTCCACGCGGCTATCTTCTGGGCCTTGATCATCTGGGTCAGGTCCTCGAACAGGATGACCATGCCGAGGTATTTTTTCCCCGAGCCGAGCAGGGCCCTGAGGTTGACCAACAGGGCGAGATGGTTGTCCCCCACCATGATCTCGATTTGTTGCTCGTAAGACTCCTTTTGCTCCCGGATCATGAGCCGGGTTATTTTGCGTATGGGCTCGTGGAAGGACGGGTCGAAAACGTCCCGGTAACTCGACCCGAGGACGTCCGGGGAGTCCATGTGGAGGATCCGTTTGGCCGCCTTGTTGAGGGTGGTGATGCGTCCCTTTTTGTCCACGGAGATCACTCCCGCCCCGATGTTTTCGAGGATCGTTTCGATGTAATACCGCCGGCGTTCCAACTCGATATTGGTGGTTTTCAAGTCCTCGTTGACGTATTGCAGTTTTTTCCGGTTCTGGCCGAGTTCGTCGGTCATCTTGTTGAAGGAATGGACGAGCAGGCCGATCTCGTCGCTGGCGTTGCTCGAGATCATGAAGTTCAGGTCGCCCCCGGCGATTCTACGGGTGCCTTCCGCCAACTGTTGGATGGGTATGGTTATGCCCCGGGCCATGTAGAATCCGAGCCAGATCGCGGAAAACAGGATCAAAAGAGTGACCAGCAGGAAGGTGACGTAGTAGTTGGCGCTGACCGGTAGTTTGAGGAGGCTTTGTTGCCGGTACTCCTCGTAAGCCGAACGGATGCTTTCGACTTTCGCGGCGATATTCCTGGGGAGGGAGCTTAGGGTGACGATGTATCCCCAGATGGAAATCTTCCCCTCGAAAGTTTGGGTGAGCGGCAGGGCCACCGCCATGAAATCCCCCTTGTCCGAGGAGGAGCGGATCTCGGAAACGCCTTCCCCATCGACGCTCTTTTTGATCAGGTCCAGGTAGTTCGGATCCGCGATATCAAGCTTCGAGGGGTTGGGAATTTCCGAGACGACGACTTTCAGGTCGCTGTCGTAAATGACGATTCCGCTCAAGCCGTATTCCCGGACTCGGGCGGCGACGAGCTCGCTGAGTTGGGGCCGGTTTTCGGGGAGGTAATAACGGTTTTGGGTCATGTAGCCCTCGATCGTCCTGGCGCTGTGCAGACCGCTTTTCTCCAGGTGGGCGTAATATTCGCGCGCCACTTGCATGGACTGTTCCAGCGAGCGCTCCACTTGCAGGCTGAACCAATGGCCCACGCTGAAGCTGAACAATTTGCTGGCCACGAGGAACAGGAAAATCGACGGGAACAGGGCGAGGATCAAAAAGGCCACGATGAGCTTCGTCTGGAACTTCGAGCCCAGGATCTTGCTTTTGCGTTCGTTGTATAGCTTGACCAGGTTCCTCGTGATGAGCAGGAGCAAAACGAACAGCAGGACGATGATGACGTTGAAAACGACGAGGATGGCGATGTTGTTGGCGATGGGGGCGCCGCTGTGGCGTTGCTGGAGGATATAGACCTCCAGCGCGGTCAGGCCGGCGAGCGACAACAGGATCCCGACGATGATCCGGCGCGTCCGTATTTTCTTTCTTCGAACCTGTTCCTCGGAGAGCGGCGAATAGCGAAGGTTATCGATTGAAGGAACGGATGACATGGTTCATGACCTTGGAATCGCCGACGTCCGGCTGGGGGGATTTGGCGAAGGATTCCTCGGGGGAATCGGAGTCCATTATCTTGAGCGGGGAGGATTTGGACCAGGCGGTCTTGAAATCGTTGAACGGGACGAAGAAGAGCAGGTAGTTGAACGGGAACCAAAGACGATCGGTCTCCAGGTCGGCTTTTACCCGGACGTAATAATTGTCCTCGGGCTTCAATTTGTATGCGGAAGCGATGGGAATGCTTTCCAGCGTGAGCATCAGTTTCTGGTAAAGAGTCTTGTCGCGGGTGATGACTTTGCGTTTGACGTTCTTCCCGCTGGAGGAAAACCGGTAAACCTTTTTAAGCGAGTCGTATTGGACCGTGTTTTCGATGGTGGCGGAGCCGATCAGCTTGTCGAGCCACAAGGTTTCCATCTGGCGCAGTTCGATATGGTAGGTGAACGTCATGGGGACCCCGCTTTCGATGGCCTCGAGAATACTGTCGTTGAACCCGTCGGCCAGCGTGGCGTCCATGGTGACGAGATTGCCGGATTTGCCGACGCTGATGTTGACGATGGCCGGATCGGCGGCAAAGGCGGCGGACGCCAGGCACAGCGTCAACCCAAGCGTCAAGGCCAATAACGAGGTTTTAATGCGCTTCGTTTGAAAAGTAGTCCAGGGTTTCACTCAATCCCTCCTCCAGGGAAAGCTCCGGTTTCCAACCGAACGATTTGTTGAGCTTGCCGTAGTCGATGGAACTTCGGCGTTGTTCGTAATGGCGGGGCGCGGCAAATTCGATTCTCGAATTCCGTCCGGACAGTTTGACGAGGCGCTCCGCCAATGCCTTAACCGAGGTTTCCTTTGCCGTCCCAACGTTGAACGTCCCCTGGCATTCCGGTTTCAATGCCAGGAGGTTGGCTTTCACCACGTCCCGGACGGATATGAAGTCCCGCGTTTGCCCGCCGTCGCCGAAAATAACGAGGGGTTTGCCGGCGTTCAACCGCTGGCAGAATATGGCGACGACGCCGGCTTCTCCATGGGAGTTCTGGCCCGGGCCGAAGACGTTGCTATAACGCAAAACGGCGTAATTGAGATCGAAATTCCTTCGGTAAAACGCCAAATAATGTTCCACGCAGAGTTTGGCGATCGCATAGGGAGTCAGCGGCCTGCAGGGATGATCCTCGCCTGCCGGAAAACAATCCTGCTCGCCATAAACGGCTCCTCCCGTGGAAGCGAAAACGAATTTTTGAACGCCACAGTTTACCGCGTTTTGCAGTAATTGTAAAGTCCCAATAATATTGGAGTTGGCGTCGAAAACGGGGTCGGCGACGGATTGATGGACGGAAATTTGCGCCGCATGGTGATTGATGGCTTCGATTTTTTCCTTTTTAAGGACATTCAGAACTTCGGGGTCCCGTAAATCCATTTGATAAAACGCGGCTCCTTGCGGGACGGCTTCCCTGCTTCCCGCGGAGAGGTTGTCCAGGACCGTCACCTTGTGATGGGCTTCGAGACAGGCCCTGGCTATATGGGACCCTATGAATCCGGCTCCGCCGGTGACCAGTATGTTCATAAACTCCTTTCCCGGATCAGTTGGGTTAATTCGAAAATCAAGTCCAAGGCTTGACGGGGGCTCAGTTCGTCCGGATGGACCTCTTTTAACTTGCGGACGAGGGAGCGCTCCGTTTCGTTGAACAGGTTCAGTTGTTGCGGGACGGCGGTTTCCGGCGTTTCCTGCGAGTGGCCTATCCTGGGCGTCCCGACTTCGTCGAACTCGCTGTTTTCAAGGTTGAGCAATACTTCGCGGGCGCGCTTGAGGACTTGTTCCGGCAGGCCCGCCAGCCGGGCCACCTGGATCCCATAACTCTTGTCCGCGCCGCCGGGGACGATTTTTCTGAGGAAGACGATCTCGTCGTTCCATTCCCTGACCTGGATGTTATAGTTCTTGACCCCGGGAAGCGTCGCGGCCAGTTCCGTCAGTTCGTGGTAGTGGGTGGCGAACAGGGTCTTGGCGCCGATGCGGTTGGCGCCGTGCAGGTATTCGACGATGGACCAGGCGATGCTGATGCCGTCGAAAGTGCTGGTCCCCCGGCCGATCTCGTCCAGGACGATGAGACTCTTCCGGGTGGCGTTGTTCAGGATGTTGGCGGTCTCGTTCATTTCCACCATGAACGTGGACTGGCCCTTGAGGAGAAAGTCCTGCGCCCCCACGCGGGAAAAGATCCGGTCCACCAGGCCGATTTCCGCCCGGTCCGCGGGGACGAAACTCCCGATCTGGGCCATGAGCGCGATGAGGGCGGTCTGCCGCAGGTAGGTGGATTTGCCCGCCATGTTCGGCCCGGTGATGATCATGATCTGGTTTTCGCCGCAGTCGAGATGCGCGTCGTTGGGGATGAACCGGCTGGACGTCGCCAGGCGTTCCACCAGCGGGTGGCGTCCGTTGTCTATTCGCAGGGTCAAGCCGTCGTCGATGAGCGGGCGCGCGTAATCGTGGCGGTGGGCCGCTTCCGCGAAGGCGGCGAGCGCGTCGATCTCGCTGACAGTCCCGGCCATCTTTTGGATGCGCGCCCCTTCGGCGGCCACCGCTCGCCGCGTTTGCTGAAACAGTTCGGCCTCGAGGGCGGCGATCTTTTCCTCCGCCCCGGTTATCTCCGCCTCGTAGTCCTTGAGCTCGGGGGAGGCGTAGCGTTCGGCGTTGACCAGGGACTGTTTCCGGATGTAGTCCGGCGGGACGCGGTCGGCGTTCTTCTTGGTGACTTCGATATAGTAGCCGTAGATTTTGTTGTATCCGACTTTCAGGAGCGATATGCCCGTTCGGGCGCGTTCTTTTTCCTCCAGGGCCGCGATCCAGCTCTTGCCGTTTTTGCTGACGTTTCGCAACCGGTCCAGTTCCTCGTTGCATCCCGGCCGGACCAGGTTTCCGTCCTTGACGTTCGGCGGGGGGTCGTCGACGACGGTCCGGTCGATGAGGTCGCGTATGGACTCGAGATTGTCCCAGGTTTCAAGGCGCCGGGACAGGGCGGAGGACGGGTCCCGGCCGAGGATCTCCCGGATTTCCGGAAAAACGGCGATGGAGTTTTTGAGCGCGGCCAGGTCCCGCGGGCTCCCGGCGGCGAGCGAAATGCGCGCCAAAAGCCTTTCGAGGTCGAAGATCCGGCGGAGCCGTTCGCGCAGGTCGGTCCTGAGGATGAGGTCGTTTTTGAATTCCTCCACCGACGCCAGCCGCGTTTCGATGTCCTGCCCGTGCACAAGGGGTTTCAATATCCATTCCTTGATCTTCCGGGACCCCATGGGGGTCAAGGCGAGGTCCAGCGCGTCGAGCAGGGAGTTTTTGCGCGATCCCTGGCTGGATTGGACCAGTTCGAGGCTCTTGACGGTGGCCTGGTCGAGGGCCATGTAATTGCGGATGTTGAACGTGGAAAGGGAGGCGATGTGGTCGAGGGCGGATTTCTGCGTGTCGTACAGGTATTGGACGATCGCGCCCGCCGCGGACACGGCCTTGCTCAGATGTTCGCAACCGAACCCTTCCAGGGAGGCGGCCTTGAAATGTTCCAGCAGGAGCCGGTGGGCCTGTGCGCGCGAAAAAGCCCAGTCTTCATAGGGCCGCAAGTAGCGCTGGTCCTCGTTCAGCCAGTTCCATTTTCCGCCGTCCTGGTTCAGGGCCGATTCGGGGACGAGGATTTCCTTGGCTTCTATTTTATCCAACTCGTCCTTCAATAGCGATTCGGCGGATTCGCCGTCGATCTCGGTCGTCCTGAACAGTCCCGTGGTCAGGTCCAGAGCGGCCAGGCCGAAGCCGTCCTCTCCGAACGAAATCGCCGCCAGGAACTGGTGGTTCCTGGGGTCCAGGAGGTTGTCGTCGAGGACGGTCCCGGGGGTGATGACGCGGACCACCTCGCGCTTGACGATCCCCTTGGCGAACCGCGGGTCCTCCATCTGCTCGCAGATGGCCACGATTTTCCCGGCCTTGAGCAGTTTGGCGATGTAGGCGTTCGCGGAATGATAGGGGACGCCGCACATGGGCACGGGGTTGGATTTGTTTTTGTTGCGCGAAGTGAGGGCGATTTCCAGTATGGGCGACGCGGTCCTGGCGTCTTCGTTGAACATCTCGTAGAAATCGCCCATCCGGTAAAAGAGGATGGCTTGGGGGTAGTCCCTTTTGATGCGCTGGTACTGTTGCATCATCGGGGTATCGTCTTCCGCCGCCGGATCGGTTTTGAGGGCCGCTGACATGTGGAAATTTCTTAAAGCTTTATTTTTTGAAACAGGGGGGCCAGCCGGTCATAGGTCGCGCGGAGGTGTTCGGGATGGACCTTGGTCTCCCCCAGCGCCGGCATGAAATTGGTGTCCCCGTTCCACCGGGGCACGATGTGGGTATGGATGTGCTCGTCATACCCGGCCCCCGCGGATTTCCCCAGGTTAAGGCCGATGTTGAAGCCGTCGGGCGCATATGCGGCGGAGAGGATTTCCACGCACTTTTGCGTCAGGGCGCCCATTTGGTCCATCTGGGCCCGGTCCAGTTTGGTGATGCAGTTGACGTGGACGAACGGGGAAACCATCACGTGGCCGCAGTTGTATGGAAAAACGTTCATGATGACAAAACAAAGCGAGTCCCTGCGCAAGATATAATGTTGCGCGTCGTCCCCGGCGCGGGGCAGGGAGCAGAAGATGCAATCGCCGGCTTTTTCCTGCCGGATGTATTCCATTCTCCAGGGAGCCCAAAGGCACTTCATGGCGCGGTCTTCCTTCAGCGGTCGTTAGGGTTCAGTAGGCGCAGGTCCCGCCGGGTTTACGGCCGGGAAAGATGTTCCCGAACAGTCTGGCGGTTTTTTGTCTCATCCGCCGGGCCTCCTGGGCGGACCGTTCGTGATCCATGCCTGAAAGATGCAGTATGCCGTGAATTATTAAAAGGATCAACTCTTCTTCGAGGGAAAGGCGATGTTCCTTCGCCTGCGGACGGGCGGTCTCCAGGGAAACCACGACGTCGCCCAGCAGACGGAAACCCATTTCTCCCGCGGGGTCGTCCTCCTGGGGGAAGGACAACACGTCCGTGGCGGAGTCGATGTTTCTGTACCGGGCGTTGAGTTTCCGGATTTTGGCGTCGTTGACCAGGAGGATGCTGACCTCGTCGTCCGGGCAATGCAGGCCGTCCAGTATTTTTTGCGTCCGCGCTTTCAGGGCGCGGGAATCCACCTTGTGTTTTCTTTGTTCGTTTCTCAGGAGTACCGTCATGGACGATTTGGGTTGCGGGGTAAGGTTGTTCCGGGATCCCGGCTCCCGGACGGGTTTTTTCGGGGCGGTCCGAAAATCCCCGCTTGCCGGGCGGGACGGGGTTCAGGTTTTCCCGTTGTTCTTGTCGTAGGCGCGGACGATCTCCTTGACCAGGTCGTGGCGGACCACGTCCTTTTCGGAGAAGTACACGAACTTGATGCCGTCGATGTCCTTCAAAATGTTTTGCACCTGGATCAGTCCGGACCGGGTTTCTCTCGGCAGATCGACCTGGGTGATATCGCCCGTGACCACCATCTTGGAACGGAATCCCAGGCGGGTGAGAAACATTTTCATCTGTTCCGGCGTCGAGTTCTGGCCCTCGTCCAGGATGATGAAGGAGTCGTTCAGGGTCCGGCCGCGCATGTAGGCCAGGGGGGCGATCTCGATGATGCCGTCCTGGATCATTTGTTGCACGCGGTTGAATTCCACCATGTCGTACAGGGCGTCGTACAGCGGCATGAGGTAGGGATTGATTTTTTCCGCGATGTCGCCGGGGAGGAAACCCAGTTTTTCTCCGGCTTCCACGGCGGGCCGGACGAGGATGATGCGTTGGAAATTGTGTTTGAGCAGGCCTTCCACCGCCATGGCTACCGCCAGATAGGTTTTCCCGGTGCCGGCGGGACCGATCCCCAGGACGATGTCGTAGTCGTTGATGGCCTTGATGAATTCCCGCTGAGCGAGCCCTTTCGGGGTGATGTATCCTCTCTTGGGCGAAATGAATATGCGCTGGGCGAAGATCGATTTTAAATCGACCTGGGGGTCTTCCGCGACCAACCGTATGGCGAACTTGATGTCGCCGTTGACGAGGGCATTGCCCTGGGACATCAAGTCGTGCAATTGCTTGAGCAGGTTCTCCGCCATTTGGACGGATTTGGGGTCGCCGGTGATCCTGATTTGGTTTTCGCGGGTGGTGACGCGGACGTTGAACTTTTTCTCGATTTGTTTGAGATTGCCGTCCTGGGCGCCGAAAATCTCCGGCAGGAGCTGGCTTTTTTCAAGGACCAGTTCCTTGGTGGTTGAAGAGACGCGCTCCGGGTTATCGTTCATCAAGATGGCTGGGTTGGTTTTATTATATGGGTCCCTCGGGCCGGGCCGAAAAACCTTTTTCGCGCAAACCGGGCATGCGCGGTCACACGCGCATGTTGCTTGGGTTTTGGATCAGGCTCAGAAACTCGCTCCGGGTGATGGCGTCCGTTTTGAAACTGCCGAGCATGGAACTGGTGGTGGCGTAGGAGTTCTGTTTCTCCACGCCCCGCATGGACATGCAGAGGTGAAGGGCCTCGATGACCACGGCCACCCCAGTGGGCTCCAGAATTTTGTTCAGGCATTCGGCGATTTGCGTGGTCAACCTCTCCTGCACTTGCAGTCTTCTGCTGAAGGCGTCGACGATCCTCGGGATTTTGCTCAACCCGATGATTTTCCCCTGGGGGAGGTACGCGACATGGCAACGGCCGAAAAACGGCAACAGATGGTGTTCGCAGAGGCTGAACATCTCGATGTCCTTGACGATCACCATTTCGTTGTACGATTCGGTGAAAACCGCGTCGTTCACCAACTCGTCGATGTTGACCCAGTAACCGCTGGTGAGGTATTTCATGGACCGTTCGACGCGTTCGGGCGTGTTGGCCAGTCCCTCCCGGGAGGGATCTTCCCCCATTTCGATCAACATGTTTTTTACTAGTTCTTTCACTTCGATTTGCCTCTGTATGTGACGCAATTGCGGTCGGATTCGTATATTTTGATCTCGTGCAGACGCGCGTGATCGATTTTTTCTTCCAGTATTCCCCATATTTTTATGGCCATGTTTTCCACCGTGGGTATGGAGCCGGCCAGGAAGGAAACGTCCAGGTTCAGGTTTTTATGGTCGATCTTTTCGGCGATTTCGCTTTTGATCAAATCTTTTAAAAACCTAAAGTTCAACACCATCCCCGTTTCGGGATTGAGTTCTCCTTTTATTGTAACTTCAAGGGTATAGTTGTGTCCATGTCCATTTGGGTTGTTGCAGGGGCCGAATACGGCCTGGTTTTGCTCGTCGGTGAAGGCGGGGTTGAAAAGCCGGTGGCTGGCGCAAAAATCGATTTTTCGGGTAATATAAATCATAGATTGGATTTCTCTGTTATGTTAGGAAAGGCTTTAATGTTTGTCAATTGTTTTCAGGTCCGGATTTAAACGGCGCCGCTCTCCAATGCTTCAAACCTCCGGAAAAAAGGTCGCGGTTGTCCGTTGCGGGGCGCTGGGCGACGTCCTGCTTCTCCTGCCTTTTTTGAACGCTTTACAGCGGACCCGTCCTGCCTCCCTCGACCTGATTACGGACGCGCGTTTCGTCCGCCTGCTGTCCCGTTTTTCCTGCGTGGACCGGGTCTTTTCCCAGGACGATGTCAATCTCTGGCGGATTTATGGGACCTGCTCCGAGGAAAACGCATTCTTCTCTCGATACGACGCGGTCCTAGCGTATTTGACGGACCCCGACGGGACAGCCGGTTCCAGTTTGCGGAGGACCGTCCCGGGTCCCGCGCGGGTTTGCCCGCCATTCCCGGACGGGCCGGAGCCGGTCCACATGAGCGAATTTTATTTGAAAGCTTCGGGCGTGAATCTGCCTTCGGCTTTTTTGTCCAATCCCGGATTCCAACTGGATCCGGAGGCCCTGGACCATGCAAGAAAGCTCGTCGGCCCCGGACCTTCGCGGGTTTGGGCCATCCATCCGGGAAGCGGCGGGGAGCGGAAGAACTGGCCCTTGCCGCGTTTCCTGGCCGTTGCCGGCTGGCTAAAAAACGCGGGTTTCAAAACGCTTTTAATCCTTGGTCCCGCCGAGGAGAAAATGGCCGGCGAAATCCTCTCGGCGTTCCGCCCGGTGGGACCCCGGGTTGTCCGCAATGTCCCTTTGGAAACGCTGGCTGGCGTTCTCTCCTTGTGCCGGGGCTATATGGGCAACGATTCCGGGATAACTCACCTGGCGTCGGTTATGGGCATTCCCACCATGGGAATATTTTGCGCCACCGACCCGAAGCGGTGGGGACCGCTGGGTAACGAGGTCAGGATCCTGCAATCCGGGAATCCGGAGCCGCCGCCGGGGACGCAACGGCCATCGGAGGATAGCCATTGGCCTACCGCGGATAAAGCGATACGGGTCTTGGAAGAACTTACCGCAAATCGCGGCGGTTGACCGGGAAGGGGTCGGGAGAAGCTGGGAGCGGGTTTATTTCAGGTATTTTCTCTTGTTGTCGGTCGTATAGAACCCTGACCCGTATAAGTGGAAAGTCGAGTTGGCGATGACCTTATGCAGTTCGCCGCCGCACTTCCCGCATTTCTTCAGGGGCTCGTCGTTGGGGTTTTGCAATACTTCCAGGACTTCCTTGCACTTTTCGCATTCATACTCGTAGATTGGCATGGACACCACCTCCCGTCGATCATCGCGCCATCGGCGATCGATCGGTTTCCAAAAATCAAAGCGTTCGCGCCGCGAACTTGCCTACCGGGGACCGCCCGTCAATTCAATTTCCAGTCAATGTTTTGGCCGCGCCCTTCTTTTTTCTCGCCGGGCTTTTTCTCGGGCATTTTGCCGCGGAAAACATCCAGCGATTTGGGGATGTTTTTTTTGACCTCGTCCAACTGGTAAATGGCCTGCGGGAGGGTGAGTCCCCATTCCGGATCGTAGATCCCCACCATCAGGCTTTTATCGCTGAGTATTTGCAGGATGACGAATTTCTCGATTTGATGCTTTTTTTGCACCGGCTCGGGCATCATGTACGTCTGGTTCTCGCGTTCCGTCCCGAACCTCATGACGGCGTCGCCCGAATCCGCCGACGCAAAATCCAGAGATAGAATGTAGCTCTCCAGGTCGGGAAACAGACTTTCCGCCGGAAATACCAAAATACCAAATTTTTCCGGGTTTTTAAAGAGGTGGTAACGGTAATCGGAGGCGAGGACTGAGGACGCGCTGGACAGGCTCCATAGCCAGACACCAAGAAATGCGGTCAATTTTACGGCGGTCCCCCACGAGCGTCTTGGGGTGGCTAGGCAATGAAAATTACGGCAGTCCGCGCGCCTGGGATCATCCATGGATGTCTGCCTGGCTGAAGAAGTAGGAGATTTCGAACGCCGCGTTGTCCGGGGAGTCGGAGCCATGGGTCGAGTTTTTCTCGATATTGAGTCCCAACTCCTTGCGGAGGGTCCCAGGGGCGGCTTCCGCCGGGTTGGTGGCGCCCATGATCTCGCGCCACTTGGGCACGGCGTTTTCGCGGCGCAGGGCCAGGATGACCACGGGGCCGGAACTCATGTAGGTCGTCAAATCGTCGAAAAAGGCCCTCTGCTTGTGGACATAATAAAATCCCTGGGCTTCTCTTTTGCCGAGATGGGCCATTTTCATGGCGGCGATCTTGAACCCCTCGGCCTCGACTCGCGCGAGTATTTTCCCGATCAAATTGCGCTCCACGGCATCCGGTTTAATAATAGCCAGCGTCTTTTCCATTAATCGTTTCCGCTTTCTCCGTAAGGTTTAAAGAATTCGAGCAAAAAAAAGGTACTTGGCGAAACGCGCCCAAATACCTTTGGGTCGAAAGTTATCTCAACACAAGGCCCGACTTCTTGATCATGAACCCGTCCTCCAGGTCATTGATCCATTTCATTTGGATGGCGCTGTGCTTGGCGACTTCCCGGCAGATGTAAACGCAAATCTCGCAGGATTTGCAACGGTCGACGGAAATATACGCGGACTTATCTTGTTCGCTGTAGTTGATGCAGTTGGTTTCCGGACAGAACGTGGTACAGAGGTGACAGGAAGTTTGCGAACATATATTTTTGTCGACATGGGCAACGTAATACATGGTCTCTCCAGCAAAAAAGTTTAGACGGCTACCGCTTTCTCTCTAAGGTTTTTGGCCTCTTCGGCCCAACCCTGGTCGATGGCGAACTGATACGCGGCCTTGATGGTGTCCATGTTGGCTTCCAACAGCTTCTGTTTCTTGGCGAACTTTTTTTCGATGACGCTGTCGAGCGCCGCGGTGCCGCCGGAGACGACGATGCCCTTGCCGATGAACCGGTCGCGGACCGAGCCCTCGATGGACTGCATGTCGGGCATGCCGAAAATGGCGGCCATGGCGCCGACCATGGCCATGTTGGTGGCCAGCTCGGTCTTGGCGACCTCGTTCGCCAACTCCGTGGCGGGGAGATAGTAAATCCGCGCTCCGTTCTCGTCCAGTTCTCTTTGCTCGTCCAGGGAAAACTTCAAGGGGGTTTTGCTGTTGATGACGATGATCCCGTTCTTTTTCAGCCCGGTATAGAAAGGCATGGTGTAGGACTTGCCGAGGGTGATGACCTGGGCGCTGAAAATCATCAGGACGTTCGGGTAAACGATCTCGCCGATCTCGTAGATCCGGTCGTTGGAGATGCGCACGTAGCTTTCCACGGGCGCGTTCCGTTTCTCGGAGCCGAAGAACGGCACCAGGGAGCTTTCGCCCCCGGAGATGATGACCGCGTTGCTCAAGATGTGGGACGCGGTGACCACTCCCTGGCCGCCGATGCCCGCCATGCGGATGTTGTAGCGTTTGACAGACGACATATCCTGGACTCCTCCTTGTTATTTTTACTTCTTCTCTTTGTCCTTCTTTTCGATCTCGTTCAGGTACTCCTTGGCCCGGTCGGAAAGGATCTCCTCGAACCCGTAGCGCTCTTTCTCCACGTTGAAGGCGTCCTTCATGACCTCGGGGGTCGGTATGGCGTATTCGATGTTGCAGGAGGTGTAGGCCTGGATGTAGCTGGAGCCGATTTCCCGCGCCACGAGGACCGCGCGCCGGACGGTGCGGGCCACGCGCGCCGGGTTGGTCGGGGCGATCCGGGCGATGTAGTCCACCTTGGCCACCTTGGCCAGGCCGATGGCGTCGATCTTGTCCACCTGTTTGCCGCGCGGCGCCATTTTCAGGATCCTGCCTTTCTGGGTCATGCCGCTTTCCTGGCCGCCGGTGTTCCCGTAAACCTCGTTGTCCAGCATGATGGTGGTGAACTTTTCCCGCCGGAACCAGGCGTGCATCAGGTGCTTGAAACCGATGTCGATCAACCCGCCGTCGCCGGCCATGACCACCACGTCCTTCTTCTGGTTGGGGAAACGGATTTCCAGGCCGCGCTTCAACCCGGAGGCGACGGCGTTGGTGTCGCCGTAATTGCCGTAGATGAACGGGATCGAGGCTTGGCTGATGGACAGCCGTCCGCAACCCGCCGTGCCGACGAGGACGGTGTGCTCCGGGGTCGGCAGGCCGATCATGGTCAGGCGGATGAACAGGCTCATGGCGCACCCCGCGCACATGGGGTGTTCCTCGATGATCTCCTTGAATTTGCCCATTTCGGAAACTTTTACCTGGCGGCCATAGGGGCCGTGGTTGATCAGGTCCTGATACTCGATGGGCATGATGTGCTCATAGCCTGGAGAGACTCTCAAGGTTTCTAGGGACATGGGAATTGCCTTTCTATATGAATACAGCTCGATCGTTAAATTATGGGAGCATGCCCGGCCAGCGGGACACACTTGGCGTTGACAAGCGGGCGCAACGCCTCGCCTCGCTTTATAAACACATTATAACAAAATACCCTTGCTCAACAAGCGATCGTTAAGCGGAGAGGGTTATTTCCGGCATTCTTCCAACCACTCCAGAATCATTTCGGTGGGCATGGTCATGCCGCCGAAAACCCTGGGGCCGGGTTGGATCACTGCGTTGGAATACCCGTACAGAGTGGAGCAAAGCTCTTTGTGCAACCAGCCGGCCTGGTTGAACTCCGGCGCCAGGATCCGCTTGACGTTTTTGCAGGCTTCGCGGATCTCCTGCGCCGGGAACGGGCGGAGAGACTTGATTTTGATCAGGCCGACCTTTCTGCCCAATTCCGCCGACTGGCGGATGGCTTCCCGCGACTGGGACACCGCCGAGCCGGAAGCGACGATCATTTCCTCGGCGTCCGGATTGACGATCTCGACCAAACCCTTCAGGTATTTCCTCAGATATCTGGCCGACCGCTGGACCGCCGCGAATACCTCCTGTTGCCAGCTGGCGTGCATGTGGTAGCTGATGAAGTTGCTCTTTTGAATGGGAGCGTCGCGCGAAATTCTCGCCGGCGGATTCTCGTTGTCCATCGCGGGCACGGCGCATTTCCAGCCGTCGCGCGGGGGCAGTTTGATGTCCGCGGAAGGGATGCTCACGTGTCCCCGGGCATGGGTCACAAAAAATCCATCGACGGAGACGACGACGGGCAAGGTGACGTCCACCTGCTCGGACACCACGAACGCGATCAGGGGATAATCGAAAAAGTCCTGCTGGTTCTCGCCGTGCAGGACGATCAACCCGGTGTTCAGCAGAAAGGAAATTTCGATGTTGTCCGGTTGAATCGCCAACGGGGTGTTGATGACCCGGCACATATCCAGCAGTACCGCGGGCACGCGGGCTCCCGGCCAGGATGAGATGGCCTCCAGGCCGCGGATCAAGCCCGGCCCGGACGTCGCCGTGAGCGACCGGACTCCGGAGCGGGAAGCCCCGGCAATGGCGGCCATGACCCCGATTTCCTCCTCGCCCCGGTAATAATCCTTGATGTATCCCTCGTCGTACAAATACCCCGCCTGTTGCATGGTCTCGCTTTGGGGCGTGATGGGATACGAGATGGCTATGTCGACATTGGCCCTGCGAATGGCTTCGCGGGCCGCTTCGCTTCCGGTGATGAACTGGGTTTCCCGGGGGGCTTCAAAAAACATGTGCTCGGGGGTGACTACCTTTTGCAAATCGCCTTTTCGAACACGTTCTTTTTGCTGGGGCGCTTGAGCCACTGGGTCGGACATATGAAACTCCTATCTTTTATATATTTTTATAAAAAGTAATGACTTTTTTCGAGGAGACGGCTGTTTCGGGGCGAACCGAAACAGCGGGATACCGGTCAGGGGATTATAAGCCCGACCTAACCGGAACTTCGCAAACTACCATAGTTGCGCGCTTGAAACAACGTGTTTGGCGCCGTTGAATAAAAAAAATTTGCGTTTTAGGGGCATTGACGGCCCCTGTCAAGGTGAAAAGCTTCCTTTATTTCGTCATCATCCCCTCCAGGACGTTGAGTTCGTCGAAATACACGAACGCCTTCTTGAGAAACTCGTTCAGGGACTTGTCGTTATGGAAAGTCAGGGTATTGGCGGCCAATTCGGTGGTGTGGCAAACGTCGAAGTTCAGGGTATTCGCGTCCTTGAACTTTATGACGTCCACCTCCCAGTTGATTTGCGCGATCTCTTCCTTCGGGCGGCTACAGGCGGCGACGCCGTAATTCTTGACGCGGTAAAGGAATTGGACTCCGCCGTTGCCGTCGGGTTGGGTCCGGGTCAACTCCAGGTTCTCGTGGGTCAGCATGTTTTTTTCCTGAAAAGGGGGCTTGAAGGTCGCGTCGATGTTTGCGCTCTCCAAGGGGTATGTTAGTATTAAAAAATCGGGAATTCGCGCGGTCTGGAAATTTGCCGCGTCCTTCTGTCTACTTTTTAAAACTACCAGATACCCCGCTCAAGATCAAAGTTTATTGTCGGTCGAATCGTTTGGAGCGGAGTTTCATCGAAAACCCTTATGCAATCCATTGAACTGAACGATCCGGAAAAAATCCGGGAGTTTTTAAGTCAGATCGCCTTTCACGGGAAAGGTTTTGTCACGGATTCCCTGCGGGGCGATGTGTTTGACGCGGGGCTGGATTATCCGGATTTTTTAAGGGCCGAGGGCGAGGACCCCAACGCCGCCTTCGCCGGGCGGTCTCCCGCATGGGCCAAGTATCATATCCGCCAGGGTAAAAAGGTTTTCATGGTCTACGGCGGCGCGGGGAGCGACCGCCGGACGCATTTCTCGGAAACTCCCTGAGACCCCCAACGTGCCGCTACGGAGCGAATCCCCCCGGCCCCCTTTGCAAGGGGGTGAAGACAAGTTCTCCGTCGCCGCGTAAGCGGGCGGCGGCATTGGATCCAACGGCACGTTGGCGGCGGCACGCCGCTTCGTCCGGTAACCGTTTCCGCCATTCATGAGGCGCCCGCGGGTTTGTTCCGGCGCTCATTTTTCAGGAGTCGTTACTTATGTTGGCTTTCGATAAGGATACCCAGAAAAGAATTTTCCAGGTCGCGTCGGCCCGTTCGCGGGGCGAGAAAATCGACGAGGCGGACGCCCGGATCGCGTGGGTCATGGACCTGCATCCGGAGTTCGAGCCTCTTTGGCCCAACGGCGAGCTGTCCGCTTTTCCCCAGGAGATCGACGGTCAGATCGTGAACCCTTTCGTGCATACGGTGTTGCATACCGTCATTGACCGACAAATCCTGAACCAGGACCCGGAGTTTGTCGCCGAGACGCACCGCCGGTTGATGAGCGAGGGGCTGGACGAGCACGAATCGCTTCATGCCATCATTTCCGAATACGCCGACCTTTATTTTTCCAGCGTCCGCAGAGGGGGAGGGCAGTTCGATAGCCTCGAATACCAGTCCCGGCTGGAACGGATTTCCGTCGTCGATGGCCCGCAACAAGAGCAAGAGAAATAAGGGCCGCGGTCATTCGACCTGGCCGGGTTTCAATGGCTCGTAGCAGACTTCGCAATGGCTGGAGTTATAATCGTTGGGATGGGAGCATTCCGGGCAGTATAGGGTCACGTTCTTCCCGTACTCGTTGAAATAGGTCAGGCAGTACTCGCACCAGGCCGATTGCGATACGTTGGGTTTACCGCATTTTGGACAAAATTCCTCGATCATGTTTTTTGGATGAGACGAGGACCCGATCGGTTCCAAAGATCTTTTCGAGGGCGCGATCGCTAGCGGTTCGGTTCCGGCCCTGGCGCCGACCGACTTTCATATATGGAACGTTTCGCGGGGACAGCGGCTATCAGCGTTAGGGACAGGGCGATTTTGACCTTCATTGCCCTCCACAGGAAAGATTGCCCTCTTCGCATTCAAGCTGACCCTGAAGAATTTTTTTCTGTTGGTTAGCGAAATCCGCGTAACAATAGGACAGAACCGTTGGATGAACCGATCCGCCGACAGTTCCCGCAGTGTTAAATTCGCATTGCTTTTTACGATATACAATCCAGGCGCTTTGGGCAGAGCGCAGTTTGGCTTGATTTTCGAGGTCGATCTTTTTCATCAATTTTTTATAGACAGCTTCTAATTCCAGATCGGCTTTTTTCGTAACATTAGATGCGCAAAGATTCATTTCCGGTTGGATTGGCGTATCCAGACAATTCTCCGCCCAAACCTTTTCCCATGCAACCGGACAAGACAGAATGACGACCGCTGTGCATAATATGAGGGTTGTCTTAGTGATGGTTGCCATGGAGAAAGACCTCTCGTTCGATTCTTCTGCGTTTCGTCAGGCCGTCGCTCGTTATCCACACACCTTTTTCAACTTCGACTTTATTCCATACAAGAAACTGGTTTGCGGCCCTATTATACTCGCCTCGATTAAGAAGGCGCAACAACGTTGATTTTCCGAACTTGCCTCCGCCTATGTTAAAAACGAATGAAGTCAACGCGTCGAATTGATGCTGGGCGAGGTCGACTTTTACCTTTCTTTGTGCGGCGGTCTCGGCTATTCGTATGTCTTGGGCCAGAAGCCTAAGCGCCTCATCTTTTGAGAATTCCATTAGGGTATTCTTCGCCTGGTTGCAATAGATGTCCCCAACCGATTGTGCGTTTTCCGCCCTGGTCTAGATATTCTTTCGGTCGGAATTTTTCAAACCCCATAATTAAACCTTGCCCCTTCTCACTGGATTGAAGATCCTTCGCGGGTTTGGGCTTCTCTCGCGCAGGTTTGGATCCTCCTTGTACGGGTTTGGGTCTTCCTTGCGCGGGTTTGGGTTCTTCTTGTGAATCGCCGTCGTTATTGGCGACGACGGTCCATTGTCCCTGATCGTCGCGCGGTTGATTCTGGTCAAAGTTATTTTTGGATGCGGGTCCTGGATAGTCCTCGATGTCCCGCGCGGGTTGCGGTTCATAACCGTAGTATCGATCAAGAGCGGAAGACAACTTTTGCAGGTTCCACTGGATGTCCATGGCTATCTCGTCAAGGCTTTGATCGACGTTTTCTTCACGTTTCATTGGTTTTCGCCTTCCGCATTGCATTAGACAAGACGTTCTTTCCGTTCGTCAAAGTCTGGATAATAAATACAACCCTCCTATATAGGGTGAATGGCGCAAGGTAGTGGAGCGGTAACCGTTTATCGAATAATGGGTTTCGGCTATAAATATGTAGGGTAGTGAGCTTTACGAAAAGGAGTGGAAACAGCCTGAGGAGCCGGACGGGGACACCCCCGGGCGCAACGCCGTCCCCCCTCCCGCGCTGGCGCCGGGACGGAAAACGTGTTCCGGCGATCGCGAAGCGTTATTGCGCGCTGGACCCAATGGGCTTGACCCGGATGGCGAATGGGAGGAATCGAGGGCAATCGAAGTCAGGCCAGGCGCCCCCACGGCGAGTGGGCGCGCGCCGCGATGACGCCGAGCTTTTCATCCCGGCTGGCGCCGGAATGACAACCAGACAACCGGGGGTTGTAAAATAGTTTTTCAGCTTGTCAGAGGTTTTTAGCCACGGTCTGTCCGAGGTCGGCGGGGCTTTTGCAAACCTTGATGCCGCATTTTTTCATGACGGCCATTTTGTCCCCAGCGGCGCCTTGTCCGCCGGAGATGATGGCCCCGGCATGTCCCATGCGCCGGCCGGGGGGGGCGGTTTGCCCGGCGATAAACCCGATCACGGGTTTGGTGACGTGTTTTTTAATGTAGTGGGCCGCTTCTTCCTCCGCCGACCCGCCGATCTCCCCGATCATGCAAATGGCCTTGGTGCCGCGGTCCTTCTGGAAGAGTTCCAGAACGTCGATGAACCGCATGCCGATGATGGGGTCGCCGCCGATCCCGACGCAGGTGGACTGGCCGATGCCCAAAGCCGTCAACTGGCTCACGGTCTCGTAGGTGAGCGTCCCGCTCCGCGAAATGATGCCCACGGAGCCTTTCTTGTGGATATGGCCCGGCATGATGCCGATCTTGCACTTCCCGGGAGAAATGACGCCGGGGCAATTGGGGCCGATCATTTTTGTGCCGGGGTTTTTCAGATAGCGGTACACCTCGACCATGTCGCAGATCGGTATGCCTTCGGTAATGCAGACGATGAGTTCGATGCCCGCGTCGGCCGCCTCCAGGATGGCGTCCGGAGCGAACGCCGGGGGGACGAATATCATCGTGGCGTTGGCCTTGGTTTTTTTCACCGCGTCCTTGACCGTGTTGAATACGGGGATGTTCATGACCGATTGCCCGCCCTTGCCGGGCGTCACCCCCGCCGCCACCTTGGTCCCGTATTTGACGGCCTGTTCGGTGTGGAACATTCCTTCCCGGCCGGTAATGCCCTGTACCAGTAAGCGCGTGTTTTCGTCAACCAGGATGCTCATTGGATCGCCTTGACCACCTTTCTCGCGGCATCTTTCATGCCATTGGCAACGATGAAGTTCAATCCGGATTCGTTCAGGATCTTGTGCCCCTCCTCCATGTTGGTCCCCTCCATGCGCACGACGACCGGGACGCTGACGTGCAGTTTCCTGGCGGCCGCGACCACCCCGTTGGCGAGGATGTCGCAACGCAAAATCCCCCCGAAAATGTGGATGAGGACGGCTTTGACGCGCGGGTCGGACAACAGGATGCGGAAAGCGTTCTCGATCGTTTCCTCGTTGGCTCCGCCGCCCACGTCCAGAAAATTGGCGGGCTCGCCGCCCGAATGCTTGATGATGTCCATGGTGGCCATGGCCAGCCCGGCCCCGTTGACCATGCAACCGATGTTCCCGTCCATTTTGATGTAGTTCAATTTGAACTTGCTGGCCTCCACCTCCATGGGGTCTTCCTCGTCGAGGTCGCGGTATTCGAAGGATTTCTTCTGCCGGTAAAGCGCGTTGTCGTCGATGGCTATCTTCGCGTCCAGGGCCAGCAGGCGTCCGTCGTTGGTCGCCACCAGGGGGTTGATCTCCGCCATGGAGCAGTCTTCTCTCTTAAAGCATTCGTACAGGTTGGTTATGAACGGGATCGCCTGTTTGAAGACCTCTCCCTCCAGGTTCAGGGCAAAGGCGATTTTGCGGGCCAGGAAGGGCTTGACGCCGATCACGGGGTCCACGTACTCCTTGATGATTTTTTCCGGCGACTTGGCGGCGACTTCCTCGATCTCCATCCCGCCGGCCTCGCTGGCCATGATCATGACCTGGCTGGTCTGGCGGTCGATGAGGACGCTCATGTAGAGTTCCTTGACGATCACCATGCCCTCCTCGATCAGGACCTTTTTCACCAGCCGTCCCTCGGGTCCGGTCTGCGGCGTGACCAGGGTCATGCCGAGGATCTCCCCGGCGATCCGTTCCGCGTCCTCGGCGCCTCGGGCCAGCTTGACCCCTCCGCCTTTTCCGCGTCCCCCGGCGTGGATCTGGGCCTTGACCACCACGTTGCCGCCGATCTTGCGGGCGGCTCCGGCGGCTTCCGATTTGTCGTTCACGAGGATGCCCCGGGGCACGGGGACGTTATATTTCGCCAACAGCTCTTTGCCTTGGTATTCGTGGATTTTCATGCGCTATGATTGCCGGATGAGGATGAGAAGGTTTCGATCGATTTAAAGGATCAATCTTTTATCACAAGCCCCGCCGATTGTCAAAAAAAACGCGGGCCGCGCGGGGAGCGCCCGGAGGGCGGCGTATCGCCGCGGATGGTTCCGCCTCGCGCCTGCGCCGAGGCGGCGTTGGGTCCAGCGTTCACGCTGGCCGGTCAGGCGTTGGGCTTACGCCGAATCTGGCGGTCTGGCAACCGCCGATCTTTCGCGAGTTTTTTCGCGGCGATTCAACCCGGATATGGCGCGAGTAAATGATACATGGAAGCGGCTTCAGGTTTTGGAACAGGGTATGCGGTCTTTTGGAGAGGGAAAATATGCGGCGCAAAAAGCGCCCTTGTTTTGTCCCCCCTTGCAAAGGGGGTTAGGGGGATTTGAGATCCCCGTTGGCGGTGATGGCGCGAATCCCCCCGCCCCCCTTTACAAGGGGGAGCAATCCCATCCTT
Source organism: Nitrospinota bacterium (assembly GCA_016217765.1). GTDB lineage: Bacteria > Nitrospinota > Nitrospinia > Nitrospinales > JACRGP01 > JACRGP01. The sequence continues at coordinate 35,797 of JACRGP010000032.1, read as the reverse complement.
TCGCTCATGCAATATGCGGGTCAATGCCGTTACGAGGGCTTCAACATTTGGCGGTGATGCCTTGCGGGGCTTGGGCGCCGGGGTGGGGGGCTGGGGAGCCGGCGGGGGTTGTCGTCTTGTTGATGATCGTTTCCCATGCTTCGCGGAGCAGGGTGAGAATTCTTATGGTCGAGTCCAGCGCCTTGCGGTCGGACTTGATGTTGGCCAGGACCAACTGGTTCAGGATGAACTGATACAGGTTTTCCAGCTTGACGGCCACGTCGCCGCCTTTCTTGACGTCCAGCGAACAGGACAACTCGTTGATGATGTCGTGGGTTTTCTGGATGTACTTCCCCTTTTTGGGAAGGTCTTCCGCCTCCAACGCCTTGGCCGCCATGCCGGCGAACTGGATGGCTCCGTCGTACATCATCAAGATCAGCTTCCCCTGGCTGGACGTGGAAATCTGGTTGCGCCGGTATTCGTTGTAATAGTTGTTCGGGACCATTCGCCGATACGCTCCTGTTCTTGTCTTAAGGGTCGTCCGTGTCGCCGCTATCGGTCAGCTCGATTTGGGCGACGTGTTTTGCACGCCTTGCAAGGCGCTGGTGAACGCTTGTTTCTGGGAATTGAGTTTCGATAGTAAAGTGTCCAGATTGGTGAATTTGGCTTTGAGGTTTTCCTCCACTTGCGCTACCCGCTGTGTTTGTTTGAGGATCTGGTCGTCGTAATCGTCTATGGACTTGGTCGCGGTGTCCAATTCGGAGGCCAGCGGTCCCCCGCGGGAGGTGTCCGTCAGGTTGGCCAGCGCCCGGTTGAGGGTCTCGGCGACGCCCACGGTCAGGTTGATGCTTCCATAGGAGCCGTCCGCCGTGGCCGCGATCCTGAAGTTGAGGCCCTCGGCGTCGGTCCCCGTAGCGCCCGCGAAGAAGTTTCCGGTCCCGGTGGCGGAGACGTAATCGTTCTTGCCCGAGGGGCTCAATTGCACCGCTCCGCCGGAAATGCGCGCGTCGTAGGTTCCGGCGACGGTGTTCTCGGTAAAACCGACGAACGTCACGTTCGCATTATTGGTCGTCCCCTTGCTGGCGAACAACCGCGTGACGTTCCCGATGTCCCTGGCAAGGGCATCGCTCAATTTTCCGTCGTCGATGGTCAAGGCCCCGTCGGACTGGGTGGTGATGCCAATCTGGGAGAGATATTGAAAGTCTCCCGACAACCCGGCGACTTGTCCGGAAATGCTGTTCCGCAGGGTCTGTTGAATGTTCTCCGCCGTGTAGTTTCCGAACAGTGCCCCCGTCGTATTGGCGGCGACGTCTATGGCCAGTTGCTTGTTGAGGTACGTCATTAAATCGTTATAACCGGTCACGAACGAGTTGATCTGCGTCTTGATGGTGTTTGTGTCGGACGAAAGCGTGATGGTCCCCGACCCGCTTCCCTGAAGCGACAATACCGTTCCGGGAAGGACGTCGGTCACGGTGTTGCTGGATTTGGTGACGCTGATGCCGTCCACGGTCAGACGGGCGTCTTGCGCCGCTTGCGTTTGCGTGAATTGGACCGCGTCCAACGGCCCGGCGCCCAGGGAGGGTTGGGTAAGCCTTACGGAAACCGCGTTGGCGGCGCCCGTCTTGGTCCCCGATATGAGCAGTTGTATGGGTTTGGACGCGTCGCCGTTGTCCAGGAAGGTCGCGCTGACGTTGGCCCCGGAGTTGTTGATGGCGAGCCGCAATCCGTCCACGGTGTTGTTGGACGAATCGATGGTTACGGTCGTGACCGTACTTCCCACGGTGATGGTCAGCGTTCCCGTGGGGATGGCGCTGTCGGTCGCGGCGAAACCCTCGGAAACGACCTTGCCTTCCTTGGCCAGGGAGTTTACCGTAAATGAGAACGTCCCCGAGGTGGCGGTACTCGTGGTGGTTATGTCGACGACCTTGGTCAGGGCGGAAGCGCTGTTGTTGTTAAACGTCCCCTTGGTCGCCAGAAACCGGCTTTCCGTGTTGATGGACGTGACGACGCTTTTAAAGGTTTGTAACCTGGATTTCAGTTCCTGGAAGGTGGAAAGCTTTTGGGCTTCGATGTCCCTTTTGGCCTGAATGAGTTGGATCGGTCTTTTCTCAAGGGCCACCAATTGCTGAACGACGGTCGCCGAATCGAACCCGGAAGTGATTCCAGAAAGCCCAGAAGTTGCCATTTTTCCCCCATTTCCCTAGCGGTTCATGTCTCTCTCAAGGCTTTTATCGGTATCGAAAAATGCAAACTTTAGGTTATTTTAGGCATTCGTGGAGAAAAAACGACGATGGGTCTCGATGCCCGGCTGTTGGTTAATATATTGTTTTTAAATGGATTAATAAAAAGTTCGTGCTTTGCCCGCCACAAAAGGGTACATTAGGCGCTTCAATCCATTAATATTGGGTCGTCATGGCGGAACAATTCAACCTTTTCGCGGAATCGGAGGATTCGGGGCAAAATGTCCCCGATTCGGCGTCGTCCGAACCCCGCGCGCTCTTTTTCGACTTGGAAACGCAAAAAAGCGCCGGCGAAGTCGGCGGTTGGTCCAACAGCCACTTGATGAAACTTGCCGTCGGGGTGGTTTGGGACAGTCGTGAGAAGAAGTATTTTACCTATCTGGAAGACCAGGCGGACCAGCTGGCGCAAAAGCTACGGTCCGCGGACCTGGTGGTGGGTTTCAACGTGATCGGCTTCGATTATTCCGTCCTGCAACCTTACTCGTCCTTCGACTTGCATGAGGTCCACACCTTCGACATGCTGATCGACGTCCACAAAAAGCTGGGGTTCCGGGTGAGCCTCAACCATCTCGCCCAGCACACGCTGAAGGCGGAAAAAAGCGCCGACGGCCTGCTTTCCCTCCAATGGTATAAAGAGGGCAAGATCGACAAGATCGTCGAGTACTGCAAAAAAGACGTGGAAATCACCCGCGACCTGTTCCTGTTTGGCGAAAAAAACGGGTTTGTGAACTACGAAAGCAGGGACAAGGGCTTGCAGAAACTGCCTGTGGATTGGAAGGTTACCCAGTTGATCGGAACCCCCGCGACCGGTTCCAAGAGGCCGCCCGCATAAAACCCTTCCATCCGTTCAATCGGCCTTGACCGATTGCAAGAGCTTTTCCACGACGTCCAGGGATTTGACGTTCTCCGCCTCGGCCTTGAAGTTGAGGATGATCCGGTGTTCCAGGACCTGGCACGCCACATTGCGTATGTCCTGGGCGGTAATGGCGAAACGATTGTCCATCAAGGCCTTGGCTTTGGCCGCCAGGATCAGATACTGCGAAGCCCGCGGCCCCGCCCCCCAGTTGACCCATTCCCTCACGAAATCGGGACATTTGCCGTTTCCCGGACGGGTGGACTGCACCAATTCCACCGCGTAATGTGCGACATGGTCGGAAACCGGGACCCGCGGGACCAGTTTCTGCAACGTTTGAATCTTGTCGGCCTCCATAACCACGTCCAGCGCGGGCTGGTAACCCGACGTCGTGGACAGGGCGATCTGGACTTCCTGCTCCTTGCTGGGATAGTTCACGTTGATGATGAACATGAACCGGTCCAACTGCGCCTCCGGGAGGGGGTAGGTCCCCTCGTGCTCGATGGGGTTCTGCGTGGCGAACACCAGAAAGGGCTGGTCGAGGTTGTACGTGTTGCCGCCCACCGTCACTTGTTGTTCCTGCATGGCCTGCAGGAGGGCCGCCTGGGTTTTGGGCGGCGTACGGTTGATCTCGTCCGCCAGGATGATGTTGGCGAAAATCGGGCCCTTGATGAACCGGAAGGAACGTTTGCCCGTGGCGTGGTCTTCAAAAAGGATGTCCGTGCCGGTGATGTCGGAAGGCATGAGGTCCGGGGTGAACTGGATCCGGCTGAACTTGAGGTTGAGGACGCGCGCCAGCGTGCTCACCAGCAAGGTCTTGGCCAGGCCCGGGACGCCGACGAACAGGCAGTGCCCCCGCGAAAACAGGGCGATCAGCAGGTTTTCGATCACCTCTTCCTGTCCGACGATGACTTTCCGGATTTCGCGGACGACCCTTTCCTTGGTTTGCACAAACTCTTTCGCCAACTCCAAATCGTCCATGGATGACCCCTTGGATTGCAAATGGTGAATGCGGACGGCCTTTCGGCGGCCGCGCGTCCTTGGACGCGTCTAACAAAATGAAGTCCACAAATTTCCTCCCCCTTCCAGGGGGAGGCGGGGGGTGAAAAGCCGATTTCACCCTCCCCCAGCCCCCTCCCTCAAGGGAGGGGAGTGATTTGAGCGCGAAACCATCGGTTCATTTTGTTAGACGCTCTTAGTGAAAAACCCCTTTGTCCGCTTTGGGTAAAAGCCGGATTGTAATCTATTCCAGGTACCGATACAACCGCGCCTGTAGCTCGGCCTCTTTTGTTTTTCCGAGTTTTTTATCGATGGCGATCAACCTCTCGTGGACGAACGGATTGAAGGGGTTGGTCCGGACGGCGCTCTCGAAATAGGCGCCGGCCAGTTCGTATTTTCCGCTCTCGTAATAGATTTCGCCCAGGTTGGCCAGCGTCGTGTGAAACGCGGGGTAGTATTTCAAGCTTTCCTTGAGCAGGGCCTCCGCTTGATCGTACTCCTTCGCGAGAAGATAGGTCCCCGCCAGTTTGTTGTGCAGTATGGGCGACAGGCTGGGAGATTCTTTCACGGCCTTCCGGTATTCCAGAATAGCGGCCTTCACATGGCTTCGGGACTTGAGGACGTCCCCAAGGAACGCCAGGTCCCGCGCGGTTTTGTCGTCGATCGCGCCGTAATCGGTTTCGTCGTCTTTCTCCTTGCGGTCGGATTTGAATTGAAAGGCGAGGACCTTGAGGCCGGGGATGGCGTTCAGCCGCTTCTGTTTCATGTAGTCTTTCCAGTCCTTCTGGAACTCCGCGAGGTCCTTGCCGGACCGCTTTTCCCAGGTCTCCTCGAACGGGATTTCCCGGCCGAGGTCGGCCAGGATGTCGGCGATGACCCGCTCGCCTTTTAACGAGACGAGGTAATCCACCATGGTCGCCACCTGGGCATAGGCGAGCTGTACGTCCTCGGCGTTTTTCAGTTTCGCCAGCGACGGCATCATGCTTTCCAGGGGGATGAAATAATCGTTGGCCAGGCCCTGGGCAAGCACGTTTTCCATGATCGGCTCCATGGAGTTGTTCTCGCCGCGCCAGCGCGACTCGAAAAATTTCGCGATGCCTTCGTTGAGCCATAGGGGCACGTTGTTATGGCTGATTTTGGCCAGTAGGTAATGCGTGTACTCGTGGCTCAGCGTGTCCATCCAGTTATATCCGCGGACCAGGGAGCCGGGCGAGATCATCATCAGCCGGTTGTACTTGCAGAGGGCCACGGTCCCCGACGTCAGGATGTCTTTCAGGGTGAGGGGGGAGATGCGGGAAAACGGGTCTTTGTCCGGATAGATTTCCACCCGGATCTTTTCCGCCGGGAAGTGTCCGAAAAGGCCGCCGAGGACTTGGTAGGACCGTTCGAGGGCGTCCCGGGCGTAATGGACCAGGACCCGGTCGGGACCCCCCTTGTACCGGAACTCGAAATGCTCCGACTGTTCGGAGACGAACCCCGCCGTCGCCTCCCGCGTCCTCTCGACCAGGGACTTGAAGTCCCGGACCGTCCGTTGGGAGTCGGAAAGCGTTTTCAAGATATTCGCCGCCTGGCCGTAGTTCCCTTTGTAAAACTGTACGCGGGCATCGAGGAAATGCGCGTCGCCGGAATCGGGGTTGGCCTTGACCAGCGAGCGGGCGAGGGTGTCGGCCTCCTCGACGCGCCACTGGTCGAGGAGGGAGTACCCCAACTTGGCTTCCTCGGGGCCGACGTCGCCCCGGCCCGGTCCCGCCAACAGCAAGACCGCCAGGCAGACAGCGATGAGTATTTCGCGGGGCCTCATTTCACCAACTCCTTGTAGTATTCGGTCACGAACCGTTCGTATTTCCGCGGGTACTTGTTCTTCATTGCCTTCAGGATTTCCTCGCGGAACTCCCTGGGGGCCTGAAATTGGTCCTCGGACGGCAGGTTGACCTTTTCCTTCTGCATGCGGATGGAGCCGCCCTGGCTCTGGTCGCGCGCCCTGCCGGACCCCAGTTTCAGCGACGTTTCCTTCTCGCCCTTCTGGCTTTCGGAATCGTTGGCGTTCTTGAGTTCGTTCAACATCTCCCTCGTTTCCGTCAGTTCCTGGAGCGCGCTGTTTTCCGATTCGATGCTCCGGGGAAGGTCGTGTTTCCTCAGATGGGATTCGGCTTTTTCCATGTGCTTCCCGGCGCCCGTCATTTTCAGCGACAACTCCGGATTGATCATGGGGTTTTGCTGGTTCATTTTCGCGAACCGTTGCGCCAACTCCCCGGAGGTCTTTTCCATCTGGCTTTGTTTTTTGGCGATCCTCTCCATTTCCTCCTTGTTTTGCTGGGTGAGGAGGTCCCGGAAGTTCTTCTCCAGCTCGCGCAGGGTGGTCCCCAGCTTCTTGGAAATCTCGCCGTTGATCCGGTTTATTTCCCGCAGGTCGCCGTTCAAGCGGTCGGCCAGGTCCGGTCTTGTATCGGGGGCCATGCTCAGGTTGTTCATCCAGCGAAGCGTCTCGGGGTAGACGTTCTTGAACTGCGAGTTGAACTCCGGCAGGTCCGAAAGCTCGGCGAGTTCCTCCAATGCGTCGTATTTTTCGGAGAATTGGGGCAGGAAATTCTTGAAACGCTGGACCACGCCGGCCCGCAAGGCCTCGATTTCCTCCAGGGTTTGCGAGCGTTTGGCGCGGGCCTGGTTGAGTTTGGCGAAGTTGGCATCCAGGTTGCTGGATTGCAGGGAGTCGATCGTCTTTTGCTCCAGGTCCTTGATGTCCTGGTTCTCGCGGTTCTCGCGGTCCAGAAGTTCGGCGAACTTTTTAAGCGTCCCGTGGTTTTCAAGGAACTGGCCGTTTCCCTTGAGGATGTTCTGGACCTGGTTGACGTCGCTTTTAAGGGACTCGAAAAATTTTTTCAGCCGGTCCTCGAAAATCCCCGCTTGCGACTCCCTCAGGGATTGGTTGATCTTGCCGGTTTGTTCCAACAGTTGGGTCTGCTCCTTCTCCAGTTTCAGAAGGTCGCGGAGCGCGTCGTCGATTTTCTTCATGATCTCCATGTCGACCAGCTTGTCCATGGACGCCTCCGCCTGGTCGAGCTGGTTGGACAAGGTCTTCAAATCGTCGGAAAGCTTCTCCATTTCCTTGATCGCCTTGTCCAGGTCGTTCTTGCCGGCCAGGTCCATGATCTTTTCCAGGGCGGCCTCGAACTTCTCGAAGTCCAGGGACTTGAACGAATTGGGGTTGAGAAATTCGTCGGGTAGGGCCTGCGTCTGGCGCGCGAGCTGGTCCATCATCTTTTTCATGGTCTGCTTGATCTTCTCGATCTGTTTTTTGAAATCGGGGATGTTCAAGGGCTTCTTTCCCTGTTTGGCCCTTTCGAATTCTTTTTTCAGCAGTTCGGCCAGATCGTTCAGGCTCCTTTTCATGTCCATCGCCCGGTCCATCTTCTGCCGGTTGTTGATCTTGATCAGGAACAGGATGGCTTTTTCCAAATGCGCGACGAGTTTGTCGTTGACCTCCTCGAAGGGCGGGAAATCGTACCCGATGGGAGTGGATTGGACCAGGGACGCGGTGATTTTGCCGATGGACTCGATTTGCTCCGCGCGGACCCGCGTCAGATCGGAAACGATGTTTTTCATCAGGACAAGATAGGACTGGGGGAATGACGGGACCGTTTTGGCCTGGTCCAGAATGCGTTGCGCCAGGTTGACGATGTCGATGGTCTGGTCCGCGCCGGCGGTCATGAACGCTTTCAGTTTCTGGGCGTTGGGCGGGCCTTGCTTGAAGCGCTGGTCGCCCCCCACCAGGCCGTGGGCCAGGAGGTCGATCGTTTTTTCGATCAGTTCGTCCTGTAGCTGGATCAGGTTCTCCCGCTCGCCTTGGAGGTCGTAGATGGAAAAGGAGTAAACCTCGGAATGCCCGGCATTAGGGCCGAAAATATTATCGTTGTCCTGTGCCTCCAGGTAGTATTTTACTCTCTCCCCGGAGACCACTCCCAACTCGGCAAGGCTCCACGTATAACTGTCTTTCAGTTCCTTGGTCCCGTCCTTCACGCTTTTGATCGGGATACGCGCGGTCTTGCCGTCCACGTCCGCCACCAGTTCGATTTTCTGGAGGCCGTAGTCGTCGGCGCTGTCGTAAAGCAACTGCACTTTGTCGGTCGGGTAGTAAACGGGTTTGGGGTTGGACGTGAAGAGGATGATCCGGGGCGGAAGGTCCTTGGCCAGGGCGATGGGATACTTGGCCGGCAGGACGGCGCTTCGTCCGTCGGCGGATTTGATCTCCAACTGGTAATAGCCCTCCTCTTTAATCAGCATTTGCCCGGCGATTTCCGTTTCGCCGGTCAACGACATGGCGAGACTGTCCTCGCCGTTGAGGACCAGGTTGCCGCCGCCGACCGGTTTGTCGATCCTGGCCTTGACGCGCGCCTCGGTCCCCGGAAGGACGTTGATTTGGCCGTCGGCGTTGGAGACGACGGAGCTTTTCAAACGCGTATATGCGGGGTAATTGAAAACCAGCGTCAGGTCTTTTACGGAGAAAACGAGCGGCGCGGCGGGGGCGGGGCCCGCCTTTTCGCCGGCGGCGGTTTGCTCCGCCGGGACCGCGCTTCTTTTGGGCCCTGAAAAGAGATTGGAGTAACCGCGGGTCGGAAAGTCCGGCAGAACTGCGGCGATGATCAAGAGCAGTCCTACCGCGGCCAGCGCCCGGTTGCGGTTCCGGACAGCTTCCGTCCGGTCGATGACGGCGCCGGGGGATATCCCCTGGACGCTTAAAGCGGTTTCCCGGACCAGTTCCCGGATGAACGCGAAGGAAATCCCGCGGTCCATTTCCGGACGGCCCAGGCAATCCTGCAACTGCCAGGAGTTGATGAGCGAATTGTTGAGCGCGGGAAATTTCGATTCGACCAGCAAGGCCGCGCGGTCCCGGGAAAACGGCGAGAAAACGCCGCGGATGAAATGACGCCAGAAGACGTAGGAAAGAATCGCCAAAATTAAAAATAAAAACGCCGGCAGGTAAGCCCGGGGTTGCGGGGAAAAATACGCGAACAGGTTGCCCGCCAGGTAACCGCCGGTCAACACGGCCATCGTCGAATAGAAGCCGTTCAAGGCGTGGAATCCGGCCCGCTCCCGGCGGACGCGGTCGAGAAAATTTTCGATGTCTTTTGCGGCTTCCATGACCAAAAGATAGGGGACAAAGGCTTTTTATTTCATTTTATTACATCTGAAAATCGAATTCCCCAAAGAAATCGCGCGGGGACGGGCGCGCTCCGCGGAAACTCATTGCGCCGCCTGTCGATTTTGTCGCCGTCCGCTCCGGATCGCGGTACAATTGAGAAACGAGGGGGGAGGCGATGAAGTCTGGAAACGGTCCGAACATTATGAGCAAATTCGCGGAGGTTCGTCATGAATGCTCCAAGACGCAAGACGTTCGAGGACTTTTGGGAGATCGTCGAGAAGGAAATTCACGGGCATCCGGTCATCGTCGACAACCCCTTCTGCAAATGGTTTAAAACCGGCGAGGCCGACCGGCGCCAGATCGCGGACCTGTTCGAGCAGTTCGCGGTGTTTTCCAAATGGTTCCTGCTGGCGCAGTTACTGCGCGTGCTCAACGCCTCGGATCTGGAGGCGGAAACGCGTTCCCGTTACATCCTGGTCAACGAGCTGGGCGTCGGCATCCTTCCGGACGGCGCCGCGGAAAACCAGCCGTTCAAGACCGGGTGGGCCCATATCAACTGGCTCAGGGAGACCGCCCGGCCGTTGGGTCTCGACCCGCAACGGCTCGGTAGCTGGGAATCGGCCTCCCCCGCCACGAAAGCTTTCATCAAAGGGCTGGAGGAAACTTACGGGAGCAAGGATGGGGAGATTGGCAGAGGCGCCAGCTACGCCATCGAGACCTGGGCGGCGTGGGGGATCGGCAAGGGAGCGACAGCGGAGTCCGATAATTTCTGGAAGGAACTGATCGTGGGCATCGAGATTCATAACCAACAGTGCGCGGACAACGCCCGTAAGGTCCCGCTGGATTTCTTCCTGTTTCATTTCAACAGCGAAAAGGGGCACGGCGACAACGTGCTGGAGGAAATGCAACATTCGTATTTCAAGTCCGGTTTCGACGCCAGGAAATTCCTCAAGGGCGGCCGGCAGGCGTTGGACGCGATCCATACCTTCTGGGCGGGCCTGGATAAGTCGCGCCGGGAACTGAGTTAATCAAGCGGACGGGCGTTTTTGCCGTTCTAATGTTTTTCTGATATTCTTGGAAGGCGTGAAGAAGGAGGCTGGTTTCAGGGGCGGTTTTTCATGATGCGTAAAAACCCGTTTTTCGGAAAAAGTTTCTTGTGGACGGTCTTGGCGCTTGCCGGGACGTTGTTGCCGGGCGGGGTCCTGGCCCAGGAGCTTTTGCAGGTCGCCACGGTTTCCGAGGTGTCCGAAAAGGGCGCGGTGAAAGTCACGCTCTCCTTGAAGAACCTTTGGGACCGGCCGCTTTATCATATCCACCCCATGTTCCATTTTCACCATTCCATGGCCATGGGGCCCATGATCCATTCCCTCGCCCCGGGCGAGAGCGCGACGCTCGTCAATACCGGCCACCCGCCGGTGGTCCAGGTGGGCCGCTATCCCCTGACCGTCATAACGAGCTACAAGAAATCCTCCGGCGGTCCGCAAAACGCGACCCAGATCCATACCGATTCCTTCTATTACAAGGAACCCGCGGTTTCCGACGTCGAGGGACGGATGGTCGCGTCCGTAAGCGAAGGCGCGTCCGCGATGCGGGTTTCCATTAAAAACAATTCCTCCTCGTTCAAGAATGTCCAGTTGGCGCTCCTCATGCCGCCCGGCTTGATCTCCGAGACCTTCAAGGGGATGATGGGGTTCACCATCCGCGGCGGCGAGGAGAAGCATTTCGAGATCCCCGTTTCCAAGCTGACCGGCGTTCCCGACGGCGAGTATCCCGTCCGCCTGACGATCGAGTACGGCGAACTGATGAAACACTACGCCGGGGAAATCCGCGGTCAAATCCACTTCGGCGCGGGGGAGATCGACCTGTGGCCGCACCTTGTTGCCATCGTCCTTTTCATCTTGGCGCTCGCGGTTTTCAGCTACAAATTGAAATCCCAGACCCTCGCCGCGTAGCGAGATAAACCCAAATCGAGGAGAAAAATGCGTTCGCTCCACGGAACTGTCCAAAAAGATCGCGGGTCGATTGCATCGCGGTCCATTTTTATGGTTCTTCCGGTCTTTCTCATCGGCGCGTTTCTCGTTTCCTGCGCGACCGAAAAAGCGAAATGGCCGCCCGCGCGCTACGCCAAATCGAAAAACGAAGTTATGGACGATTTGCGGATACGTCTCGGTCTGACGCAAGAGCAGGAGGCGAAGGTCCTGCCGGTCATCGAGCAGTCGGCGCAAAGAAAGCAGGATGCCTTCAAGATCGTCCTGGAAGACGGGGTGTCCAAATGCGGACTGAAAGACCTGCTGGAGAAAATCCAAAAGGACAACGAGGCCCAACTCGCCCCCATCCTGGACAAAGACCAGATGAAGGAATACCGCCGGTATGAGGAAGGGGAACAGTCCCTGAAAGCGGCGATGGCCAAAGAGAAGCGCCGCTGAGGGGACCGCGGCGGATACTGATTTCCATTCCCCCCCCTCTTTGTCAAAGAGGGGCTGGAGGGGTATAGTAAGGATATAATGCAGTCCTTGTTGGAGGAAAGGTATGACGGCCATTGCTAAAATTACCGCCAAGGGGCAAACCACCATCCCGCGCGCCATCCGCGCCGCGCTCAAGGCGAAGCCGGGCGACCTGCTGGCGTGGGAGGTGACAGCGGGCGGACGGGTTGAAGTGCGTCGCGTCCAACCCATGGACGTGGAATATCTCCGGGCGCTGGAGGGAACGTTGAGCGAATGGGCGGAGGACGAAGAGGCGTACCGTGATCTATAACGCCTTCGACGTTCTGCGTGTTCCCTTCCCGTTCACCGACCGGCAAGCCGTGAAGAACCGCCCGGCGCTTGTATTGTCCAACGCCAAGGGGTTCAACCGCCCCGCCGGCCATTCGGTAATGGCCATGATCACGTCAGCTTCTCACGCCCCCTGGCCTCTGGACTGCCCTATCGACGATCTTTCAGCCGCCGGTCTTCCTTCGCCCTCCATCGCGCGTTTTAAACCGTTCACGCTCGATCATCGGCTCATACGTGGAAAGCTTGGAAAGTTATCGGACTCCGACAGGGAAACCGTACGGCGACATCTTGCGGAACTTTTGAGTTTCAAGCCTTAGGAAAAGATCGCGGAACTCATCCGACTTTGGCAAAGAAGGGCGGGGGATTTTTAATATATGGTTGCCGGGAATTTGTCAAGTTCCTTTGTCGGCGCTTTTTGCGCCTGCGGAGTCAATTGTTTCACTTAGGGCAAGGGTTTCTCTAATTTTTACTGTTCGCAAATCCAGTCTAAAATTGAAACAATGTCAAGGGATGAACTGCGGTCCCTCTACAATGAGCAGACTAATCTGACTTCAGCAAATCAGAATTATTTCATTGTGAATCTACTTGAAGAGATGCTTGGTGATGAATTAGAAGATTAAATTGTTTGGGTGTATTCTCCTCCTATGACCTCCCCGAAAACCTTCAAAAATTTTAATCACCTCAGAGAGCGCCTGAAACAATACTCTATAGAAGCAACTGCCAAGGGCCGGTCGTTTGGTCTTGTTGACCATAAAGTGGCTGAAGCAGAGTTTTTTCTTAAACGAATTTCCCTGGAAAATAAAGATATGTTTTCGGTGCGGTGCCATGTGAGTGCCTTTACGACCTCGTCCCGGAGTATTACCTAGTCGATGCAAGCTGTTTTGAAGGACATCGAAGGTTTTAAGGAATGGTATGCAGAGAGACAGGCTGGATTGAAAAATGATCCTCTTGCCCGATTTTTCCATCGTTTCCGCAATATAAATCACCATATAGGAGAAAATATCGTCAACAGTGGTTCCATGCGACAGGGTAATTTCATCAAATGGTTTTTTTGCCCCGTTGCAGATATACAGACTGTTCCAGAGGAGGATGTTGAAAAGGTGTGCAAAGCATACTTCGTGCAACTACTGGAGCTTGTTTACCAGTGCTATCAGAGTTTCGGACCGCATATTGATGCGCAACAGTATTTTACAGCGGAAAATTTCGGGAGAACGGGAAAAACTATTGATGATGCGGATGAAGAAATCACTGGAATCCGGGGCTGGACTGAGGTGCCGGGAATTGAAGAGGAGCGGAGGTGGGAAATGCTCAGGAAAAGCGTTTTAGGTTGCGAGATAAACCAAATTTTTGAAGAATATCTGGGTAAGACTGTTAATATTATTTGACTTCCCCCCCCCCGAAAAGCTTAGACCATAACAATGGGTATGTGTTCTCTTTTCAAGCCGCAACGGGCGAAAAGCTAACTGCAAATGTTATGGCGTGACCCCTTTTGTGATTCGGGGGATAGTTATTAACGAGGCGAAGGGCAATTTGATCATGTTCGGGGTTTTTGGAGCGCTAAGCCTCCCGGCTTTGCATGCAACGCGGGGACGCGTTGCGCTCCAAAAAAAATCATCAAATCCCCCTCGGTCCCCCTTTGCAAGGGGGATGATGATGAGGGACGGTTCCCCTTTTTGCCAAGGGGAAAGATCAAGATTATTGTTTTTTCAGGAACGCGTAGGCGAGGGTGAACCATCCGGCCATGAAGGACAGGCCGCCGAGCGGGGTGACGGGGCCGAAAAATCTCGGGCCGCCGAGGGTCAGTATGTAAATGCTCCCGCAGAACAGCGCGATGCCTGCCGCGAACAAACTCCCCGCCAGTTTCAGCTTTTTGGCGAACGGCTCGCCCAACTGAATCGCCAGGATGCCCACCATGACCAGCGCCAGACTGTGGAAGAACTGGTACTGCGTGGCGGTGTGGAAGGCGGCCAGTTTCTGCTCGGTCAGCCGGGCCGTGAGGGAGTGCGCGCCGAACGCCCCGAACATCACGCTCAGCCCGCCGAGGATCGCGCCCAGCGGAATCCAGGGTTGCATCGGTCAGCCCACGAGGTCGAGGCGCCGGGGCCGGTACTTGACGCCGAATTGGTCCTTGACGATTTCCTCGCACCGCCGTTCGTCCACCCCGGCCTGCTGGGTGACGATGGTGACCTGCACTTCCGGGACGTATTTCCTGGCTTCCGCGATGAACTCCTTGACCTTGTCGAAGATGCCGTTGCGGTAGGAGGGCAGGGGGCGGCAGATTTCGTCGTAGGCCTCCGAGGTGTCGGCGTTGAGGCTCACGGAGACCTCGTCCACCAGTCCCGCCAGTTCGGGCAGGATATTGCGTTTGTTGATGACGTTGCCGTGGCCGTTGGTGTTGAGCCGCACGCGTCCGCCGGCGTCCTTGATCTTGCGCGCCACTTCCTTGATCGCGTTCAGCCGCAGGGTCGGTTCGCCATAGCCGCAGAATACGACCTCGTCGTATTTTTTTGGGTCGTCGATGGACCGCCAGACTTCCTCCGCCGTGGGTTCCCGTTCCAGTTTGAGGTTGTGCCCCTGGACGACGGGGTACGTCAGCCGCGTGCAGAACACGCAATCGGCGGTGCACCGGTTGGTCAGGTTCAGGTACAGCGAGTTGCGGATCCGGTAGGCGATCGTGCCGGTCCTCGCGCCATCGCCGACGCCGAACAGGTCGTGGAAGTTCTGCGACGTCGAGCGCCGGACGTCCTCGACGGTCAACCCGCGTATTTCGGCGATCCTTTCCGCGGTGAGGTTGACGTAGGACGGCTCGTTGCGTTTCCCGCGATGGGGTGTCGGCGCCAGGTAGGGGCAGTCGGTCTCCAGGAACAGCCGGTGGCCGGGGACGATTTTGACCACCTCGCGCAACGCCTCGGCCTTCTTGAAGGTGACCGTCCCGGCGAAGGAAATGTAAAATCCCATGTCGAGGGCTTTCCGCGCCAACTCCTCGTCCCCGGAGAAGCAATGGAAGATGCCCGACGGGCCGTCGTTGTTGGGATAATACTTTGACAGGATGGCGGCGATGTCGTCATTGGCGTCGCGGCAATGGACGACGATCGGCTTGCGCAGTTCGCGCGCCAGTTCGACCTGTTTTTGAAAGTGTTGGCGCTGGACGTCGCGCGGGGAGAAGTCCTTGTAATAGTCCAGGCCGATTTCGCCGAGCGCGAGGGTCTTGGGGTGGGCCAGCAGTTTCCTCAGTTCCCCGTAGGTCGTCCCGTTGATGTCCTTCGCGTCGTGCGGGTGGACGCCCGCGGTGGCGTAGATGAAATCGTATTCCTCCGTCAGCTCGACCGAGCGGAGACTGCTCCGCAAGTCGCACCCGATGTTGAGGATGTAGTCCACCCCGTTGTCGCGGGCGCGCTGGATGACCTCGGCGCGGTCGCCGTCGTATTCCTCCATGTCGAGGTGGGCGTGGGTATCGACGATCATTTCACGCGCACTCCCGGTTTGACTTCCTCGTCGAAGCCCGCGAGGACGATTTTGCCGTTATCGCTCGCCGCCAGGACCATGCCCTGGGACTCGATGCCCATGAGCGTGGCGGGTTTGAGGTTGGCGACGAGGACGATGGCGCGGCCCACCAGCCGTTCCGGTTCGTAGCTCTCGGCGATGCCGGCGACCACCTGCCGCACTTCCGAGCCGATGTCCACCTTGAGTTTGACCAGCTTCTTAGACTTCTTGACCTTCTCGGCATCGACGATTTTCCCCGTCCGCAGGTCGATCTTGAAAAAGTCCTCGATGGAAACCTGCTCCAATTTTTCTTCCTGTTTTTGCGCGGCCGGGGCGCTTTCCGTCCCGGCCTGGCTTGCGTTCCGCGCGGTATCCATGATTTTTTTCGCTTGTTCCTCCTCGATGCGCGGGAATAATTGCGGGCCGGGGGCGGTTTTCGTTCCCGGCTGGATGCCGCCCCATTTGCGGACGGATTCCAGCCCGTGGGATTCGACGGACTCCCCGATGCCCAGTTGCCGGAAGATTTTCGCGGCGGTTTCCGGCATGAACGGATGGATCAAAATCGCGATCGTCCGTATCGCCTCCGCGGAGTTGTACATCACCGTCGCCAGCCGCGCTTTTCCTTCCTCGGTCTTGAACAGGTTCCAGGGCGCCATGTCGTTGATGTAGACGTTGGCGGCGTCCACCAGTTCCCAGATCTCGATCAGGATCTTGTTGAACCCCAGATGGTCGAACAGGGCGTGGGTCTCGCGCGCCGTTTCCGACGCCTTGTCGAGCAGGCGCGCGTCCTCGGGCAGTTGCCCGTTGGGCGCCGGGACGACGCCCGCGTAATACTTGTCCAACATGTTCAAGGCGCGGTTGAGCAGGTTCCCCAGGTTGTTGGCGAGGTCGCTGTTGATCCGCCCGATCAGGGCCTCGCGCGAGAAGTCCCCGTCCTGCCCGAAAGGCACCTCGCGCAGGAGGAAATAGCGGATGGCGTCCGCCCCGAACTGGTCGACGAGCAGGTTCGGCTCCACGACGTTGCGCAGGGACTTGGACATCTTCTGGCCGTTCACCGTCCACCAGCCGTGGGCGAAAATGCTTTTGGGCAGTTCCAGCCCCGTCGCCTTGAGCATCGTGGACCAGTAAACCGCGTGCGTGGTCAGGATGTCCTTCCCGACCAGGTGATGGTCGCAGGGCCAGAACCCGCACCGCCGGATTTCCTCCAGCGAGCCGTGGACCGAGATGTAATTGATCAGCGCGTCGAACCAGACGTAGGTGACGTAATTGTCGTCGAAGGGCAGGGGGATGCCCCACGGGAGCCGTTCCCTGGGCCGCGAGATGCACAGGTCCTCCAGCGGTTTGTTGAGGAAGCCCAGGACCTCGTTCCGGCGCGACGCGGGCTGGATGAAGTTTTCGTTCTGGCGGATGTGGCCGGACAGCCAGTCCCGGTATTGTCCCATCTTGAAAAAATAGTTGTGCTCCTGGATCTTGTCCACGGCGCGCCCGCATTCCGGACAGTTCCCATTGACGAGGTCCTTTTCCGTCCAGAACCGCTCGTCGGGGAGGCAGTACCAACCCTCGTACGAGGCCTTGTAGATTTCCCCCTGGTCGTACAGCCGCTGGAGGATGTCGCGCACGACGGCCTTGTGGCGCTCCTCGGTGGTGCGGATGAAGTCGTCGTTGGAGATGCCGAACCGCTTCCAAAGGTCCTTGAACCGTTGGTGGAGCGCGTCCACGTGCTGTTGCGGGCCGACGCCCGTTTTTTGCGCGGCTTGATGGACCTTCTGCCCGTGCTCGTCCGTCCCCGTCAGGAAAAACACCCGGTAGCCGTCGAGGCGTTTGT
Organism: Nitrospinota bacterium; assembly: GCA_016217765.1. Lineage (GTDB taxonomy): Bacteria > Nitrospinota > Nitrospinia > Nitrospinales > JACRGP01 > JACRGP01. The sequence continues at coordinate 18,507 of JACRGP010000032.1, read as the reverse complement.
AGCGCGCGACCGCGTCGGCGGCGATGGTGGTGTAGGCGTGCCCGACGTGGGGCACGTCGTTGACGTAGTATATGGGCGTGGTGATAAAAAAAGTTTTTTTCGAATCCGGCATCGGCCTTACTCTTCCTGGGATGGTTTCGGTTTCTGTTTTTCCCGTCTCGGGTCCGCCTGGATTTTGGAAACCTGGCCGGCATCGTAGGTGGCGATGCTTTCGTCGTCCAGCCGGGCCGTGACTTTTTGCGTGAGGATGTCGATTTTGACGACCTTCCCCGGACCTTCCGGAGTCTCCACCCTGGCGTTGATCTTGGGAAGGCCCTTGACCAGTTCCTTGTACCCGTCGTGTTCGTATTGCAGGCAACACATGAGGCGTCCGCAGACTCCCGAAATTTTGCTCGGGTTGAGGGCCAGCCCCTGGTCCTTGGCCATGCGGATGGTGACGGGGGTGAATTCCTTCAGGAAAGTCGAACAGCAGAAGCTCTCTCCGCAGACGCCGTAACCGGTGATGGCCCGGGCCTCGTCGCGGACGCCCACCTGCCGCATCTCGATTTTCGTCTTGAGGTTTTGCGCCAGTTCCCGCACCAACTCGCGGAAGTCGACGCGTCCCTCGGCCGTGAAATAAAACACCGTTTTTCTCGTGTCCGGGAAGTAGACCGCCCGGCTCAAGTTCATGGGCAGTTTCAGTTTGGCGATTTTCTCCATGCAGAGAGCGAGCGACTTGGATTCCAGCTCCTCGACCCTGTTCCGTTCCTCGATGTCCCTGGGGCCGGCGACCCTGAGGACCTTGGGCAACGGTTTCGGCAGGTCCTTGCGGAAGTTGACGATCTTGTTGGAGGCGATCGAGCCTATTTTTTCGCCCTGCCGGGTCTTCACGAGCGCCAGGGTCCCAACGGGCAAATGCAGGTTCCCGGGATCGAAAAACTCGGTCTGGTCCTCTCCCTGGACGCGCACCCCGATGATGAAGCGGGGATTATTGTCCGCCTGGGCGCATTTTGGAGCGTTGCCGGGAATTGGGGGGGATAGGTTCATTTTCGGGCCTCGATCATGCCGCGTCGCAAAACGCGAGGAGCATGTTTTCCAGCGCAAGCTGGGCGTTGGCGTTTCCCTGCAGGGCGCGGCGCGTCCGTTCCGCGGCCTCCGCCATTTTCAAAATGGCCGGCAGGGTTTTCCTGGCCGCCAGGGGTTTCAGTTGCCCCGCAAGGTCTTTGTTGTGGAGCAAGGCGGCGTCGTCCCGGGCTTTCAGGAAAGCCAGGTCCCTCAGCAGGACCGTCAACTGGTCGAGGACCTCGGGGATGGAGTCGGATTGTTTCGCGCAAGTCCGCGACCAGGCGAAGACCGCGTCGACGCGGGCATGGGAGACCGTGCCGATCATCTCGACGAGGTCCCGCCGAAGCTGGTCCGTCCTGGCCGTATCGACGTTGAGCGCTTTCTCCACCTGTCCCATGGACTGGGCCGTCCGCAATTCGATCTCTTCCGGCTCCAAGCCTTCCTGGAGCCGTAAAATGCGCTTGATCTCCCCGGCGCGGAGGGGCTGGAACCGGATCCCCTGGCAACGCGAGACGATGGTCGGCAACAACTGGCGCGGATTGGAGGCGATCAAGATCAGGACGGTGTTCGACGGCGGTTCCTCCAGGGTTTTCAGGAACGAATTGCCGGCTTGCGGGTTCATCAGTTCCGCCGAATCGACGACGGCGACCTTGGTTTTGCCTTCGTAAGGGAGGAAGTTCAACCGCCGTTGCAACTCGCGGACGTCTTCGATGCGGATGGCGCCCTCCCTGGCCGACGAACTGGTTTTCGTGGGTTCCAGAAAAAAGAAGTCGGGATGCGTCCCCTGCTCGATTTTCCGGCAGGAGGGGCACTCGTCGCACCCGTCCGCGGGGCCGGAAACCTGGCAGTTTAGAGCCTTGGCGAACTCGACCGCGGCGAGTTTCTTTCCTATGCTTTCAGGGCCGTAAAACAGGTAGGCATGGGCGACACTGCCGTTAAGAAGGGCTTTTTGAATGATCTGTTTGGCCAGGTCCTGGCCTAAAACGCGGTTGAATGACATGGTTTTTTATGACGATCCCCGCCCCTTGAACGGCGGAAAGGAGTTTTTGTCCTTCTGATAAAAACATCATTGGGTTATGGCCGCTGAGTCTTTAATAACATCTATTTTAAATCTTAATACAGGGCGGCGCTGAATGTAAACGAAAAACCACGGGATTTCTTGATGGCGCGGACCGCGGACAGCCTCTTTCAGTTCAAGGCGTTTGTTTCCCCGCGGATATTGCATGAGTCGTGTGGAGAGGAAACGCTTTGGAGTGCAAAGCCTCCCGGCTTTGCATGCAACGCGGGGACGCGTTGCGCTCCAAAAACTTCTCGCCAGATTGGTCGCGCGTCTTCGCGGCGGCGATGGTTGGAAAATCCTTGTGTGTACTTAGCGCGAGACGATTGGACAATCGGCGCGAGACATAGTGTTGTTGGGTTGCCAGGCCAGAAGTTCAGCGTGGCATGCAGTGGCGCTTGGTGATATACTTTGGCGATGAAAAGGGCCTTCAAGACCCGTCATTTCGTCCGTTGGATGCGCAAAACCGGACTGACGGACGAGATTCCGTGCCGGGCCGTGTCGGAAATGCAACAAGGGCTCATCGACGCGGACCTCGGTAGCGGGTTGCATGTCATTCTGAACGAAGTGAAGAATCTCAAAGGCGGGATGCTTCGCTGAAGCTCAGCATGACAGATGGGGAAAACGCTCAGGATGACATGTTTTGAACGCTTACAGCCCTCTTCTCTCAATGCAACCTGTTTTATGCTCCCCGTAGTATGCCATGAAGAAAAAAGCCAGGGCTAAGAGCCGGATCCTTAAGGCTGTTCATGATACGGTGGGCGATCTATACCGTCTCGGTTTCATCGACATGAGAAAACCGCGCGAGTTTGACGCTCTTTGCCTGAAACCGGCGCCGGACTACGACAGCAAAAAGATTCGCGCTCTGCGGGACCGCTATAAACTCAGTCAGGCTGTTCTGGCGGCGGTATTGAATACGAGTCTGTCGACCGTCCGCAAGTGGGAGATCGGCGACAAGCATCCGAGCGGACCTTCCTTGAAATTGCTCGACCTCCTCGGAAGGGCATTGAAGGGCTGATCTGAAAGGGCGGAAACCATTCGCGGTTGCGTTTACGCGCGAACTATTTTTTGCAAAATGCCGGGTAATTTGATATACAATTCACCCTGTTTTGCTACAATAAAACGATCGCGATCACTTTCGGGAAAGATTTGGGACATGGCTGTCAAGGAGAAAGCGAAAAAGACCGGTCAAAGAAAAAGAAAACCTAATATCCTGGCCGTCATCAACGACGCCTGCACGGGGTGTAGCGGTTCCCCCATCTGCATGACGGAGTGCCCCGTCGACGGTTGCATGTACGAGGTCGTCAACGAAGCCGCCCCGGCGTTTAACCGGGTCGCTGTCGATCCTCTGCTGTGCATCGGCTGTAAGAAGTGCACTTCCAAGGGCCCGATGAACACCTTTTTGGAAGGTTGCCCGTGGAACGCCATCGACATGCTTCCCCTGGAGCAGTACGAACAAGAGTACGGGGTTCTTCCTTATTGATTGATTTTTTGGCCGAGCGGCATAGGGGGAGATAGGATTTTTCCCGCATTCATGGCATGAAATCCCCCAGCCCCATCAAATCCCCCCAACCCCCTTTTACAAAGGGGGAGTCGGGCAAGGGGGGAGTGATGTTGGGTTCAGCGTTCACGCTGGCCGGTTGTGCCCGCCAAGGCGCAAAAAGTTCTTTTTTGTTGACATCTCCGTCATAGAACGATATTTTTCCGTCCGAATGGTTTTAAACGGACTTGGATGAAAATTAATGATTTGAAGCGCTGTTGATCGTTTTACCCCGCAGTTCGAGAAAAATCCCCTATAAAACAAATGAGCCAGGGCGGTGGTTTCCGTAAGGGCTTGGGTATAGCCTACAGGTTGGGAACCGAGTTGCTGGTCGCTACAATGCTGGGCGCCGCGATGGGGTACGCGTTGGACCGCGCCATAGGTTCGGAGCCTTGGTTCCTGGTTGCCGGGATTTTGCTGGGCGGCGCGGCGGGTTGTTTGAACGTTTTCCGCGCGTTTCAGGAAATCGTCCAGGAAGAAGACCAGGAAGAAAAAGAGCGAACGAAAGAACGAGACGATTAATGGAAAATCCATTACACCATTTTGAACTGCATCCCCTGGTCCATCTGACTCTGCTGGGGTTCGACATTTCCATCAACAAGGCCATCCTGGCGATGTGGGCGGGATTGGCCGCGGTTTTCATTTTGTTCATGATCGTCGTCCGCGGCGGCCTCTCCCTGGTCCCCGGGAAAATACAGAGCCTCGGGGAGATCAGCGTGGACTTCATCCGCGACATGGTCAACGAATACATCGGCGCGGACGGCATGAAGTTTTTCCCGTTTATCGCGACTTTGTTTTTCTTCATCCTGGCCTGCAACCTGGTCGGGTTGATCCCGGGTTCCTACACGCTCACCAGCCAACTGGCGGTCACGGGGGCGTTCGCGGGGGCCATTTTCATCCTGACCCTGATCGTAGGGTTCGCCAGGCACGGTTTGCATTTCCTGAGCATCCTCGTGCCGCCCGGCATCCCCAAGGTCCTGATCCCGCTCATGGTCCCCATCGAGATCATCAGCCAGTTGGCGCGGCCCATATCGCTGTCCGTGCGGTTGTTCGCCAATATGACCGCCGGCCATACCGTCTTGGGCGTCTTGTTTGCCCTGGCGACCGCCACGGCCTTGTGGATCGGCTGGATGCCGTTCGGTTTCACCATCCTGATCAACGGGCTGGAAATGTTCATCGCTTTTATCCAGGCGTACATCTTTACCACTTTGACCTGCGTTTATATTGGCGACGTTATTAAACTGCATTAATTTATTTTTTATCAAAATGGAGGAGGAATAGCATGAGTGTAGAAGCCGCCGCATTATTGGGCATGGGATTGGCCGCCGCCGGGTTCTGGGGCGCCGCCGTTGGGATCGCTTATATTTTCGCCAAAACTATCGAAACGGTCGGCAGGCAACCCAACGCGGAAGGCCGGGTGGCGAAATACGCCTGGATCGGGTTTGCCCTCGTCGAGGCGATCGCGCTTTACGGCCTGGTCATCGCCTTTATCATCATGGGCATCAGAAAATAATCCGGCAACTTTTTTCGAAAGCCCCAGACCATGCCACAACTTGAACAGACATCCGTATTCGCTTCCCTCATATTCTGGTCGTTCGTTTCTTTCGGACTGCTGTTTTTTCTCCTGAGGAAATACGCCTTCCCGCCCCTGCTGGAAATCCTGGAGGAGCGCGAAAAGAAGATTCGCGGGGACATCCAGGGCGCGGAAAACCTGAAGCTGGAAGCCCAGACGATAAAGCAGAGTTTGGAGCGGGAGTTGGGCGCCGCGCACGAAAGGGCCGCCACCATCATCCAGATGGCGGCGGATGAGTCCAAGAGGATCCAGGAAAAAACCATTCAGGAAACCCAGGCCAGGATGAAACAACTGCAAAAAGACGCGGAGCAGGAAATCCAGGCGTCGCGCAACAAGCTGTTTGGCGAAATCCGCGGTTACACGGCCGCTTTGACGATCTCCTCGACGGAGAAGATCCTGAGAAAGGTCATCGGGGAAGGGGACCGGAAAAGGCTGGCCGACGAGGCCATCGAGGAAGCTCTGCGGGAAATCGGCAGGAGTAAGTCCGCCTGATAAAAACGGAGCGCTGGGTCCCTGGCGGCGCGCGGCTCGAACTGCGCATGTGTCATCGGAGGCGATCGGCAGGGCGGGCTCCTCTTTAGCTATCCCGTGAAGAAGTAAACGTCATGCCCGCGAAAGCGGGCATCCGGAACGCTTCTGAAAATACTGGATTCCCGTTTTCGCGGGAATGACGGCAAAAAGACTGGAAAACGGTTTTCATGTTCCTGTCAGGGTTTTGTAATTTGTTAACCGTTCCTCGGAACCAGAAGGGGTATTAGTCGATTTATGATCGAAAATGTGGTCAGCAGGCGTTACGCGGAAGCGTTGTCGGAATCCATAGCCGAGGACTCGCGGCTGAGGGCCGTCCTGAAAAGCATGGAAACCCTTTGCGGCGCGTTTCGGTCCGAGCCGAATCTGACGCGTTTTTTCGCGAACCCGGCCATCCCGTTGACGAACAAGAACGCCTTGTTGTCGGAAATGTGCGACCGCGTCCAGGCGGACGAGGCCGTCCGCAACCTGTTGCGGATATTGAACCAGAGGAAAAAAATCCTTTACCTTTCCAACATCGCGTCTTTTTTTGAGGATTTCGTGGACCGGAGGCTGAACCAGGTCCGGGTCGATGTCGTGTCCGCATCGCCTTTGACCCCCGACCAGGCGGAACGGATCAAGGCGTCCTTGAGCGGCGTTTTGGGCAAGGGCGTCATCGTCGAGTCCCGGGAGGACGCGTCCCTCATCGGCGGGATGGTCCTTAGCGTGGGTAGCCTGGTCGTGGACGCCACCATTAAAAATCGCTTGGCCTTATTAAAACGATCTATCGAAAAATAGGAGATGGGTAGTGAGCTTACGCGCGGATGAAATTAGTTCCCTGATACAAAAGCAGATCTCCGGTTTCGACGAGAGCGTCGAGCTCAAGGAGACCGGGAGGGTGATTTCCGTGGGCGACGGCATCGCCCGCATTTACGGCCTGGAAAACGCCATGGCCGGCGAATTGATCGAGTTTCCGCACGACGTGGTGGGCATGGTGTTGAACCTGGAGGAGGACAATGTCGGCTCCGTCTTGTTCGGGTTTGACGACAAGATCAAGGAAGGCGACGAGGTCAAGCGTTCCGGACGCGTCATGGAAGTCCCCATCGGCCCCGAACTGGTGGGCCGCGTGGTCAACTCCCTGGGTCATCCCATCGACGGCAAAGGCCCGATCGACGCCAAACGGTTCGGCCCCATCGAGCGCATCGCCCCCGGCGTCACCGACCGCAAGTCCGTGCACGAACCCATGCAGACCGGGATCAAGGCGATCGACGGCATGATCCCCATCGGCAGAGGCCAGCGGGAACTGATCATCGGCGACCGGCAGACGGGCAAGACCGCCGTGGCCCTGGACACCATCATCAACCAAAAAGGCCAGAACATGTTTTGCATCTACGTCGCCGTGGGACAGAAACGGTCCACGGTGGCGCGGGTGGTGAAGACCTTGGAAGAACACGACGCGATGAAGTATACGATCGTGGTCGCGGCCACGGCAAGCGATCCGGCCCCCTTGCAGTACATCGCCCCGTATTCCGGGTGCGCCATGGGCGAGTATTTCCGGGACAACGGCCAGCATTGCCTGATCATTTACGACGACCTGTCGAAACAGGCGGCGGCATACCGGCAGTTGTCGCTGTTGTTGCGGCGACCCCCCGGACGCGAAGCCTATCCGGGCGACGTTTTTTACCTGCACTCCCGTCTGTTGGAGCGCGCTTCCAAGGTGAACGACAAGCTGGGCGCGGGATCGCTCACGGCGTTGCCGATCATCGAAACCCAGGCGGGCGACGTTTCGGCGTACATCCCCACGAACGTGATTTCCATCACCGACGGGCAGATCTATCTGGAGTCCGACCTGTTCTATTCCGGCGTGCGGCCCGCCATCAACGTGGGGCTTTCCGTTTCCCGCGTCGGCGGCGCGGCGCAGATCAAGGCCATGAAACAGGTGGCCGGCCAACTGCGCTTGGAACTGGCCCAGTACCGCGAACTGGCGGCCTTCGCCCAGTTCGGTAGCGACCTGGACCCCGCCACCCAGGCCCAACTGGCGCGCGGCGAACGGCTGGTCGAAATCCTCAAGCAGGGACAGTACAAACCGCTCAGCGCGGCCCAGCAGATCATACAGATCTATTGCGGCGTGCGCGGCCTCGTGGACGATATCAAGGTGGCCGACATCCAGAGGTTCGTCGATGGCGTGTTGCGGTTTGTCGAGGACAAGCGCAAGGACATCCTCCAGGCCATCGAGACGAAGAAGGCGCTGGACGATGAAATCGAAAACAAGCTGAAAGAAGCCGTTAAAGAATTCAAGGGACTGTTCTAACCCTTATGGCCAACCTGCGAGACATTAAAAGAAGAATCCGGAGCGTTAAGAACACGCAACAGATCACCAAGGCCATGAAGCTGGTCTCGGCCTCGAAGTTGCGCAAAGCCCAGGAGAAGATCCTGAACGTCCGCCCCTACGCCGTCAAGCTGATGGAGGCGCTCCAGCACCTGGCCGCGCGTTGCAACCACGACATGCACCCGTTGTTGGAGGACCGCCAGGGGAATAGGACGCTGTTGCTGGTCATCGCCTCCGACAAGGGTTTGTGCGGGGCATTCAACAGCAACATCCTGAGAAAGACCGCCCAAGTCCTCCGGGAAAAAGACGGGGACGCGGTGTCTTTCATTGCCGCGGGCCGGAAGGGGAGGGATTTCCTGCGCGCCCGGAAATACAATATCCAGCATGAATACATCGGCTGGGCCAAGGGCTTCGACTACCTGAAGGCGGCGGAGATCGGCGACATCCTCGGCGAGCTTTACGCGCGGAACGCCGTCGATAAGATCTACGTGGTCTACAACGAATTCAAGTCCGTCATTCAACAGCAAGTCGTCCTGGAACAGCTCCTGCCCATCGTCCCGGAAGCGATGCCGACCAAGGGCAGGGAGGCGCCGGTGTCCTATATCTATGAGCCCGACGAGGAGTCGATCCTCGACCACCTCCTCAAGCGTTACCTGACCGTGGAGGTGTTCCGGGCCTTTCTGGAGTCCGCCGCGAGCGAACACGGGGCGCGCATGACGGCCATGGACAACGCCACGCGCAACGCCAGCGAGATGATCGGGGGCCTGACCTTGTTCTACAACCGGACGCGGCAAGCCTACATCACCAAGGAACTGATCGAGGTGGTCAACGGGGCCGAGGCGCTCAAGGGATGACGTACGGTTCGCAAGCGAAAAAATTACTGACAGAGGGAGTCGATTAATGAATAAAGGAATAATTTCCCAGGTTATCGGGCCCGTAGTGGACATTTCTTTCAAGGGCGGCAAATTGCCGGCATTGTACAACGCCATCGTCATCAAGCGCCGCCAGCAGAAAGAAGGCGATTCCGGCCATGTTATCGTGGAAGTGGCCCAGCACCTGGGAGACGAAACCGTGCGCACCGTTTCCATGCACCCCACCGACGGATTGGTCCGCGGAATGGAAGTCGAGGATACCGGCGGGCCGATCAAGGTCCCCGTGGGTAAAGAGGTGCTGGGCAGGATCCTCAACGTCGTCGGCGATCCCGTCGACAAAAAGCCGCCCGTCGACACCAAGGACTTCTGGAGCATACACCGCGACGCCCCTCCCCTCGACGAGCAGGGGACTTCCATGGAAATGCTCGAGACGGGGATCAAGGTGGTCGACTTGCTTGAGCCTTACTTGAAGGGCGGCAAGACCGGGTTGTTCGGCGGCGCGGGCGTCGGCAAGACCGTGTTGATCATGGAACTGATCCGCAATATCGGCACCGAGCACGGCGGGTACTCGGTGTTCTCCGGCGTGGGCGAGCGTACCCGCGAGGGTAACGACCTGTACCACGAAATGATCGAGTCCAAGGTCATCGATAAGACGGCCCTGATTTACGGGCAGATGACCGAGCCCCCCGGCGCCAGGATGCGCGTCGGCCTCACCGGGCTGACCGTCGCCGAATATTTCCGCGACGTCGGCGGCCAGGACGTACTGCTGTTCATCGATAACATATTCCGGTTCTCCCAGGCCGGCTCCGAGGTGTCCGCGTTGCTGGGACGTATCCCGTCAGCCGTGGGATATCAGCCCACCCTGGCCACCGAGATGGGCAACCTGCAGGAACGGATCACCTCCACCAAGAAGGGGTCGATCACCTCCGTGCAGGCCATTTACGTGCCCGCCGACGACTTGACCGACCCGGCCCCGGCGACCACCTTCTCCCATCTCGATGCCACCACCGTGCTTTCGCGGCGCATCGCCGAGCTGGGGATTTATCCCGCCGTGGACCCGCTCGACTCCACCTCGCGCATCCTCGACCCGCAGGTCGTGGGAGACGAGCATTACGCCGTGGCCCGCGGCGTTCAGCGCGTCCTGCAACGGTACAAGGACTTGCAGGACATCATCGCCATCCTGGGCATGGACGAATTGTCGGAGGAAGACAAACTGGCGGTGGCGCGCGCCCGCAAGATCCAGCGGTTCCTGTCGCAACCTTTCTTCGTCGCCGAGACGTTCACCGGCTCTCCCGGCAAGTACGTCAAGGTGAAGGACACCATCGCCGGGTTCAAGGAAATCCTGGAAGGGCGGATGGACGACATCCCCGAACAGGCGTTCTACATGGTGGGCCCGATCGAGGAAGTCCACGAAAAAGCCAAGAAGCTGGCCAAGAAATAAATCATGGAACAATCGCTGTTATTGAGCATCGTCACGCCGGAAAGGCTGATGGTTTCCGACAAGGTCGACCAGGTCAACGTCCCCGGAAGCGAGGGCGACCTGGGAGTCCTGTACGACCACGCCCCCCTCCTTACCGCCATGCGGCCGGGACTGCTGTCGTACCAGAAAGGATCGGAAACGATTTACCTGGTGGTCAGCGGCGGGTATCTGGAAGTCACCGACAACCGGGTGACCGTTCTGGCGGATACCGCCGAATTCCTCAACGAAATCGACCGCAAGCGCGCCGAGGAGGCCAAGGCCCGGGCGGAAGCCCTGCTGACCAAGCCCGACCTGAGCGAGGAAGAGTTCCGCAAAGCCCAGAAGAAACTGTTCCGCGCCGTCGCCCGCCTGGAAAGCGCCGATCTAAAGAAATAATCCCCCCGCCGTTTTTGCGTCCGCGCGCCGTCCGGCGTGACGCCCGATTCAATGCCGCCTCGGCGCAAGCGCGAGGCGGAACCATGCTCCGCGATACGCCGAGCCCTTGTTACTAAGGAGTTCATAAGTAGCCATACCTCGCGGGGAAAATTGAGGACGGCGAATTCTCTTCCCCCTTGTAGGGGGAAGGCCAGGATGGGGGCGCTAGTTCGGCGCGTTTACCCCCACCCAACCTCCCCCTGGAAGGGGGAGGGGATTTTATGTATATTTACTTATGAACTCCTTAGGAAGCATCCTGACGGCAGGAGGACGATCATTCCCCACCACGCGGGAGAAGAGATTGGCCCGGGGCTTCTCATCAAAATCATCAAGAAAGACCTTGGTATCACGAGGGAAGAGTTTTTGAAGAATCTCTAACGCCGCCTTCATGCAACTTCTTATGCGGTAGCGAATCCAGCTTCCCGCGGACGGAAGCCGCGCTTATGCCGGAGGACCGCTACGCCGGGTTAGAAACGGTTTCAGGACGGTCTCGAGATCGGGGAGGCCGATTTCCTGGAGTTCGTAGGTCGCTCTCACCGCCGGTTTCTTGATCTTGACGACGCGGTTCAAGTCGATGGGCGTACCGATGACGACGAGGTCGCAATCGACGGCGTCGATGGTCCTGGCCAGGTCGCGTATCTGTTCTTCTCCGTATCCCATGGCGGGCAGAAGGGCGCCGATGTGCGGATAGTCCGCGAAGGTATCGGCGATCTTGCCCTTGAGCCAGGGCCTGGGGTCCACGATTTCCCGCGCCCCGAACCGCTGGGCGGCGATGGTCGCCGCGCCGTATTTCATCCCTCCATGCGTCAGCGTCGGGCCGTCCTCGATGACAAGGACGCGTTTCCCGGCGATCTTTTCGTAACCGTCCACGGATATGGGGGACGCGGCTTCGATGATCGTCGCGTTGGGGTTGAGGAGGCGTACGTTGTCGCGGACTTTCACGACGTTTTCATGGTCGGCGGTATCGACTTTGTTGATGACGACGGCATGCGCCCGGCGGAGGTTGGTCTCGCCGGGGAAGTAGGCGGTCTCGTGCCCCGCGCGGTGGGGATCGGTCACCACGATTTCCAGGTCGGGGCGGAAAAAGGGCATGTCGTTGTTGCCCCCGTCCCAGATGATGATTTCCGCTTCCTTCTCCGCCTCCGCGAGGATGGCCTCGTAGTCCACCCCGGCGAGGACGGGGATTCCCAGCCCGATGTAAGGCTCGTACTCCTCCATCTCCTCGATGGTGCACCGGTGTTTCTTGAGGTCGGCGATGACGGCGAACCTCTGCGCCTTCTGCTTTTCCAAGTCGCCGTAGGGCATGGCGTGGCGTACGGCGACGGTTTTTATGCCCCGGCTTTTCAGGATGCGGGCGATTTTGCGCGCGGTCTGCGATTTCCCGCAACCCGTCCGCGTGGCGCACACGGAGACCACCTTCTTTCTGGACTTGAGCATGAAACTGTCCGGGCCCTGGAGCCAGAAGTCGGCCCCCTCGGCCAGGACGGCGGAGGCCTTGTGCATGACGTATTCGTGGGACACGTCGCTGTAGGCGAAGACGACGGCGTCCGCGCGGCATTCGCGGATGAGGCCGGGCAAACGGCTTTCGGGGTGGATGGGAATCCCCTTGGGATACAATTTCCCGGCGAGGGCGGGGGGATAGCGTTTGTCCTCGATCCCCGGGATCTGGGTCGCGGTGAAAGCCACGACTTCGTAATCGCGGTTGTCGCGGAAGAAGACGTTGAAGTTGTGGAAGTCCCTTCCCGCCGCCCCCATGATGATGACTTTTCTACGCGCCGTCAAAACGATCCTCCTTTGCGTACGCTCCAAAATTCAAAAGGCGTTTCTCGATGGACTTGGTTCATGTTCCGGCCAGCGGTGATTTGCCCATACGGTCATTTCTTGGGGATGGTCATGTCCGAGGGACTCAGGATGATGCCGTCCAGCCCCTTTTGCCGGATTTTCAACTGTTCGTAGGTCTGGTCGAGCCGGGCCTGGGCTCCGGCGTGGTTCGGGTTCAGGCGGACGGCCTCCTTCAATGGCGGGACGGCGTCCTGGTAGCGTTGCAATTCGCCCAACGCCCAGCCCAGGCTAAAGTGGGCGTCGGCGTTTTTGGGGTCGATCTGGATGGCGCGTTTGAATGGCGCGAGCGCTTCCTGATACTGCTTCAGTTCCCCCAGCGCCCAGCCCAGGCTCATGTAGGCGTCGAACCGGTCGGGGACAATGCCGATGGTTTTCCGGTATTCCTCGACCGCTTCCTTCCTGCGCCCCAACACGTCGTAACTCAATCCCAGGTTGTAATGCGCGTCGGAGTATTTGGGGTCGATGCGCACGGCTTCCCGCAGGTTTTCGACGGCCCGGGCGTTCTTTCCGACGGACAGGTAGAACGAGCCCAGGTTGTTGTAGGCTTCCGCGAAATCCGGGTCAAGGCGGACCGCTTCCTTGAAGGCGTTCTCGGCTTCCGTGTTGCGTTTGAGTTTCCACTGGACGTATCCCAGGCGGTTCCAGGCTTCCGCGTATCCGGGGTTGATTTTGACCGCCTTGGTCAAGGGCCCGACCGCGTCCTCATACCGCTCCAGGATGGCGTTGTTCTGGGCGAGCAGGTAGAGCGAACGGACGTTGTTCGGGTCGAGGCGCAGGGACTCTTTCAGGGATACGATGGCGTCTTGATATTTTTTCAGGGCCGTGTAGGCCCGCCCCAGCTCCATATTGGGCAGGGTGCTGGAGGGGTTGAGCTTGAGGGCCTTGTTGAGCGGGTCGATGGCTTCCTGGTTGTGGCCCAGGGCCAGGTACGTCTTCCCCAACTGGTAGTGGGCGTCGGCGTATTTGGGGTCGAGACGGACGGCCTCGGTCAAGGGTTGCACGGCCTCCTCCCAGCGTTTTAATTCGCCGTACGTGACGCCCAACTGGTAGTAGGTCGGAGGATATTTCGGGTCGAGCGCCATCGCCTCCTTGTACGCCTCCAGCGCTTCCTCCAATCGGTTCAGCTTGCTGTAGGCCATCCCCAGCTTGCCATACGCGGGGACGTGGCCGGGTTGGATGCGGATGATTTCCCGGTACGCCTCGACGGCCTTGTCGTATTGGTCCAGCTTTCCGTAGACCCCGCCCAGGTTGAAGTAGGCCTCGACGGATTTCGGGTCGATCTGGATGGCCGACTTATACTTGTCCGCGGCTTTTTGCGGGTCGTCGATCTCCTCGAAGATCCACCCCATGCGGAAATAGGCCTCGTCATAGTCCGGTTTCAGGCGGATGGCGTCCTCGAAACTTTTGACGGCTTCGTCATAGAGCCCCAGTTCCGAATAGGCCTGGCCCAGTTTGAACTGCGCGTGCGCGTCCCGGTGTTCGATCCGCGCGTATTCCTTGAAGTAGGTCAGGGCCTCCTCCGGACGGTCCATGTTTTTGTATGCCGTGCCGATGAGATCGCGCGCCTGGCCCTGGTTCGGGTCGATGCGGATGGCGTCCTTGAGGAACGGGATGGCCTTCGGGTTCTTGCCGGTCTGGATGTAGACCGACCCCAGTCCCAGGTAGGCGTCGTAATAGTTCGGGTTGATGTCGATGGCTTTTTGAAACGCGGCGACGGAGTCGTCAATGAGTTTCAGCGCCGCGTAACTTACCCCCATGGCCAAATAGGCCTCGGGGAAGATGGGGGTCAATTGCAGGGCCTTTTTGAACCGCTTGATCGCCTCGGTATGGTCGATGAGGGCCGCGAAACTTTGTCCGAGGGCGAAATGCGCGGCGCCCATGGCGGGGTTGATCCGGATGGCCGTCAACAAGGGCTCGATGGATTCGCGGTATTTGCCCAGTTTCAAGTAGGACCAGCCGAGACCGTATTGGCCGTCGGCATAACCCGGGTCGATGCGGGTGGCCTCCAGGTAGGCCTTTTGGGCTTCGTGATAGTTTCCCAGTTGCCCGTAACTGCCGCCGATTCCGTGGTAGGCCGCCACGTACAAGGGTTCGATCCGGAGCGCTTCCTTGAACTCGTTGATGGCGTCGCCGTAGAGTCCCAGCAACTGGTAGGCCTGGCCCAGCGAGAAATGCGCCAGATAGTCCTTGGGGTCGTTCTGGATGGCCTTTTTGTATTCCTCGATCTTGTCGATCCCCGCGCGCGCGGGAGGCGCCGCCAGCAGTACCGATAAGGCCAGGCAAACCGTAAAAATTTTTTTCCCGAAACGTTTGTCCATGGACCGTCTTCACTAACTATTAGGAGCGCAAAATAGACGACAAAAGCGCCATGATTTTCCCCCCTTGCAAAGGGGGATAGGGGGATTTAATGTTTTTGTCGCGGTCGCGGTAACGAATCCCCCCGCCCCCCTTTACAAGGGGGAGCTTTGCATAAGTAATAAAGCCAACTTTAACTCGGCCAAAACACTCTATTATGATGTCGCCCTGAGCTTGTCGAAGGGCGTTGGTCATGCTTCGACTGGCTCAGCATGACATATGCAAAGGTCTCCTTTGCAAGGGGGAGCGACGTTCCCCGACATGGGGTTGGGACAATATGATTGTCGTTATATTCATGCTCCCCGCGGTATTTATCCAAATCTGGATGTGACTTCCTCGGGATAGGATTCAAGTTTATGGATCGCGAGGTCGGAACCGCGCAGTTCCTCCTCCGGTCCATCTTCTTCCCCCCGTTTCTCTCCGTTTTTTCGATATTGTAATAACTCGGCCCCGGTGGTTTTCGCGCAATCCTCCCCGTCGGTACCTTATCGACACGGGGCCGCCTGAACAAAAGGCGAAACTCAATCTAAACGGTTGACACTATAGCATTTTTCCATTTGCCAGGAATGACAATTTTGACAGCATTGGGGACGGGCGGCGGTCTGTGAGATACTTTGAAACGACGCGCCGGGAAACGCGCGCAAAGCGGTCCTAATCGACCGGCAGGGACGAGCGGGCGAACGTCGCGAGCGTTGAATCCAGTTCCCGGGAGACCGTTTGCTCGATCGACGCGGGGCCGTTTTCGCCGTTGCCGGGCATCGCGGGCGCCCAGGAAAACACGCCGTGGGCGATGATGTAATCGAATTGCCCGAAACCCGCGTCCAGGTCCATGAGGTCTTTTTGCTCCAGGCGCAGGTTGGACAGGCCCAGCTTGTCCGCCATCTTTCGCGCTTCCGCCACTTGCACGGCGGACAAGTCGATCCCGGCGAATTCGCCGCGCGGCATGTTGAACGCCATGGGGACGATGTTGCCGCCGCGCCCGCAACCTAACTCGAGGACCCGGCGCTGACTCGGATGCGGCGCGTTCAAGCCGAATAATCGGGCGACGACCCAGAGCTTATTGGGGTTGCTTTGCGGGAAGGAACGGTTGACGTACGGGACGATGTCGTAGGAAGTGGGGGCGTTGTCGTTCATGAGTTGGCGCGGTAGCTCAAGACTTTTTAGGTTTTTTCAGTTGGAATTCGGCGACGGCGCGGTTGTGGTCGATCAGGTTGGCGGAGAACTGGTGGCTCCCGTCCTGCCGCGAGACGAAATATAAATAGTCCGTCTGGGCCGGGTACAGCGCGGCGATGACGGATTTCAATCCGGGGCTGGCGATCGGCCCCGGCGGCAATCCGATATGTTTGTAGGTGTTGTACGGCGAATCGACGGACAGGTCCTTTTTTCGTATGTTGCCGTCGAAATTCTCCCGCAGGGCGTAGATGACCGTCGGGTCGGTCTGCAAGGGCATCTTTTTCCTCAGCCGGTTGTGAAAGACCGAGGAGATCAATTTGCGTTCCGCGTCGAGGCCGGTTTCTTTCTCGATCAGGGAGGCGAGCGTGACGGCCTGGTAAAAGTCGAGGCCCAGCTCTCTGGCGCGTTCGAGGTTTTCTGGCGTGAGGACGCGGTCCTTGAACAACTCGATCATGGCTTTGACGATCGCGGTTTCGGAGGTCGTCCGGCTGATATGGTAGGTTTCCGGGAAGAGATAGCCCTCCAGCGAGTCGCCGGCGATGCCGAGCGGACCGGTCAGTTGCCGGTCGCGGGCGACGGCCATGAATTCATCCTTGTCCGCCAACCCCCGTTGTTCGAGTAGAGACGCGATTTCCCGGAGGCTGTATCCCTCCGGGACGGTTACGGAATATTTGACGGTCTGTCCCGACGCGATTTTCCGCAAGATCTCGCGCGGGAGCATGGCGGGCGAAATCTCGTATTCGCCGGCCTGGATCTGGTTTTGCTTTTTCCGCAGGTACGCGAGCAGGATGAACGCGTTGGGACTGCGTATCAGCCCGCGTTGTGAAAGGGTCCTTGCCGTCTGTTTCAGAGTCTGGCCCGGCTGGATGACGAAGATATGGGCTTTGGAGTCCTCGCCGGCGGGCTGGGATGCCTGGTAGTAAAACATCCCGCCGGCGGCCCAGACGCAACCCAGCGCGAAGGCGAATATCATCAGCAGGATTTTTTTTACGGCGCTCATTTCCTCCTTCGTCAAGCAAAAATGCGCGTTTAGACTGCTTATTGCATGATGAGATGAAGGGAAGGTCTCCGCTCCCCCTTGTAAAGGGGGCCGGGGGGATTGGGTCCGGTAACCGCGAACAAGTCGTTTGAATCCCCCTTTCCCCCTTTGCAAGGGGGTAAAAGCAAGGACGCTTTTTGTTGCCATCCCCTGTCGCGAGAGAACGTTCGTTCCCGTCTCTAAAGGCTCAAACGGTCTTCGGGGTTTCGTTCATGCAATATGTTCCAAGCGGCGATATCAGGTCGTTAGATTTTCGGCGCGGGTCAGGTTTTCGATCTGAAGCAGGAATTGGTCGTTTTCATCCCGCGAACCCACCGTTACCCGCAGGCATCCTTTCAACCGCGGATGCGAACTCAAGTCGCGGATGAGGATCCCTTTGTCCATGAGCCTCTTGAACACCGTTCCGGCGTCGTGTTCCATCCGGAACAGGATGAAATTGGAGTCCGAGGGATAAACCTTCAGGAACTGCATTTTGGAGAGGGCCCGGACCAGCCGTTCTCTTTCCTGGATGATCGTATCGATCTGGTCCTGGACCCGGGAGAAGTTCCCCAGGACCTTCTCGGAAAACGTTTGCGAGACGGTGTTGGAATTGTAGGGGAGCCGGACCTTGTCGATCTGGTCGATGATCAACGGGTCGGCGACGCCGTAACCCACGCGCAATCCCGCCAGGCCGATCTTCGACAGGCTCCGCAGGACGATCAGGTTGTTGTGCCCGCGGATGTCGTGGATGAAGGTCTTTTTCGAAAAATCGTAGTAGGCCTCGTCGACCGCCACGATGCCGCGAAACCGTTCGATCGTCTTTTTGATTTCCTCCGGCGAAAAACAGTTGCCCGTCGGGTTGTTGGGGAAACTGAAGAACAGGATTTTGGGGTCGTGTTTTTCGACGGTCCCCAGAAATTCGTCCGCCTTGAAATCCCAGTTTTCGTCGAGCGGGTGGACGACGGGTTTCAACCCCATGCCTTCGGCGATGATGGAATACATGGCGAACGTGGGGTCGGGGAAGGCCACGGAATCGCCCATGTCGCAGAAGATCTGAAGGATCAGTTGGATCAATTCGTCCGAGCCGTTGCCGACGACCAGGGTTTCCGGCGGGGTCCGCCAGCGTTGCGAAAGGACGCGTTTCAGGCCGTTACAGTGGGGATCCGGATAGCGGTTCAGTTTAAAGTCTTCCAGGCTTTTCCGGAACGATTCCATGAGTTCCGCGGGCGGCGAAAACGGATTTTCGTTGGCGTGCAGTTTGATGTCGCAATCGTAATTCTCCACCTTGTAGGCCTTGAGTTTT
>JACRGP010000138.1 GCA_016217765.1 Nitrospinota bacterium | reverse complement strand
CTCAAAATCCAGTGGGGGCAACCCCGTGTCGGTTCGATTCCGACCTTCGGCACCATCAGTCAATCGAGGGCCCGGAAGGATCGCGACTTCCGGGCCCTTTTTCGTTCCAGCGGATATCCCTCGCCGTTTCTCTCGCCGTTTCCCCTGCCCGGCCTCCCCCCGGTTTTCGACAGTATACTTACGGGGGAAATTTATTTTCTCGACCTGGAATCGCGCGGACGTTAAATCCCCAGGAAACGACCTCCGCAACCAATTGAAAAACAAACGCCATATTCCCCGCGATGTTTGTGAGTAACAGCCCCAATAAATGTAAGCATTTCTCTTGCTTTCCGGTTGGGGAAATTTGATAATGCCACTATAATGCAACCATCCAAATGAAGACCAATGATCTCCCATCGAACAGAACGATGGGTTTTTCGTCGTGCCCGTTTTTCGCGGGGCTCGCCGCCCAAGCGGCTTTCTGTTTTCATCCCGTCTCCCATTGACGATTTCGGACGGACCGGCGAAACGTCCTTGTTATTTGCTTTCCCACCGATAAGCGGGACAATCGCGTCCTCGAAACCCAATCAGGCCCTTGCGCCAGGCGAGGTCTCGCGCATGGTCAGGCAAATGCGATTTTTGCCGAATATTCGGATTTGATCGCCTATGGAGTCGAACGAACCATGAAAATCGAACAGAGGCGGTGGTTTCCCGAAAAGGGGTGGCAGGGCGAGTCGGCGGCGGACATAGCCGGGCAGGCGCAGTTGGTTTTTGTCTTTGGCGACCGGCGGGCGCTGGAAACGGGGGGGGATTTCGACCGGATCAAGGAATTTTACCCCCGGGCGAACATCGTGGGCTGTTCTTCCTCCGGAGAAATATCCGGTTCCGAGGTAACGGACGGCTGTCTGGCGGTCACGGCGGTCGTTTTCGAGCGCGCGCGGGTCGAAACCGCGAAAGTCAAAATCGAAGGACCGGACCGAAGTTATGAGGCGGGCGAAAAGCTCGCCGGGTTGTTGGATCCCGCCGGTCTGGACCACGTCATGATCTTTTCCGACGGCCTCATGGTGAACGGCTCCGAATTGGTCAAGGGACTGAAAAAACGGCTGGCCGCAAACGTCGGGATCACGGGCGGGCTGGCGGGCGACGGCACGCTGTTCCAGCGGACGTTGGTTTGTTGCGGAGATGCCCCCGAACCGGGCAAAATCGCCGCCGTCGGCTTTTACGGACCGGGCATAAAGATCGGTTTCGGGTCGATGGGCGGCTGGGTCCCGTTCGGTCCCGAGCGCGCGGTGACCCGTTCCCAGGGAAACGTTTTGTTCGAACTGGACGGCGCGCCCGCCGTGGAACTATATAAAAAATACCTGGGCGAGGAAGCCGACGACCTGTCCGCCAACCGGTTTTACTTCCCCTTGAGCATCCGGTTGAACGACGGCGAAAGCGGGGTCGTACGGACCATCCTGGCGGTCAACGAGCAGGACAAGAGCCTGACGTTCGCCGGGGACGTCCCCCAGGGGACCCCGGCGCGCCTGATGAAAGCCAAGTTCGAAATGCTGGTGGACGGGTCGGCCCAAGCCGCCCACACCGCGTCCCGGGCGATGGGCTCGCCCTCCCCGGACCTCGCCATCCTGTTCAGTTGCGTCGGCAGGAAGATCGTCCTGAAACAGCGGGTGGAGGAGGAGGTGGAATGCGTGCGCAAAGCGTTCGGACAGAGATCGGCCCTGACCGGATTTTATTCCTACGGAGAAATCGGCCCGTTCGACCGTTCGGGCCAATGCCAACTGCACAACCAGACGATGACCATCACCGCCATCTCCGAGGAATAGTCTTCGAAAGGCGGAGTCCATGCACAGCCTGTTGCAAAGACAGATCAAACGCTGTTTCGGAGACCAGGCTTCCTTTACCGGAGGCCTGCGGGATTTCATCGACGCCGTCGACGAATCGTACCGGAAATTGGAGTACGAATACTCCCTGCTGGAACGGGCGCAGGAGTTGAACGAGAAAGAGCTTGAACGGCAAATGCGCGGAAAGGAGTCGATCCTGACCTCGGCGGGAGAAGGCATTTTCGGCGTGGGACTGGACGAAACGATCGCCTTCATCAATCCGGCGGGAGCGTACGCGGCGGGTTATGCGACCCACGAACTGCTCGGCAGAAACGTACACGACTCCTTCCACCGCGCCGGGCAAAACGACCGTTCCCACGGCAAGCAAGACTGCCCCGTCTTGAAACGGCTGGCCTCCATCGGTTCCGAGCGCGTGGAGGACGAACCGATGTGGCGAAAGGACGGGACCTGCTTCGCCGTCGATTACACCTGCGCCTCCGTCGTCGAGCACGGGGAAATCGCGGGCGCGGTGGTCGTTTTCACGGACATCACGGAACGCAAAGAGGCCCAGGAAAAAAGAGAGCAAATGATCTCGGAACTCCTGGACTTGAAAAAACGTCTGGAGGAGGCGGCCCGGACGGACCCGCTGACCGGCCTTCCCAACCGCCGGGATTTCGAGGAAAAAATCGTTTATGAAACAAAACGGTTCGAACGCCACGGCAAGCCCT
>JACRGP010000137.1 GCA_016217765.1 Nitrospinota bacterium | reverse complement strand
GGACTGCTGGCCATCACCCTCGGCCTGTCCGCGAATTTTCCCGACGACCATGAAATGCTGAAAATCGGGATGATGATATACGACGCGCTTTATACCTGGCGCCAGTCCCTTACCGGAGAAAAGCACGGCTGGTACCCTGAACGAATCCCGACGTGATGGAATAGGGTTGATCGAGCGGACCGTCCCGCGTTGCCCGCTCCAGCCCGGCTAAATAAAAAACGAATCCGCGGACTTTGCCGGTTCATCGAAACAATATGAATATTGATCGATGAAAGGGGAGCCGCCATGAGACAAAAAAATGCGTATAAGGCGTTCCCGATCGGTTGCCTTGTCCTTGCCGTTTTTTCATACGGCAACGCTTGGGCGGATTCCGGCATGGTTTCTGCCTCCGCTACGGAAGAGCGGATACTGAAGCCGGGCGACGTGCAGTTGTGCAAAAAAGATTTTTTGATCTACAACAAGGGCAACGATCTGGCCGAGTACATGGTGATCATCGGGAACGCGACTTACGAAAAAAAGCAGTTGCCGGCCCACGGGAACAAGTTTTTCGATCTGCAAAAATCCATTTCCGAATTGCGCCAGGAGGGGCAGGCGAACGTCCGCGCCAATGACATGGCGATTATCTTGAACACGGGCAAGGATGGCAAGGTTGGGTTGAATTGCCCGGAGTGAGCTTTGCCGAGGAGAGATCCCCGTCATCGCGAGCGAGCAGAGCGAGCGCGGCGATCCATGTTTTTGGAGCGCCAAGCCTCCCGGCCAGCGTGCCGCTGGATCCGACGCCGCCTCCCGCTTACGCGGAGGCGGAAACCCTCCGCCCGGCGATCGCGTCAACGTTATCGCCGCGTTGCCTCCGGGCGTTTGCCCGGCGCGGGGATGCGTAGCGCTCTCCATACTGGATTGTTTCCCGCTTCACAAGCTCGCGGTCGCAATGACAGGTGGAATCCCCCCCGTCCCCCTTTGCAAGGGGGAGCGATTCCATTCTTTTGCTCGCGCGATATCCGGGTTAGTCCGGGCGGTTTTCTGGATTCCGCGGCTTATTTGCCCAGCCGGTTTTGGATTTCCCGGGCCAGATCGGAGGAGGGGATTTCGGTCTGCTCGCCGTTGGCCATGTTCTTGAGGACGAGTTTTCCGGATTTGAGTTCGTTCTCGCCCAGGATCAGGGCAAACCGGCAGGCCTTGGCGTTGGCTTTGCGCATCTGGCTTTTCAGGCTGACGGGGTTTTCCTCGTAATCTCTTTCCACGAAAAGTCCGCTCGCCCGCAGTTCCTGCGCGATGCGGAAAGTCTCGCGCTGGGTTTCCACGCCCAGGCTGACAAGGTAGACGTCCGGCGGGGAGCCGATATTCTCGGTTTTGTCCGGCGGGAGCGAGAGGATGAGCCGCTCCAGGCCGAGGGCGAATCCGAAGCAGGGCGTTTGGGGTCCCTCGAACTCCTCCACCAGCGAATCGTAACGTCCGCCCCCGCACACGGCGTTTTGCGCGCCCAAACTGGAGGATACGACCTCGAAAGTGGTGCGCGTGTAGTAGTCGAGCCCGCGCACCAGGAGGGGGTCCAGCGAAAACTCGGTCCCCGCGGTCCGGAGCAGGGTTTGCACTTCCTCGAAATGAGTCTGGCAGTCCTGGCAGAGGTGGTCCTTGGTCTTGGGCAGGCCGCGGGCGATTTCCCGGTCCCGTTCCACCTTGCAGTCCAGGACCCGCAACGGGTTCCGTTCGTGCCGCTGGTTGCAGTTGGCGCACAGGTCGCCGAGATGGCGGCGGATGGCCGCCTTGAGCGTTTCGCGGTAGGCCGGACGGCAGTTTTGGCATCCCAGGCTGTTGATCTGGAGTTGCAGTCCGGACAATCCCAGGTCCTTGAAAAACTCCAGGAGCATGGCCATCGCCTCGGCGTCGATCGCCGGGTTGGCGGAGCCCATGGCCTCGACGCCAATCTGATAGAACTGCCGGAACCGTCCCGCCTGCGGGCGCTCGTAACGGAACATGGGGCCGAGGTAATACAGTTTGACGACCGACGGCGGGTAATGCATTTTATGCTCTATGTAGGCGCGCACGACGGACGCCGTGCCTTCGGGACGGAGGGTGATCTGCTCGCCGCCGCGGTCAGTGAAGGTGTACATTTCTTTCTCGACGATGTCGGTGGTCTCGCCGATGCTCCTGGCGAACAGGGCGGAGTTTTCGAAGATGGGGGGACGGATTTCCTTGAATCCGTAGCGCGAAAATATTTCGTGGGCGACGGTTTCAACCCAGCGCCACTTTTCGATCTCGCCGGGGAGAATGTCCTTGACCCCTCGGATACTGTTGATTTTCATGGTTTCCGGATTTCTAAAAAAGGGATTTTTTTCGAGGTTGCAACGGGACCGGGCGTCTTCCCCCCTTGTAAAGGGGGCGGGGGGGATTCGCGTTACTTGCCGTGAAGCTTTTTTTATGGATACGGGTTTGGACCATTCCTGCACATTGAATATTGAACCCGGCGTACGCCTGGCGCAAACGAAAGTTTCAAATCCCCCTAACCCCCTTTGCAAGGGGGGACAACGAAAAAACGTTGAATGATTCGGGAAGACGTGATTTTATCCCACGCGGTTTGTTCGTCAATCGTGGGACAACGAAAAAACGTTGAATGATTCGGGAAGACGGGAGGCCGGAATCCCGTCTCATGATTCCGCGAAAATGCGTTCGGCCGTTTCGACGTCGTCCTTGCTTCCGATATAGAGCGGCACGCGCTGGTGGATCTCGGTCGGCGTAATATCGAGGATCCTGCGGGTCCCGTCGCTGGCCCGCCCTCCGGCGCTCTCCACGATGAAGGCGAGCGGGGCCGCCTCGAATGCCAGGCGCAGTTTGCCGTTGGGGTTTTTCTTGTCGGCGGGGTACATGAAGATCCCGCCTTTCAACAGGGTGCGGTGCACGTCGGAGACCAGCGAGCCGATGTACCTGAGCCCGTAGGGTCTGCCGGTCTTATCGTCTTCCTCCTTGAAGTGGTTGACGATCCGTTTCTGCCGTTCCTCCCATTGCGAATAGTGGCCCTCGTTCACGCTGTAGGTGGAGCCTTGCGCGGGGATCCTGATGCCGGGATGCGAGAGAAAAAACTCGCCCAGTTCCGGGTCCAGCGTGAATCCCTGGACGCTCTGGTTGTCGGCGTAGACGAACATCGTGCTGGAGCCGTAGATGGCGTATCCGGCGGCCACTTGCCGGTCGCCGCGCTGGAAGAGGTCCTCGTCCGTCACGTCGGCGCCTTGGGTCTTTTTCCGGAAGATGGAGAATATCGTGCCGATGCTCACGTTGACGTCGATGTTGGAGGACCCGTCCAGCGGGTCCATCTTGAAAATATATTTCCCGCTTCCGTGATTGCAGGGGATTTTGAGGGGCTCCTTGCATTCCTCGGAGGTGATCGCGCACACCGTCCCCGATTGCCCGACGAGTTTGATGAACGTGCTGTTGGCGTACTCGTCCAGCTTTTGCACTTCCTCGCCCTGGACGTTGGTGTCGCCCGTCAACCCCAGAATGTCCTCGCCGATCCCGGCTTTGTTGACCTGGCACGAGACGATTTTGGCCGCGATCAGGATCTCGTTCATCAAGCTGGTGAACTCGCCCGTGGCGCCTTGAAACTTTTTCTCCTGATGCCGGATGTACTGAACCAGCGTGGTCCTTTCCATGCAACTAGTCCCTTCTCGCAATGCCTCCAGGGGCGGGTCGAACGCTTGGCTGTTGTTTTTGGAAACGCGACGATTGTACCGCATTTCGCCCGATTCATCAAACGAATTGGCGCTCGGAGAACGGTTCCATGAAAAAACCGTTCTCCGCTTTGAGAGTCAAACCTCCCATGCCGTTTGATATGCGCGGGCGGACCTTTTGCGCTCGTTCTCGTCCAGCAATTTTTTCCGGAGCCGGATGTTCTTGGGGGTGATTTCCGCCAGTTCGTCTTCGTTGAGATAGCCCAGGATCTGCTCCAGACTCATTTTAATGGGCGGCGTCAGAATGATGTTTTCGTCCGAACCGGAGGCGCGCATGTTGGTCAGCTTTTTCTCCCGGCAGATATTGACTACGAGGTCGTTGTCCCGGCCGTTTTCGCCGACGATCATCCCCGTGTAAACTTCCTCGCCGGGGTCGAGGAACATCCGGCCTCTCTCCTGCAAGTTGAACAGGGAGTAGGACGTGGCGACCCCGTTGAGCTGGGAGATCAGGACGCCGTTGATGCGTTGCGCCATTTCCCCGCAGTAGGGGATATAGCCGTGGAAAATCCGGTTTATGATCCCGGTCCCCTTGGTGAGGGTCATGAATTCGGATTGGAAGCCGAAGAAACTCCGCGTGGGGACCACGAACTCCAGCCGCGCGGTCCCGTTGGCGGCCGACGTCATGCTCTTCAACGAACCCTTGCGTCTGCCCATGGCCTCCATGACCTTGCCGGTATAACCGTCCTCCACGTCGATGACCGCGAATTCCTCCGGCTCCATCAACCCGTCCTCCGTCTTTTTCAAGACCACTTCCGGGCGCGATATGGAGAACTCGTAGCCTTCCCGCCGCATGGTTTCGATGAGGATGGTGAGATGAAGCTCGCCTCTTCCCGAAACCTTGAAGGTGTCCTGGTATTCGGTTTCCCGCACCCGCAGGGCGACGTTGGAGCGCGCCTCCTTGAACAGGCGTTCTCTCACGTGGCGCGAGGTCAGGTATTTCCCCTCCCGCCCGGCGAACGGGGAGTCGTTGATGGAAATGTTGATGGACAACGTCGGCTCGTCGATGACCAGCAGGGGGAGGGGGTCCGGGTATTTGAAGTCGGCGATCGTTTCCCCGATGTCGATGTCTTTCATTCCCGCGACGCCAATGATGTCCCCGGTGCAGGCTTCCTCCGTCTCCGTCTGCTTCAGGCCTTCGTAGGTGAATATCCGGGACGCCTTGAACGGTTCGACGGCGCCCGACCGGCGGATGAGCGCCAGCTGGCTTTTGGCGTTGGCCCTTCCCCGCGCGATTTTGCCGATGCCGATCCGGCCCACGTAATCGCTGTAATCGATGGACGTGACCTGCATCTGAAAGCCTCCGTCCGGGTCTCCGGTGTCGGCGGGAACTTTATCCAGGACCAGGTCCAGGACGGCGGTCATGTCCCGGTCTTCGCCGTCCGGGGTCAACCGCGAGTAGCCCTGCTTGGCCGACGTGTAGATCACCGGGAAATCCAACTGTTCGTCGCTTGCTCCCAGATGGATGAACAGGTCGAAGATCTGGTCCACGGCTTTTTCCGGCTGGGCGCCGGGGCGGTCGATCTTGTTGATCACGACAATGGGTTTCAGACCCCGCTCCAGGGATTTTTTCAGGACGAACTTGGTTTGCGGCATGGGGCCGTCCGCCGCGTCCACGAGCAGGAGGACGCCATTGACCATCCGGATGATGCGTTCCACCTCGCCGCCGAAATCGGCGTGGCCGGGCGTGTCCACGATATTGATTTTGTATCCCTTGTAACGGATGGAAGCGCTTTTGGCGAAGATGGTGATCCCGCGCTCCCGCTCCAATTCGTTGGAATCCATGATGCACGTCCCGGACAGCTCGCTGTCCCGGAACATGCCGCTCTGCCTGAGCAGGCAATCGATCAGCGTGGTTTTCCCATGATCGACATGGGCGATGATACCGACATTTCTGATAAACTCTTGATCCATTTATTTATTTCCATCCCTAAAAAGTTAAAAGCTTTCAATCTATTAGAGTTTCCCGTTATTTACAAGCGGTTTCTTCCGATATTTCGTAACCGCCAGGACGAAGACGAGCCGGAAGGCTAACCGGATATTGCATGTGAGCGCAACGGGTTTATAAAATCCCGGTCTTGCGGCGGGCGGTCAACGTTGTCATCGCGAGCCGCCGCAGGCGGCGTGGCGATCCAGAGTTTCTGGATTGCTTCCCGCTTTGCAAGCTCGCGGTCGCAATGACGATCATGCCATCACCCGTGCCTGCGGCTCCATTCCGCCGTGTGCCCGGTTGAGATTGTAATCGAAGTTTTATTGGGTTGAGTTGGGAGACGGTTTGGAATTGGAATGCTCGCTCTTTCGCGCGCCCAGTAAACATTATACCGCTTCCGGTCCCGGAAGTCAGCGCCGGGAATATCCCCCAGTCCGGAAGCGGGGAGGGGGGCATCCAAGGCGAATCCCCCCGGCCCCCTTTTGCAAGGGGGAGAAAAGGCGCATCTTTCAAGCTTCCTTGTAAAGGAGAGATCTTTGCGTAACTGTCTTCCAAACCGTCATTGCGAGCGGAGAGAAGCAATCCAGTGGTTCTGGATCGCCACGCCCAGCGTACCGCTGGGGCCAGTGGGCTTGGCTCGGATGGCGAATGAGCGTCATCGAGGGCAATCTGGGTTCGGCCAGTTGCCCCCGCGGCGAGTGGACGGCTCGCGATGACGACGCGGATCGCACGGCAAACGGGGAGTCATGCAAAGCCCCCCCCCCTTGCAAAGGGGGCCGGGGGGATTATCCCTCTATTGGCGCCTTTTAAGCTTGTATGTAACTATCTGGTTATTATAAGGTTGATGTCATGGATGGCATCTTGAAGGAATTCTTGAGTTTTTTGTCCATCGAAAAAAGGCATTCGCGGAACACCGCGGACGGTTACCGGCGCGATATCGTCCGCTTCATCGCTCATTTTCAAGGCCGGGATATGAGGTCCATCACGACGGACGACATCCGGACCTTCATGATCGCGCTCCGCAAGGACGGGCTTTCCTCCACTTCTTCAGCCCGTTGTTTATCCTCCCTGAAATCGTTTTTCCGGTTTCTGGCGAGCGAGAAATACATCAAAGAGAACCCCGTCGAGATCCTCGAATCGCCCCGGCGGTGGCGCAAACTTCCCGAATCGTTGTCCCTCGCGGAAGTGGACGCGATCCTCTCGCTACCCGATAAAAACACCCCCTTGGGATTGCGCGACCGCGCCATGCTGGAAGTCCTGTACGCTACAGGCGTACGCGTCTCCGAATTGATTTCGCTGAAAAAGAGCGACCTGAACCTGCAAGTGGGCTATCTGCGCGCGTTCGGCAAGGGCAGTAAGGAACGGGTGGTCCCCATGGGAGACGCCGCCCGCGAGGCGGTGGAGGACTATCTCCTGCGGTCCCGTCCGCATTTCCTCAAGGGCCGGAACGCCGCCGAACTGTTCGTGACCCAGCGGGCCGCCAAAATGACGCGCCAGGGGTTTTGGAAGATCCTGAAGCGTTACGCCCGGCAGGCCAACGTCAAGAGCGCCGTTTCCCCGCACACCCTGCGGCACGCGTTCGCCACCCACCTGCTGGAACGCGGCGCCGACCTGCGCTCCGTGCAACAGATGCTGGGACACTCCGACATCTCCACGACGCAGATCTATACTCACATATTGCAGGAACGCATGCGCGAGATCCACGATAAGTTCCATCCCCGGGCGTGAGGCGGAGAAAATGGAATTGCTCCCCCTTGCAAAGGGGGCGGGGGGGATTCGATTTGAATCATGAAAAAGAAATCGCTACGTCCGCATTTGCCGTATAACAGGACGTTGAACGAAAAAGCCCGGCGACTGCGCCACAACCCGACCCCCGCCGAGAAATCGTTCTGGAACGCCTTGCGGAAGATGCCGTTTTATCCGTCTGCCGCCTTCAACCGGCAAAAACCCATCGGCGGCTATATCGCGGATTTTTACTGCCACCGGTTTCTGCTGGCGGTCGAGATCGACGGCGGCAGTCACGGAGAAGATAAAAATATTGCCTACGATGCAAGGCGGACGGCTTGTTTCGAGTCCCTGGGCGTGAAAGTCATCCGGTTCAGTAACCGGGAAGTGAGGTCGAATATTGACGGAGTCATGGCCCAGGTTGGGGAAACGGTCCGCGAACGGAAAGAGAAATTATTTGGCTTCGCGAATAAGAGCGTCTAACAAAATGAAGTATTCCATAACTTCCTCCCCCTTGAAGGGGGAGGTTAGGTGGGGGTGAAAAGCCGGGCAAGCGCCCGGAGGCGGCGCGGCGATGACGCTGACGCGATCGCCGAAATGCGAATCCCCCCGG
>JACRGP010000136.1 GCA_016217765.1 Nitrospinota bacterium | reverse complement strand
TCCGGATAGCGGTTCAGTTTAAAGTCTTCCAGGCTTTTCCGGAACGATTCCATGAGTTCCGCGGGCGGCGAAAACGGATTTTCGTTGGCGTGCAGTTTGATGTCGCAATCGTAATTCTCCACCTTGTAGGCCTTGAGTTTTTTTACCTTGTCGCGGACGAGGGACAGCAGATCGACGTTGGACATTAGATTTTTACCTTGGAATCGAGCAATGACTGGATATCCGGGGATTGGGAGACGAAGCGGCAGGCCCGGCTCCGCTCCGCGCGCGCGATGGCGAGGACGGCGGCCACCGCCTCCTCGAGGTCGGTATTTGTCACGACGTAATCGTACAGGCCGTATTGGGAGATTTCGTCCTTGCCCACTTCGATCCTCTGGGCGATTTCGCCCTCCGGTTCGGTGCCTCTTTTGGCCAGGCGCTGGCGCAGTTCGGCTAGAGAGGGCGGAAGGATGAAGATGTAAACCCCGGGGAAATTCAGTTTCCTCAAACTTTGCACGCCCTGCACGTCCAGGTCCAAAAGCAGGTCCTGGCCCTTCTTTTTGAACTCGTCGACGGTGTCGAAGGCGGTGCCGTAATAATTGCCGTACACCCGGGCCCATTCGAGGAATTCCCCGCGTTCGATTTTGGCCTTGAACTCCGGTTCGGGGATGAAAAAGTAATCGACTCCTTCGGTTTCGTTTTTCCGGGGAGCGCGGGTGGTGTGGGAGACCGAGAATTTCAGGTCGGGCCGCCGCTCTTTCAGAATTTTGCAGATCGTCGTTTTTCCCGTGCCGGACGGCGCGGAGAGGACGAACGCGATCCCTTCCCGGCGGGTCATGGGAACGTCCCTCCGGCCTGGAAAAGGCCCGCCTCGCGGATTCCGGCGGCCCTGGCCGCGTCCCGATTTTCGATCTTCAGGTTCATTCGATGTTTTGCAGTTGTTCGCGGATCTTTTCCAGGACGCACTTGATCTCGATCACGTGCTGGGAAACCTGGGAGTCGACGCTTTTGGAGCCGATGGTGTTGGTTTCCCGGTTGATCTCCTGGGTGATGAACTCCAGTTTCCGGCCCTGGGATTCCTTGTCGTCGAGAAGGCCCCGGAATTGTTGTATATGGCTTTCCAGACGGGTGATTTCCTCGGCGACGTCGCAACGGTCCGCCAGGATCGCCGTTTCCTGGGCCAGCCGGACGCCGTCCAACTCCAACCCCCCGGTCAGCGCTTTTATTCTTTCCTGCAGGCGTTCCTTGTATTCCTGGAGGATCGCGGGTTGCCGTTCCTTGATGGCCCGGCACAGTTTTTCCAGAGAGTCTATCCGCTCGAGAAAATCCTTGCGCAGGTTTTTCCCTTCCTCCGCGCGCATAAGCGCGAGCGCGGCGAGGGCTTCCTCGACGGTCTTGAGGACGATGGCCTCCTCGGCCGGGCCGGTGGCCGTCGGCTCGAACTTGAGGATGTCCCGGATCGATAAAACGGCGTTGATGTCGATTTCCCCGGTCAGCCCGAGTTGGCGTTTGATTTGGCCCAACGCGCCGACGTATTGGGCGGCCAGGGCCAGGTTGGGTTTGATCTCCATTTCGGCCGGGACCCCGTTGTTCTTTTCCAGGACGACGGAGACGTCGAGCGACCCGCGGGCGCAGAACGTCTTGGCCAGTTTGCGGATCTGGGGATCGAGCGTGGACAGCGCCTTGGGAAGACGGGCGTTGATTTCCAGGAACCGGCCGTTGACCGAGCGGACCTCGGCCTTGCAGGAAACGGCCCCGTCTTGTTTTTCGGCCCGGCCAAAGCCGGTCATGCTTTTGAGCATCCTCCCTCAGGCCTTCTCGACGATCATCTTGTAATGGTTCTCCACTTTGTCCAGCGACAGGAGTTTGTGGCCGTCGTTCTGGATGCTCCGGGGGACGTTCTTGACGGGGTCGCCGTCGTCCAACAGGACTTCCAGCCTTTGCCCGGACGCCATGGTTTCCAGCTTGAGCTTGGTCTTGACGTAATTAAAGGGGCATTTCACGCCCAGCAAGTCGATCTTCTGCGACGCCGTTCCGGCCTCTCCTGCCGTCTTGGTCCCGGTTTTGGACTCTCCATGAGAGCCGTTCGATCCCACCCGGATGCGCAAGGACTTGTCGCCCTGCATCTTGTGGTAGGCCTTCTTGCAGTCCTCGACCAGTTTCTCCGCTTCGTTCAGCCGGGATTGGGATTTCGCGGCGTCCGCCTTCGCGGGGTCCTCCTGGAAACGGGAGGTAATGCCGGAGAACGCTTCGGACACGATCCCCGTATCCACGATCAGGGACTCGAATTTTTTCAAGGATTCTACGTCGTCGGAGAAATCGATGCCTTCGGTCACGAGAAGCGCCCTGGCGGCGGCGACAAGAGACCGGTTGGCCTGTTGTGTGGCCTCCGCGAACGAGGATTTCTCCATTGCCAGCTTGCCTTGGAACAGCGCGCGCTCGGCGACGGAGAGGTGGTCCTGGATCATGTCGGTGACCGCCCCGGCGCATTCGCCCTGGCCGCGGTCCTCCAGCGTGAACTTCTTATCGGAGCCGAAATCGACGTAGGATTCCGGCGCCTGCTCCGCGGGGGGCAGGTCTTTCAAGTCCTCCAGAAACGCGGCGAAATGCATTTTCCCCTTGCGGTCGAAAAACGCGTCGAAGGACTCGCCCTCCCGTTTCTCTTTCAGGTAGTTCTCCGTGACCCGCTTGACGGCCAGGGGGACGTTCTTGGCCGGTATTTTGGTCACGACCGTGCCAAAAACCGCGCCTTGTTCCGAGATCCTGCCCCCCAACATCATTTCATAGTGCGGCGCCAGCACGCCGTTGATCTTTTTGGCCGAGCCGTGGAACCCGATCGAGGCGATATGATGCTGGCCGCAGGAATTGGGGCATCCGCTGACCTTGATCGAGACCTGGTCGAGGTCCGCCGAGGAGGTGGAGTTGTTTTCCAGGTCGGCGCTGAGATGGTGCGCGAGTCCCCGCGAGGCGGTGATCCCCAGGTTGCAGGTCTCCGAGCCCGGGCAACAGGTGATGTCGCGGAGCTGTTCCGTGCCGGCTTTGTGGAGCCCTGTTTTCTTCAACTCGCCGAATATCGGGCCGAACGCTTCCTCCCGGACCCAGGGGACCATCATGTTCTGGTTGACGGTGTTGACGACGTACCCGGCCGCGTAGGATGAAACGATTTTAGACAATACCCTGGCCTGGGCGCTGGTCAGGTCGCCGAGGAGCAGTTTGATCTGGGCGTTGTAAAACCCCGCCTGTTTTTGCTTGACGGTATTGCGGACTTTCCAG
Organism: Nitrospinota bacterium; assembly: GCA_016217765.1. Taxonomy (GTDB): domain Bacteria; phylum Nitrospinota; class Nitrospinia; order Nitrospinales; family JACRGP01; genus JACRGP01. Next base: position 734 of record JACRGP010000136.1, on the reverse strand, counting down.
TTCTTGAACTCCGGGTCGGAGTCGCGCGAACGGTCGGGCGCGATTTTCGGAAGTTCCGGTCCGCGCTCTTCCGGGATTTCGATCGCGCGGTACGACGCGTCCTTCAAGGCGGCAAATTCCCGCTCGTAGAGCTTTTTGACCTGCTCGATGCCCAGTTTTTCCAGTACGAACTTGAAGCGCGCCTTGTTGCGGTTCTTCTTGTCCCCGTGCTTGTCGAATACGCGGACGACGGCTTCGCACATCCGCAGGAGGTCTCCGGCCGGCATGAATTCCGTCAGCAATTGGGCGGCGCGCGGGGAAGAGCCCAGGCCGCCGCCGATCGACACCCGGAACCCGCGGGTTTCCTTTCCGTTTTCGCGGCGCATGACGGCGTTGAGCCCGATATCATGGATCGGCGCCAGGCCGCAACCGTTGCATCCGCCAAAGCCGATCTTGAATTTCCTCGGCAGGTTCTGGGTCAGCGGGTGGCGCAGGAGGAACCTGGAAACCGCGCCTGCGTAAGGCGACACGTCAAAGTATTCGTTGGCGCAGGTCCCCGCCTTGTGGCAGGCGGTCACGTTGCGCACCGTGTTGCCGCAGGCCTCGCGGGTGTGGAGGCCGCGCTCCGCCAGGTCCCGCAACCCCTTGGGGACGTCGTTGATGTTCACGAAATGGAACTGGATGTCCTGGCGGGTGGTGACGTGCAGGATGCCGTTGGAATAGTTGTCGGCAAAATCGGCCAGGCCTTCGAGCTG
>JACRGP010000134.1 GCA_016217765.1 Nitrospinota bacterium | reverse complement strand
TGTCCTCGGTGGCCTTGCCGGTCTCCTTGTCCAGTTCCTTGACCTCGTTGGCGACCACGGCGAAGCCCTTGCCCGCCTCCCCGGCGCGAGCCGCCTCGATGGTGGCGTTCAGGGGCAGCTGGTGGTTCTGCTCGGCGATCGAGGTGATGACCTTGATGACCGCGCCGATCACGGCGGAACTGGTCCCCAGCTTGGCGACGGTGGCGTTGGCGCCCTCCGCCACCTTGACGGCGGAGGCGGCGACCTTGGCGGCCTCGGAGGCGTTCTTGGCGATCTCCTTGATGCTGGCGTTCATCTCCTCGGCGCCGGTGGCGACCGTCTCGACGCTCTTGCTGACCTGCTCGGAGGCGGCGGAGACGACGTTGGCCTGCGACGAGGTCTCCTCGGCGTTGGCGGACATCTGGTGGCTCAAATCCGCCAGTCCCTCGGAGGAGGAGGCCAGCGACTGGGCGTTCTTGGCGATGGTGGAGACGCTCCGGCGCAGGGTGGCGAGGAACCCGCCGAGCCCCTTGCCCATCTGGCCGATGGCGTCGGCCCCGTTCACCGCGACCTCGCGCGTGAGGTCGCCCTGGGCGGCGGCGCCCACCACGTCCAGCATGACATCGACCTTGCGCCGCAGTTCCTCGGCCTGGGCCTTCTCCCGTTCCGCCAACTCCCTGGCTTGTTGCTCCGTCGCCACCCTCTCGGTGACCACCTGCCAGGTGACCATCGGGCCAAGGTAGTTCTGCTGGTTGTCGTAAATGGCGGTCACCATCAAGTCCAGGACCTCGGGCCCCAATTGGATGGTGGCGTGATGCGGCAGGTTGCGGGGATCGGAGACGATCTTCCGGACGTTCCGCGGGTTCTTGTGGAACAGGTCGATCGACTGGCCGACGATCTGGCCGGCCTTGACGGGGAGGTATTGCTCCAATTTCCGCAGGGTGTTTTGCGAAGCGGGGTTCATGTATTGCAGGACGAGGCCGGCGTCCGCGTACATCATGTTCATGGGGATGTTCTCCACCATGGCGACGACGCGCGCCGCCTCCTCGTCGGACATCTTCTTGGCCTTGGCCTGCTCCAGCATGGCGCCGAGTTTTCTTTCGAACTCGCCCTGGAGGCCGAAGTTCCCGGACTTGGGCAGTTTGCCGGCCAGCAGGTCGTCGGCGTTTTGCAGGAAGGTCTTGACGTTGTGGAACAGGGCGTTGAACGAGTCGGCGAGCCTGCCCAACTCGTCCCTGGACTTGACGCTGAGGTCCTGGATGACGCGCAGGTTCCCTTCGGCGAAGTTCTCCAGCCCGTCGGTGAGGGCGACGATGGGCCGGGTGAGGGTACGGGCGAACCAGAAGGAAAGGATGGCCCCCAAAAAGGTACCGGCGACGATCAGGATCAAGGACAGGCGCCGTATCCAGACGTTGGCGCCGAGGACGCTGTCCCCGGCCTCCCTCGTCAGGGTCTCGGCGCCCGCCAACAGCTTGCTCAACTCCCCATCGATGGCGACGGAATATTGGCGCCCGTCGTCGACCAGCGAATTCCCCAGGACGCGGTTGCCGCCGGCGTAGGCGTCCACGGATTTCATCATGGAGTCGACGTAGGCATCCACCTGGGGCCGCAGGGACTGGACCATCCCCTGGTCCGTTATCTCCAGTTTGGCGAAGAGCTTGTCCAGCTCTTCCCTGGCGGCCTTGGCCTTGTTCTCGGACTCGTTCTGCCAGCTTACCGACAGGTCGGTCAGCCAATAGCGCATTTTGGCGAACGTGTTCGCGACGGTAACGGCGGTCTCCAACCGGGCCAGGGTCGTTTGCTGGTTTTGAATGATGCCGGAATTGTTTCCGACCTCCTTGAAGATATAGAGGAGGGAGACCGCCATCAACAGGAGGATGACTCCATTGATGAACAATATTTTGCCGCGGATGTTGAGATTGAAAGCGTTCATGAAACTGTCCTCCCGTTCAGTCGTAGATGGCGATGCTGATCGCGCCGCCCAGGTCGCCCAGCTTTCCGCCTTCCTTCGCGCCGCCGGTGATGTCTTTTTCTCCCTTGGGTTCGCCGTGGCAGGCCAGGCAGGCCTGGGCGTAATATTCGGGGATCAAAAGGCGCAGGGCGGGTTTGCCGTTATGGGCGGCCGCTTCGATGAAGGGTTTGTCCTTCTCGTAGCCGGCCTTTTTGAACTGGTTCTCGATGACGTTGTTCTCCCACTCGTCGGGACGGTTGGCGCGGTTACGCACATAGTCCTTGGGGGCGGTCAACTTGATGTGGGCCTTGCCGTTGATCGCCTTGTTGAAGGCGTCCGCCACTTGTTTCCCGAAGACGGCGGGGATGAATCCCTTGAACCCTTTGCCGCTTTCGTTGATCAATGGCTGGGCATGGTCCATGACTTCCTTGACGGAATTCACCAGGGCCGTTTGCGCTTCCTCCTTGAAGGCGCCTTTCGCCGCCAGCGTGAACTCGCTCCCCGCGGCTTCCTTGTAGGCGGCCTTGGCGGCGGCGAGAACGGCGTCGGCGCTCAACCCCTTGTCGCCCTTGCCGGCGTCGTTGATCAGGGCCTGGTTTTTGGCGATGACGCCGCGGGCGGCGCGGAAGAACTTGGCCAGTTCAAGCTCGACGTCTTTTTTTTCGTCGGCGCTCATCGCCGCCAGGGCGTTTCCCGCCGACAGCAGAAGGATCAAGACAACGTTCATGAAGATTCCAAAACAGTAGCGTGGAGATTTCTCGGTTTGCTTCATAAGAAAGGCCTCCTCCTTTTTAGTTTTAGAAAATTTATGGAGAAAACGAATGGGGATGTAAATGGATTATAGTACTTGACCCAGGGGATGTATAGCTTTTTTCTTAAAAAAGAACAGGCGTTTTTCTCATGGCCGCGGATGCGAGTAAAAAGCATTGGCCCGGATATTGCATGAGCGAATGACCCAGGGCGGCGCTTCGGGTTTTGGGAACGGGGTTTGCCGGTCTCTTGGAGACGAAAAATACCCGGCGCAAAAAGCGCCTTGGTTTTGTCCCCCCTTGCAAAATCCCCCCTTGCCCCCCTTTACCAAAGGGGGGTAGGGGGATTTGAAACTTTCGCTCGCGCCAGCATGACGCCGGCCGGGCAGGCGCCCGGAGGCGACGCGGCGATGACGCTCCGCGATCGCCGGAACACGGTCCCCGCCTCCGTGCAAGCTGGGGGCGGCATTGGCTCCAGACCCAGCCTGGCTCCTACGGCGAATAGCGCGAATCCCCCCCTCCCCCCTTTGGTAAAGGGGGGCAAGGGGGGATTTTGCAAGGGGGAGAAATTCCAGTCTTTTCGTCATGCAATATCCGGGTTAGCGCTCCATAATCGCTCCCCCGCGATATGCCGCCGCTCCGGGGCGGTCCCCGGAAGGGGGAGGGGATTTTATGTATATTTACTTATGAACTCCTTAATAACCTCCCCCTTGCATGTTAGGAAGGAGGAGGATATTAAATGAGAGCCTCATTTTGTTAGACTCTCTAAAAACGGATTCCCGTCTTTTTCATCCACTTCCGTTCGTCAAACCGTTCGCGCGCGTATTCCTCGAACAGGACCTGGTTCGGGGTCATCGGTTGCCCGTCGATGTATTGCTTCTCCTCCGGCGGAGCGTTCTGGATGTTTTCCCGCGGGACCGGTCCCGCTTGACCTTCGCGGCCCATGGCCATCATGTCGACCAGTTTGTCCACGTCCAAGACCAGATTGTATTCGGAAACTTCGTCCAGAAAGCCCAGTTCCTTGATATTCATGAGGGCGATTTTAACCCGGCGGGAATGGACGATGGCCTTGTTGATCTCCGCCCACAGATGTTCCACCAACTTCCTCCTGACCTCTTTCTGGTTTTCCATGGTTCGACTCCCGTTTCGTTAGGTTGCGTCGCAACGCAACTTTCTTCCGCGCGGCGACCTCGCTTATGGGAGCAGAATAGCGGATCGGTATTACGGTTTGGTCAAGCTATTGTCACGATCGTGAAAATCATCCATAAGAAAAACGCGGATGGGCGCCCATCCTTACGGAACGAGAGAGAGGGGGGGGGATATTGCGGAGCTTGTCGCGATGGATCAATGAAACTGCTTTTTGAGGATATCCACGGGGCTCTTGTACTTGTCGCAGGCGATCACGGCGTTTTGTGGATCGAGCGCGACGTCATTGAGACCTGAACTCTTGCTGAACAACGGCGTGGCTTTGCAAGCGGGATATTCGAGCGAACAGAAATCACACATGTTCAAGGTGGCGTATTTTTTTTCTTTCACGGTCCGTTTTCCCGTTTTCGTTTTCTTTGTCGCCATCGCAACTGCTTGAAATCTCGCTGGTTCTTTCGTCTGTCATGCCCATTTTAAAAGCATTTTCTTAATTTACAACCAAAATCTTCATATTTTACATTTAAAAATGTCCAAGGCGGGGGCGAGGCTGGTTTTGGCATTCCAAAAAATAATTTCCGGCGCGCGTTCGACACGCTTCCTAGAGCGTCTGACAAAATGAAGTCCCCATAACTCCCTCCCCCTTGACCGGGGAACGCCCCGGAACGGGATGGCCAAGATTCGAATTGCTCTCGATGACGCTTGTTCGCCATCGGAGCCAAGCCCGTTGAGTCCAGCGTCACGCTGGCGGGGGAGGTCAGGCGAGGGCGCCGGGCAACCGCCCGGAGGCAACACAGCGATGACGCCGGCGCGATCGCCGAAATGCGAATCCCCCCGGCCCCCTTTGCAAGGGGGAGCGACATCCCGCCTCGGCGTCAGCCTGAGGCGGTATCGGATCCAGCGTTCACGCCGGCCGCCCTCGTCGTCAACCTGAGATGGTCCATTTCGTTACACGCTCTGAATCTCTGGCGCGGGCCTCCGCGCTTGCTTTTTTCCTTCAATGTATTAAACTTTAAATTGAAATCGTTGGAGCCTCCGTCTGACCGGCCCATCCCCCGGCTAAAAAATTCATGTCTATATTGACCATAAGAAATTGCCTGGACCCCATCCTCCGCCAGAAATGCGACCCGATCGAGAACATCGACGGCAATCTGGTCGCGTTGTCCCAGGACATGATCGAGACCATGTTCAACGCCCCCGGCGCGGGCCTGGCCGCCAACCAGGTGGGGATCGCCCAGCGGATCATCGTCGTCGATCTGGGGATAGGCACGGACAAGATCAACCCCGTCGCCATCGTCAACCCCGAGATCGCCGCTTTTGAGGAGGAGATGACCGGCGAGGAGGGATGCCTGAGCATCCCCGACTTGTTCGCCGAGGTCAAGCGCGCCAGGCTCGTCGAACTCAAGGGTTACGACCTCGACGGCAACGCGGTGCGCTACGAGGCCGAGGACTGCCTGGCCCGGGCGTTCCAGCACGAGCTGGACCACCTCAACGGCATTTTGTTCTGGGACAAGCTCGGAAAGATCAAGCGCGACCTGCTGAAACGCAAGTTCAAGAAAAAGCTCAAAGAGAAGTCCCCATGAAGATCGTGTTCATGGGAACGCCCGATTTCGCCGTCCCCACCCTGGACGCGCTGTCCCGTTCCGAATTTCAGGTCGCCTGCGTCGTCACCCAGCCGGACCGTCCCAAGGGACGCGGGCAGGCCGCGCGGTTCCCGCCGGTAAAGCAGTTCGCGCTGGAGCGCGGCATTCCCGTTCTGCAACCCGAAAAGGTCAATACCCCGGATTTTATCGAAGTCCTGCGCGGACTGGCCCCGGACCTGGCCGTGGTCGTCGCCTTCGGCCAGATCCTCAACTCCAGGGCATTGGCGGTCCCCCGTCACTTCTGCCTCAATCTGCACGCTTCATTATTGCCCAAGTACCGCGGCGCCGCTCCGATCAACCGGGCCATCATCAACGGCGAGCGGGAGACCGGGGCGACGACCATGAAAATGGACGCGGGAATGGACACCGGGGACATCCTGTTGACGCGGGTTGTCCCCATCAAGGATTCCGACAACGCCCAGACCCTGCACGACACGCTGTCCGCCGCCGGGGCGGACCTGGTCCTGGAGACCGTCCGCCGGTTGGAACGCGGGACGCTCGCGTCCACGCCGCAGGACCCCGCGCAGGCCACCTACGCGGCAAAACTGAAAAAAGAGGACGGGCTGATCTGCTGGAACAAAAGCGCCGTACAAATCAGGGACCTGGTCCGCGGACTGGAGCCCTGGCCCGGCGCCTACGCATTTTATAAATCCATGCGTATTCGGATCCGCGAGGCGGAGACGGCGCCCGGCGACCCCGGCGACGAACCGGGAACCGTCGTCCGCGTTTCCGATTATGGCATCGAAGTGGGGACGGCGCGGGGCCGGGCGGTCATTACCCGTCTTCAGCCGGAAAGCAAAAAGCCCATGCCGGCCAAAAGTTTTCTGCAGGGCCATCCCCTTCGCAAAGGGGACCGGTTCGAGTCCCATTCGGGTCAACCGGCCGCGAAATAAATATACCGCGGAGTCCGCGGGCAACTTGACCCTACGGGGAAAACCGCGGACGGCGAATTCCCCTCCCCCTGGTAGGGGGAAGGCCAGGATGGGGGCGCTAGTTCGGCGCGTTTACCCCCACCCAACCTCCCCCTACAAGGGGGAGGAGATTGGCGGATTGCATTTTGCCGGGCGCTGTCGAGCGATGGGATTCATTAATCCAACCAAAAGGAGTTTATGCCCAGGACATTGATTACCGGAGGAGCCGGATTTCTCGGGTCGCACTTGTGCGACTACCTTCTGGCCAAGGGCCACGAAGCGATCTGCATGGACAACCTGTTGACCGGCAACGAAAACAACATCGCCCATATCCGGAGCGATAAGTTTGCGTTCGTCAAGCACGACGTGACCAACTACATCGAGGTGGACGGCAGGCTCGACTACATCCTGCACTTCGCGTCGCCCGCCAGTCCCGACGACTACCTCCAGTTCCCGATCCAGACGCTCAAGGTCGGTTCCCTGGGCACGCACAAGGCTCTGGGTCTCGCGAAGGCGAAGAAAGCCGTGTTCCTGCTGGCCTCCACGTCGGAGGTGTACGGCGACCCGCTGGTCCATCCGCAGAAGGAGAGCTACTGGGGCAACGTCAACCCCGTCGGCCCGCGCGGCGTTTACGACGAGGCCAAGCGCTTTGCCGAGGCCCTGACCATGGCGTACCATCGCGCGCACGGCGTGGACACGAAGATCGTCCGGATTTTCAACACCTACGGCCCGCGGATGCGGCTCAAGGACGGCAGGGCCATCCCCAACTTCCTGCGCCAGGCGCTGGAGGGGGAAAACCTCACCGTCTACGGCGACGGCAACCAAACGCGCAGTTTTTGTTACGTCGCCGACCTCGTCGAGGGCCTTTACCGCCTCCTGCTTTCCGGCTGTAACGAGCCAGTCAACATCGGCAACCCCAACGAGATGACCATCGGGGAAATGGCGCGGAAAATTTTGCAACTGACCGGGAGCCAGAGTAAAATCGACTACCTCCCGCTTCCCCAGGACGACCCCAAGGTGCGCCAGCCGGACATCGCCAACGCCAGGAGCTATCTGGGATGGGAACCCAGGGTGGGGCTGGAGGAGGGATTGCGCGAGACCATCGCCTACTTCAAGAAAACCCTGGAATTGCGGAAAACCTGGACCCGTCCATGAGCGCCGAAAGCGGCTCCTCGATCAAACACTGGCCGGAGGACGAACGCCCCCGGGAGAGGCTGATCAAATACGGCGGGGACAAACTTTCCGACGCCCACCTGTTGGGCATCGTCATCGGGTCGGGAGACCCCCAGAGCAAGAAGAACGCCGTCGACCTGAGCCGGGACCTGCTCCAGCATTTCGGCGGGTTCCGGCAGTTGGATTCCGCGTCCGTCGGCGAGTTGCGCGCCGTGAAGGGCATCGGCTCCGCCAAGGCGGCGCAGATCAAGGCCGCGCTGGAGATCGGCAAGCGGCTCTCCGCGCAGGGGGGCGGCTCCCAGCGGGCGATGACGTCGAGCCGGGATTTCGTCGAATGTTACGGGCCGTTTCTCCGCAACCTGAAAAAGGAGGTCGTCAAAGTCGTCCTGCTCAACCCCAAACTGCGGGTCATCAAGGACATCCCCATTTCCGAAGGCAGTCTCAACGCCAGCATCGTCCACCCGCGCGAGGTCATGGTCCCGGCGATCAAGGAATCGGCCGCCTCCATCGTCCTCATCCACAACCATCCGAGCGGCGACCCGGCGCCCAGCCAGGCGGACATCGAGATCACGCACCGCGTCGCGAAAACGGGGGACATCGTCGGCATCAAATTGATCGACCATATCATCGTCGGCGGCAACGCCTACTACAGTTTCGCGGACGAAGGGTTGATCTGACGTCGGCGGTGTCCGGGGAAAACGGCCCTATAATCCCTTCCCCCTGCCCGGGGGAAGGAGATTCGAGAGGATACCGCGCTTGCAAGTTTTCCCCTGCATCGAACAACAAGTCTGTGGAACGGGGGGCCGCGCCGCTGTATAATGCGCCCAGTTCCCGCAACAGAGGCCAAGGATGAAATCCAAATTCAAATTTTTTCTCGAAAACGAAAAACGCCCGAAGGTCCTCGTGGTCGGCGACCTCATCCTGGACGAATACATCTGGGGGGCGGTCAACCGCATATCGCCGGAGGCGCCGGTGCCCGTCCTCGAGTGCCGCTCGGAGAACCAGACGCTGGGCGGGGCCGCGAACGTCGCCAACAACCTCGTGGCCCTGGGGTGCGAGGTCCATCTGTGCGGCGCCATCGGCCAGGACGAAAAGGGCGACCGGTTCCTGAACCTCATCCGCGACCGCTCGATCCATGCCGAGGGCGTCAGCCGGTTCCTCCATCGGCCCACCACGTCCAAGATCCGCGTCATCGCCCACGACCAGCAAGTGCTCCGGATCGACAAGGAAGACAACCGCCCCATCGCCGCCGAAACCGAGACCAAACTCATCGCTTATATCAACAAGACCCTGCCGGCCGTCGACGGGGTCATCTGTTCCGACTACCAGAAGGGCGTCCTGACGCCGAAAGTCGTCAACGCCGTCATGCACCGGGCGCAGAATTCCAAAAAGCTCGTGATCGTCGACCCGAAAAGCGCGGATTTCTCCCTGTACCAGGGCGCCACCGTCATCACCCCGAACCAGAAGGAGGTCGAGCAGGCGGCGCCCATCAAGATCAACGCCAAGGACGACCTGGAACGCGCCGCGGAATACCTGTTGAACCTGAGCAAGGCGCAGGCTTTGCTGATCACGCGCGGCAAGGACGGGATGGTCCTGTATCAACCCAAGGCCGAGCCCGTGGAGATTCCCACCATGGCGCGGGAAGTGTACGACGTCACCGGGGCGGGCGACACCGCCACCAGCGTTTTCGGCATGGCCGTGTTCAGCGGGTTCGACTTCCGGGAAGCCGCGGCGCTCGCCAACATGGCCGCCGGCATCGTCGTCGGCAAGGTCGGCACCGCCGTCGTGACGCTGAAGGAGATCAACGCCTTTTTGGAGGAGGAGATGCTCCGCGCCACCCACTCCATCCTGGAAGTGGGGGAGCTGAAACAAGTCGTGAGCCTGGCCAAGAGCGCGGGGAAGAAAGTGGTGTTCACCAACGGCTGTTTCGACCTCATCCACGGCGGGCACATCGAGTTTTTGCAACGCGCCAAGGCGCTGGGCGAGGTGCTGGTCGTCGGCCTCAACAGCGACGCCTCCGCGCGCCGGCTGAAGGGCGCGGGCCGGCCCATCAAAAGCCAGGGCGAGCGCGCCAACATCCTCGCCGCCCTCAAGTACGTCGATTACATCGCCATCTTCGAGGAAGACACCCCCGAGAACCTCATCCGCGAAGTGCGGCCCGACATCCTCGTCAAGGGCGACGACTACAAGATCGACGAGGTCGTCGGCCGGGAGATCGTCGAGGGCTACGGCGCGCGCGTCGCGCTGATCCCCATCGTCAAGGGACTCTCCACCACCAGCACCGTCGAGAAGATCCTCGAAAACCACAAGGGGTTTTAGCGAAAAATCCATATCCCCTCCCGCCATAAAAGTTTTCCGTTATTTGCCTTAAAAGGCAATGCTGATATAAATAGGGTGATCTTTGGGGGCCATTATGCTATTTTTCGGATATCCAAAGCGCGTGCCGTTCCCCCTGGAAAATGTTCTGGTTTCTTTCCAATATCCTGACCCGGATATCGCGCGAGCGAATGACCCATGGCGGCGCTTCGCGTTTTGGGAACGGGGTTTGCCGGTCTCTTGGAGACGGAAAATGCCAGGCGCTAAAAGCGCCTTGGTTTTGTCCCCCCTTGCGAAATCCCCCCTCGCCCCCCTTTGGCAAAGGGGGGAGGGGGATTTGAAATCCCCGTTGGCGGTGAGGGCGCGAATCCCCCCGGCCCCCTTTACAAGGGGGAGAATTTTCCGCCTCCGCGCAAGCGGGAGGCGGCGTTGGCTCCAGGCCCAGCCTGGCCCCTACGGCGAGTAGCCAGCGTGCCGCTGGACCCAACATGCAAAACCCCGACAGCGTTCGACGATCCCCGATCGCAATCAACGGTTTGGCATGTTGCCCCTACGGCGAGTAGCGTGAATCCCCCCGGCCCCCTTTACAAGGGGGAGCAATTCCACTCCTTTGTTCATGTAGTATCCGGGCTGAACAAAGATGGTTGGCTAGAACATTAAAGTTTGAATCGGAAAACGCAACCCCGGCGGGCTTATTTATGGAGCGGGATTTTGCCGGGAGTGGGAGGTCAGGAAATCGGCGATGTACCGGGAGATCTCGTGGCTCACCTCGCCGATGAGTTCCAGGAAGGAGACGCCGATGTCGTAGGTCGAGTTGAAGGCCTCCACCCGCACCACCAGGCCCGCGAGATCCAGGGTTTTGCCAGGGGAAATAGTGATATGCAGGCTGAGGTCGTCGCCGATATTGAAAGGGCCCTTGCTTTCGAAGAGGATTCCGCCGTAACTCAAATTCTTGGTCTTGGTGGAGAGCTCGATCTTCCGTTTCGGGCTTAAATTCCTCACGCGGATCTCGTTGAAAAAGTCCACGCGCAGAAACTGCCTTTTGTCCGGGTAGAACACGGAGATGTTGTTCTTCCCCTTGGCCTTGGCGCCGTACATGGCCTTGTCGGCGTTGCCGACCAGGTCCTTGCCTTCCCTGGCGTCCAGGGGGAACGAGGACAACCCGCCGCTGAGCGTGATGCCAAACGTCCTGCCCTCGAACTCCATGCTCATCTCTTCTATCTTTTGCCGGATCCTTTCGGCGATGATGAGGCCCTTGATCTTGCTCGTCTGGGGCAGGATGAGGACGATCTCCTCGCCGCCGTACCGGCACGCGATGTCCTCGATCCGCTTCAAGGAGACGATCGCCTTGGCCAAGCGCTTCAACGCCAGGTCTCCCGCCTGATGGCCCAGGGAATCGTTCAGCTTCTTGAAGTTGTCAATGTCCAGGAAGAGCAGGGAGAACTCGCCGCCGTATCTCCGGCACCGGTTGATCTCGCCGGCCAGCGCCTCGTCGAAATAGCCGCGGTTGAAAAGGTCCGTCAGGGGGTCGCTGTGCGAGGAGCGCGCCGTCTGTTCGAAGACCTCCATCTCGACCACCTTGGGGATTTGAAAGGTCCTGATGACGGAGGAAAAATAGTCGCAGATCGCCGTCTGCAAACTCACCGGACGGCCAAGGCAGGCGTTCAGCTTTTCATGATGGGCGACGATGTCCAGCCACTTTTTTTTCGCCTCGCCTTGTTCAAAGTCCAAGTGCGTGAGCAGTTTCAGCAAGGCCGGATACACCGCGTCGCCCTCTTTTTCCACAAGACAATCCAAGTCGCGCAGAAAAGCGCCGTCGTCGCGCGGGTGCTGGTTCAGACACTGGAGAACAAAGTTTTTTAACGGTTGATCGGTCTGTATGATCGCGCTCATGCCGACATCCCACGCCCGCGGCGATAGCCGATGGCGGTTGATTAATAAGGAGACAACGTTATAAAGCCAAGCGGCAATACCGCCAATATATAATCGTACAATGACGCGATAAAATCAAGACGGCAATTCGGCCCGCCCGAACGGCAAACTCATTGCCAAGAAAATGACATTGAATATATTGCGGTTACGCGGATGCGTTTTTGGCGCAGTGCATAAAAAAAACAGGGTTGGGGCGGTCAACCCGGGTATCGCATGAGTAAAATCCAAGGAGGAAAAAATTCCGGAACCCTTTTATCATGCTCTACCGAGAGAGACCTTTGCATAAGTAGCGGTCAAGCCGTCATTGCGAGCGGAGCGAAGCAATCCAGAGAGGTTCTGGATCGCCACGCCCAGCGTGCCGCTGGAACCAGTGGGCTTGACTCCGATGGCGAATTAGCGTCATCGAGGGCAATCCGGGTTTGGCCAGTCGCCCCCACGGCAAGTGGACGGCTCGCGATGACGAACAGAGAGGCGCCCTCCGCCACCGGAAAATGCCCGTGTTGCGGCGCTACGCCTGCACTTAACGGAGTAGCGCTAGCAAGTTGCCGAAAAACTATTTTTTAGTCTTTTGCCGTCATTCCCGTGAAAACGGGAATCCAATATTTTCAAGGGCTTTCTGGATGCCCGCTGTCGCGGGCATGACGGTTTTTGGGCACAAAAGGGACTTTTTCAGCGCCCTGCTAGTCTTTGAGGATGCCCTTCTTTTTCCAGTAGGCGCGCAGGGAGTGTTCCTGGTCGAGCAGGGTGTCCAGGTAGGTGTGGTTGGCGGGGATCATGGGCATGACGTGCCCCCGGCTCTTGTCGTCGTAGGGGTACTTGACGTCGAGGACGTAGGGGCCTTTGTGTTTCAGCATCCGTTTCAAGGCGGGGACCACCTCCTCGGGCTTGCTGACGCATTCGGACTTCACCCCGAAGGCGTGGGCGATCTCGGCGAAATTGGCGTCGCCGATGTAGGTGTGGGCGCGGATGGACTTGTAGAACCGGTCCTCCCACTGGGCCACCATGCCTAAATGGGCGTTGTTGAGGACGACGCTCTTGACGGGGACGTTCTCGATTTTCAGGGTTTGCAGTTCCTGGATGTTCATGAGGAAACTGCCGTCGCCGTCGATATTAATGACCTGCCGGCCGGGATAGGCCACCTGGGCCCCCATCGCGGCGGGCAGACCGAACCCCATGGCCCCCAAACCGGAGGAGCACAACCAACATCGGGGCCGCTGGAACCGCCAGAACTGGGACGTCCACATCTGGTGCTGTCCCACCCCCACGGAAACGATGGCGTCCTCGGCGGCCAGCTTTTGAAGCTCGCGGATGACGTGTTGCGGGACGATGTGCGTCTCGTGCAGGTCGTAATGGAAGGGGAACTCTTTCTTCCATCCCTCGATCTCCGCGAGCCACGGGCCGATGTCCTTTTTCGGGGCCACGCTTTCGTTCATCATCTGCAAGGCGAGTTTGACGTCGCCCTGGATGGGGATGTCCACGATGATATTTTTATTGATCTCCGTCGGGTCGATATCGACGTGGATGAAGCGGGCGTTTTTGCAGAATTCGGACAGTTTGCCGGTCACCCGGTCGTCGAAGCGCACGCCGAGGGCGATCACCAGGTCGGCGTGGTTTATGGCGATGTTCGCGTAGACGGCGCCGTGCATGCCCAGCATCTGCAGGGACAGCGGATCGTCCATGGGGTATGAGCCGAGACCCATGACGGTGTTGGCGACGGGGATGCCCGTCTTCCGGACGAACTGGACCAACTCCGCGGAGGCCTCCGCGCTGACGATGCCGCCGCCGGCGTAAACGACCGGCCGCCTGGACTCCATGATGGCGTGGACCGCCTTCTTGATCTGCAACGGCGAAGGCTTCAGGTTGGGCTTGAAACCGGGGACGTCGAACCTCACGTTGAAGTTGGGGATCGTCTCCTGTTGCTGGATATTCTTCGGCAGGTCGACCAACACCGGCCCCGGACGGCCGGTCCTGGCGATGTGAAACGCCTCGTGCACCACCTGCGGGATGTCGTCGATGTTCTGGATAAGATAGCTGTGTTTGACCAGCGGGAACGTCGCGCCGAGAATGTCGGTTTCTTGAAAGGCGTCGCTCCCCAGAACGGTGGAGGGGACCTGGCCGGTGACGGCGACAAGGGGGATGGAGTCCATCTTGGCGTCCATGATGCCCGTCAACAGGTTGAGCGCGCCGGGACCGGACGTGGCGAGACAGACCCCCACCCGGCCCGTGGCCCGCGCGTAGCCGCCGGCCGCGAAGGCGCCGCCCTGCTCGTGACGGGGAAGGACCATCCGGATCTTCTGGCTCAAGGTCAGCCCTTGATGGATTTCCATCGAGGCCCCGCCAGGGTAGCCGAACACGACGTCCACGCCTTCGTTCTCGAGGCACTTGACGAGGATGTCCCGGCCCTTCATGGGATGGCCCGAAACGGGGCGCTTGTTGATGTCTACGATCTTTTTCTGGGACAAGTGTTTGCCGGTGATGACGTTCCAAATTCGGTTTTAAAACGATAGCTTAAAGAGAAATCCATGTCAAATCCAAACCCCGTCCCGGACGCAAATAACGGCGGAATTCCAAGAGACGGGGCCCCGGAAAATTTATGGCCTTTTTGTGTCATTCCCGCGCAGGCGGGAATCCAGTATCCCCAGGGATTTTCTGGATGCCCGCTTTCGCGGGCCTGACGATTTTGGGGCAAAAGGGGTTCTTTCGGCGATCGCCTAACCTTCCCGCGCCAGGGCTTTCAGGAGGATCCCTTCGCGCAGGCTGTATTCGCTCACCGTGAGCGTTTCGATCTCGAACGCGTCCATGGTTTCCAGGACGATGCAGGTCCCCGCGACAATCACGTCCTCCCGGCCGCGCTCCAACGGTTTCAAGAGCAGTCTCTCCTCCAGGGTTTTCGCCTTGAGGTCGTCCAGGATTTCCCGGATACGTCTGCGGGTCAAGACGCTCCCATGGACTTTGAGCGGGTCGTAGGGATGGATGTTCTTGTCCAGCGCCGCCAGCGTGGTGACGGTCCCCGCGGTCCCGATCAGGAGCCGCGGCTTCCAGCGTGCCGCTGGACCCAACGGGCTCCGCTCCGGTGGCGAATGCGCGTTGTCGAGGGCGATCCGGGTTTGGCCAGTTCGCCCCGGCGCGGCCGCCGGTCCCGCGAGCTTTTCCCTGACGGCTTGGAGTTCCCGGCGGACGAACGCCTCCAGCGCCCGGTATTCCTCCGCCGCCGCGGGATGCCGGGTGATGAATTTTTCG
>JACRGP010000133.1 GCA_016217765.1 Nitrospinota bacterium | reverse complement strand
TTGCCTGCCCACCACGCTGTGCAGGGACTTGCCGTACATGACAATGTCCTGGAAATTCGACAGCGTGTAGTCGCCCGAGGAGATGCCGAACAAGACGACGTCCCCGCCCGCGCGCGTCGCGGCGATGGCCGTGTTGAGCGCTTGGGCGCTCCCCGCCATCTCCAGCGCCACGTCCACGCCCTCGTTGAAGCATTTGGACTTGATGACGGCGACGATGTCCGGGTCGGGACGGTGACCGAGCCCGGCGGATTTTTCCAAATCCAGTTGCAGGGACAGGTCCACCCCCAGCCGTTCGGCCATCCGCAGGTTGGCGGGGTTGGGGTCCACCCCGGCGATGTAGGCCGCGCCCATGCACCGCGCCACGAGGATGGAGAGCAAGCCGATGGTCCCGCATCCGAAGATGGCCACCGTCTTGCCGCGCAAGTCCACCCGGCTACAGGCGTGCACGGCGTTGCCCAGCGGCTCCTGGATCGCCGCCACCTCGGGCCGGATGCGGTCGATGTCCGTGCGCCACAACTCCTTGGCCGGGAGCTTCACCGTATCCGCGAAACAGCCGTCGGTGGAGATCCCGATGATCAAATGGTCCGAACAGACATGCGCGTCGCCGATCATGCACTGGTGGCACCGGCCGCAGAAAATGTGCGACTCCGCGGAGACCACGTCGCCCGGCTTGTACCCGTAATGCTTGGCTGAATACGAGCCCGTTTCGACGATCCGGCCCAACAACTCGTGACCGCAAATGCGGTACGGATGGCCGTTGCGCTCCAGCGAGTCGAAGATCATCTCCTTGAACGCATGGCGGAACCAGATGCTCTTGTCCGACCCGCAAAACCCCGTGTACAAAGGCTTTATGATGACCTTACTGCCGTCCTCCGGGTTTTTCCCCTCGTCCAGAGCGGGCTCGTCAACCGAGGCAATGCGCATGCCGCGCGTGAATTCCCACTGCTCGCGTTTGATATCCAACACCAAGGCCTTCATAGGCAACCCGTCTCGGAAATGGGACTCACTCCTAATATAAGTCCGCCAGCGCCGGAAAAAAAGATTATTTGGAACGGATAATAAAATGCCCCCTCCCCCCCGGCAGGAGGGAAGACAAAAATCCCCCCTTGCAAAGGGGGATAGGGGGATTTGAAAAATTCCCGTTGGCGGTAATGGCGCGAATCCCCCCGGCCCCCTTTACGAAGGGGGAGAAAATCTATCCCCCCTTGATCAAAGGGGGGCTGAGGGGATTTCCCATAGCGAGAATCCTCACACCCCTTCCCCCGGGCAGGGGGACGCCCACAGGGCGCCGGGCAGGGACAGGGGTCGAAACTCTGAACCCAGCTCGCGCCCCACATCTAAGAAAAGCTTATAACGATTTTCGACTCATTCCATATGCGTCAATCCACACGCGACTTCCCGGCGACATCTCTACCCCCATCCTGCCCTTCCCCCCGGCAGGAGGGAAGACAAAAATCCCCCCTTGCAAAGGGGGATAGGGGGATTTGAAAAATTCCCGTTGGCGGTCATGGCGCGAATCCCCCCGGCCCCCTTTACGAAGGGGGAGAAAATCTATCCCCCCTTGATCAAAGGGGGGCTGGGGGGATTTTACATTTTTCGGCCCGCAGAAAAAACGCCCGAACGGGAGAAAAACTTGCTATAATTTCGGTTGCATGGCCGTTCCCAGATATTAAGATTATTGGGGTCCCGCCCGATGAATTGATGGCATGTTATGCGAACAGCCAAAGTAAATTCCGCATCTCATACGGATCGATCTAATGATTGTTAGGCATGACCGAGGAGAACCTGACATGAGTAAATTGCACATCGCGGTCGGAACAAAGAACGACCCTGACTATCTGATCGATTCGGCTAAAAATGATGGCTCTTTGGTGTGGCCAGTGCCAAAAAAGGCAAGGATCGGCGATATGGTGCTTTTTTTGATCCCCGCTTATGCTGGCGATCTCGTCGCGAGCGGGAGCATGATGACAATGCCTGTGCCAAGCAAGAATTGGGCTCCCAAGTATGAGGCGAAGATTGGCAACATCAATCTTCGAGGAAATCCGATCCCGATTGATCTGTTGCGAGATCGGCTCCCCGGGTGGAAGTACCTCACCTACGCGCGTGGATACACAACCGTTCCCGATCAGTTTGTGAAGATCATCGAGAAGCTTCTTCTAATTGACCGACGATTCGACCTCGAGGCTGGCGTGTCCGCCGACGAGGTTGAGCCGCCACGCTACCGCGAAGGCGCCGTCCGGAAAGTACTTGTGAACGCATATGAGCGCAATCCGGAGGCACGGCGGCGTTGCATCGAGCATTATGGTTCTGACTGCTTCGTTTGCGGTTTCGCTTCGGAATTGTCTACGGTCCAGTAGCGGAGGGTTTTATCCATGTCCATCACCTTCGCGCTCTTGCGGATACCGACAGCGAATACGAGGTCGATCCGATTCAGGATCTGCGACCAGTGTGCCCTAACTGTCACGCGGTACTCCACCGTCGTACGCCGCCATATAGTATCGAAGAAATCAAGGAGGCTCTGACAAGCCAGGGCAAACAAAATCATGCAACGGAGGGCGCTTCGCGCCTCCGCTGATGGCTAAGGATAAAAAAACTTCCGATCGAAAAATCATTTCCGGAACACCGTCTCCCCGTCCAGCATGACGAAATCGGCTTCGCGGCGGTCGGGGGCGAACGGCAGGTCGGTCCACGTTGCGGGCGCGGGGCCGGTTGTTCTTAGCGCGATGAGGTCGGCGGGCATGCCGGGGGCGACGGCGCCGGTCTTGA
>JACRGP010000019.1 GCA_016217765.1 Nitrospinota bacterium | reverse complement strand
GGTCGTGGAAATCGATGGATCGCAACATATGGAGGAAAAGGGTATTCAAAAAGACAGGCAAAGGGACGCATACTTGAAAAGCCGGGGGCTTGAGGTCTTGCGTTTCGATAATTTGCAAGTGTTGCGGAAGCTTGACGCGGTAATGGAGACGATTTTCCGCGCCATGGTGGAGCGGTCGGACAGATAGGGAATTGCCAAATCCCCCCAGCCCCCCTTTTCCAAAGGGGGGTCAATGGTAACCGGGGGGACGAAACCGCCCCCTTGAGCAAAGGGGGACCGCGGGGGATTTGCCTCTTTACCAAAGGGGAGATTGCATCCTTTAGTATGAAAAAGCAAATATTATTCGTGGACGACGAACCGAACGTCCTTGACGGCCTGCGACGGCTTCTCGGCGACTGCCGGGAGACATGGGAGCTTTCTTTCGCGACGAGCGTCGACGAGGCGTTGCGAAAAGCCATGGAAACGGACTTCGACGCGGTCGTCTCCGACGTCAGCATGCCGGTCAAGGACGGGTTCGAATTGTTGCGCGGGATGAAAAAGAACGAACGGACCCGGGAAGTCCCGGTGGTCATGCTGACGGGGTTGAACGAGAGGGAACTCAAGCGCCGGGCGTTGGACCTGGGGGCCGCCGACCTGTTGAACAAACCCGCGGAGCGCGAGGACCTGGTCGCCCGTCTCCGGAGCGTCCTCCGGCTGAAGTCGTATCAGGACGAGATCAAGGCCCACAACGTTACGCTCGAAAAAAAGGTCGGGGAACGGACCCGGGACCTTGCGGATTCCCGTCTCGACCTTATATTAAGACTTGCCGGGGTAAACGAATACCGGGACAAGGTGGCGGGCAACCACGGGCTGAAAGTGGGCGCCTACAGCCGGATTACCGCCGAGGCCATGGGCCTGGAAAACGTTTTCGTGGAAAGGCTGTTCCTGGCCAGTCCCCTCCACGACATCGGGTTGCTCGCCGTCCCGGAAAAGGTCCTTTGGAAAAAGGATGTCCTGACGTTCGAGGAATGGGAACTGATGCGGCAACACTGCGTCGCCGGGCATACGGTCCTCGGCCGGAGGATTTCGGGCGGCGACATCTTTCACTCGTTTTGGGAAAACGGGTCCAGAAGGGACTACGACCCGAACCGGAACCCGATTTTAAAAATGGCGGCGGCCATCGCCCTGACCCACCACGAGTGGTGGAACGGCAAGGGGTATCCCAACGGCCTGGCGGGGCGGGACATCCCGTTGGAGTCCCGCGTCGTCGCCGCGGCGGACGTCTTCGACGAGTTGACCTCGGACCGCCCTTACAAAAAAGCCTGTTCCGGCCGGGAGGCCCTCGCTACGCTACGGAAAGCGGCCGGCGAGCAGTTCGACCCGGACGTTTACGCGGCCTTCGACAATGCCTTCAAGAGGATCGACGCCGCCCGGCAACAATTTTCCCTGGCGGCGGGGGCCGTCTCGGGAGGAGGACCCGCATGAAGAGGAAAATCCTGTTCGTGGACGACGAAGTCAACGTTCTCGACGGCCTGCGCCGGATGTTGCATCCCCTGCGGCGCGAATGGGACATGGAGTTCGCCAGCAACGCCGGGGAGGCCCTGGTAGCCATCGAAAAGCAATTCCGCGACGCGGTGGTGAGCGACATGCGCATGCCGGGCATGGACGGCGCCTGGCTCCTGGCGGAGGTGAAAAAGCGGAGCCCCGAGACCGTGCGCATCATCCTTTCCGGTCAGGCGGACAAAAAAGCCTTCCTGCGGTCGTCCCTTTCGGCGCACCGGTTCTTGTCCAAGCCGTGCGACTGCGACGCCCTGCGGCTCGCCATCGACCGCGGTTGTTCCCTGCGCGATCTCGTGTCCAGCCCGGCCATCCGGAAACTGATCATGAGCATGGAGACCGTGCCCTCCCTGCCCCACTGGTACGGCGAATTGATCGCGGCGCTGGAATCGCCGGACGCCTCCCTGGAGGACGTGGCCGAAATCGTCGGCAAAGACATCGGGATGGCCGCGAAAATCCTGCAACTGTCCAACTCCGCCTATTTCGGGCACCGGGAGCCGATCGCCGATATCGCCCATGCGACGCAAATCCTGGGGCTGGACGCCATCCAGGCGCTGGCCCTTTCCCTGCACGTCTTTTCGGAGTTCAAGAAAAGGAGGATCGACGGGGTGTCGGTCGACGACATCTGGGAGCACAGCCTGACCGTCGGGGAGTTCGCGCGGCGGATCGCGCGGGCGGAAAAGGCGGAACCGGAGGCGGTCAACCGGGCATTCGTCGCCGGGTTGCTCCACGACGTGGGGATATTGGCTCTCGCGGTCAACCTGCCGGCGGAATACGAAAAAGTCCTGGACCGGGCCAAGGCCGAAAAGACCGGCCATTGGCGGGCCGAGGCCGAGGCCTTTGGCGCGAGCCACGCGGAGGTGGGGGCTTATCTCATGGGGCTTTGGGGGTTGCCCGACGACACGGTGGAGGCCATCGCCTACCACCATCGGCCCTCGCTCTGCCCGGAGCGGTCGCTCTCCCCGCTTGCGTTCGTGCATGTCGCGGACGTCCTCGAACACGAGGCGCGGGGTTGCGCGGGGCGGTTGTCGGCGCCGGAGCCTGACACGGATTACTTGAAGGAACTCGGCTTGCTGGACCGGCTGAATGCATGGCTGAACGTTTGCCTGACGGACGGCCCGGCATGAAGAAACGGATCCTCTTCGTCGACGACGACCGCAATCTTCTGGACGCCGTCCGGCGGAAGATGCGCGCCCTGGGGAGCGAGTGGGAAGCGGTCTATCTCTCCGACCCCGCGGAGGCCCTCGACGCGATAAAGCGCCTTGGACCGGCGGCGCTCGTCACCGACTGGAACATGCCGGGGACGGACGGCATCCGGCTGTGCCGGGCCGTCCGCGACTTGAACAAGGACGGCGAGAGCGGCTATTGCTATGTCATCCTGCTCACGGGCGAGACCGAGACCGAAAAGATCGTGGAGGCCCTGGAAAACGGGGCGGACGATTTCGTCTCGAAACCGTTCGACACGCGGGAACTGGTGGCGCGCATCCGGGCCGGGGCCAGGATCGTCGAGCTGGAAAACGGCCTGCGCGCGACGAACAAACGTCTGGAAACGCTGGCCTTCACCGACCCGCTCACCGGCCTGTTCAACCGCCGCAAGGGAATGGAGGTCCTGGAGAACGAGTTGGCCCGGGCGCAACGGAAAAAGGGGGCCCTGTCGGCGATCATGGCGGACGTGGACCATTTCAAGTCCGTCAACGACTCGCGCGGGCACCGGGCCGGGGACGAGGTCTTGAGGGAAATCGCCCGGCGGCTGAGGCAAACGGCCAGAAAGTACGACACGCTGGTCCGTTGGGGCGGCGAGGAGGTCCTCGTCGTATGCCCGGACACGGGGGCCGGCGAGGTCGAGGCCGTCGCGGAGCGCCTCCGCCGGGCCATCGCCTCGCGCCCGGTCGAGATCGAGGGCCCACCGGCCTTGGAAATCACGGCGAGCTTTGGCGCGGCGACCGCCTCGGACGGGGACCTCGCGGGCGTCGAGCGCCTGATCGAGCGCGCCGACGAGGCCCTCTACCGGGCGAAAAACTCCGGACGGAATTGCGTCAAAACGGCGCCCCCGGATCCCCGCGGGGCATGAGCGCCTGCCGCAACCGCGGCAGGCGGCGAATTCGGAAAGGAGAGACGGAGGTGGAAACGGCCCGGCATCGGATTTTGATCGTCGACGACGAAGTCAACCTCCTCGACGCGCTATCGAGGGTCTTTAAGATGGAAGGCTACGAGGTCATAACGTCCCAAAACGCATTGGAGGCGATCGAGCTCCTTAAAAAGGTCCAACCGGTTTCCTTGATACTCTCGGACCAAAAAATGCCGGGTATGGAAGGGGTCCGGTTCCTGGAAACGGTAAAGGAGATCTCCCCGCTGTCCACCCGCGTCATCATGACCGGTCTTCAGGACGCCGCGCTGATGGAGCGTTCGGCAAGCCAGGCCGAGGTCTTCAGGTTTTTGACCAAACCCGTCGATCTGGACATGCTTTTGGAGGTGGTGGCGTTGGGCGTCCAGCGTTATGAAACCCTGCGGGACGGGACCCATGAGGATTGAATCGGGGACGTATTGCTTCTGAAGCTTTCGAATGAATGGGAGTTCCATTATAAAATCCCCCCGGCCCCCTTTTGCAAAGGGGGCGATTGGTTCCCCCTTAACAAAGGGAAGCGGGGGAGAACAAGACCTCCCCCCGACTCCCCCTTGCAAAGGGGGGCCGGGGGGATTTTATAAAGGGGGACCGAGGGGGATTTGCCTTTCCCCCCTTGCAAAGGAGAGCTTTGCATGACCCTGCTTGTGAAGTCCAAATGGACTCGTCTGTATGAAAACCAGAATACTGATCGTTGACGACGATTCGAACATCCTCGACGGGTACAAACGGCATTTACGCATGCATTTCGATGTGGATTCCGCCCCGAGCGGAGAAGCGGCGCTCGAACGCCTGGACCGGCGGAACCCTTACGCGGTGGTCGTCTCGGACATGAGCATGCCGGGCATGGGAGGCATTCAATTCCTCGCCAGGGTCAAGGAAGCCGCTCCCGAAACCGTCCGTATCATGCTGACGGGTTACGCCAGTCAAAATACGGCCATCGAGGCGGTCAACGAGGGAAATATCTTCAGGTTCCTCACCAAGCCCTGTCCGCCGGATGTCCTGGTCAAGACGCTGAACGCGGGCGTCGAGCAGTTCAGGCTGATCACCGCCGAGCGCGAACTCCTCGAGAAAACGTTGAGCGGAAGCATCAAGGTGTTGATGGAGATCCTTTCCATCCTCGACCCCGATTTGTTCGGCAGGGTCCTGCGGCTCAAGGAGTTGGTGCAAACGCTGGCCAGGGCCTTGAACGTTCCCTCTTCATGGGACATCGAGTCGGCCGCCTTGCTTTCGCGGATCGGCCATGTCGGAATTCCGCCAGAGGTTTCGGCGAAAAGCCGCAAAGGGGAGGCGATGTCCCATAACGAAAAGGAAATGCTGGCCCGCGTGCCGGAGATGGGACGGCATCTTCTGTCCAACATCCCCCGGCTGGAGACGGTCTCGAGGATCGTCCTCTATCAGGACAAAAGGTTTGACGGTTCCGGGTTTCCAAGCGATTCGGTGGCTGGGGACAAGATCCCGCTGGGCGCTCGAATACTAAAACCGCTTGCGGACCTGCTCGAGATCGAGAGCGATGGGACTTCGCGCGGTATGGCGTTTAAACAATTGCTCAGCAGGAAGGGCTGGTACGACCCGGACGTGGTCCAAAAAATATCCCAGTGTCTTTTGGACGAAAAGGACCAGGAAATCATCAAAGGGAGGGATTTTATCTCGATCCCGTTCGAGGAATTGCGCCCCGGGCATGTCCTTGTGTCCAATGTCGAAACCAGCGAGGGGATGTTGCTCCTGGCGGCGGGACGAAAGCTGTCCCTGGCGCATTTGGAGCGCTTGCGAAACTACGCCAAACTGTCGGCCATAAAGGAGCCTATCCAGGTCGAGGATTCGGTCTCGGACTTGGGAGAATGAAATAAGAGCGCCTAACAAAATGAAGTATTCCATAACTTCCTCCCCCTTGAAGGGGGAGGTCAGGTGGGGGTGAAAAGCCGGGCAAGCGCCCGGAGGCAATGCGGCGATGACGCTGACGCGATCGCCGAAATGCGAATCCCCCCGGCCCCCTTTGCAAGGGGGAGCTACATCCCGCCTCGGCGTCAGCCTGAGGCGGCGTTGGGTCCAGCGTTCACGCTGGCCACCCTCCCCCAGCCCCCTCCCCAGCGTGACGCTGGACTCAACAGGC
>JACRGP010000131.1 GCA_016217765.1 Nitrospinota bacterium | reverse complement strand
TCCATGGAAAAAATCCACAGCCGGTGATGGCGGAAATAATCCACGGCGGGGGCCCAAATGAACTTCAAGGACCAGGTCAATCCCAACAAACCCAGCAGACCGATGGACCTGAGATCCACGCCCTGCTGACGAAAATAAACGGGGAAAACGTCGTAAAACACCCCGTAAGGGAACCCCTCGGCGAAGTACAGGACTCCGACCCAAAAAAGACGTTTTTTCAATAGGTTACCACTATAATCCATAATCGCCCGAAGACCGCGGATGAGAGTCCGCCCTTTATAACATTATTAATCCCGTCATTTGAACCGGTTTTTTCAGAAAAGCCAATAATTTATGGGTCGAACTGAAGGGTTGACAAATGTTGGGGGCGGTAAAATAATACAAGAGGAAGTAAGGATTTTACTCCCTCCCTCGCTTTTGACAGCATAGGTGGAACCAGAGCGGATTTTTCTGTAACCCTTTTTCCGAATTTGACCGATACACCTTAAAAAACAGAGATTAAGCCATGCAACACATGGAAAGCGTACAGATGGTCAAAGAGCAACTCCGGCAAAAAATCAAGGAGTTGAAGAAACAGGAAAAGGAAAAAGAAAAGCTCAACGAAAAAATCAACAACATCCTCAAACTCAACCAGAAAAAAATAACCGAGTTAAAGTCCATCATCGACCAAAAAGACGTAACCATCAAGGAGCAGGAGCAAATGGTTTGGGCCGCGAAAGCCGCCAAGCACGTGGCCTTGGAAAAAGCGGCCGAAGGCAAGGCCGAGGAGGCTCATGAAACGGCGACGGCGACGGCGGTGGCGCCCGAGGCCGGCCCCCCGGACCACGAACTGCTCGAGCAAATGGAGCGGTTGAAGGCCAGGGACAAGGAGTTGCGGGAAATGCTTTCGACCCGGCAAAAAGAGACCCAAAAGCTTGACCGGGAAAAGACCGTCCTGCTCAAGGAGTTGAAACGGATGCGCGAGGAAGCGCAGGAAACGGAGAAACTCAAATTGACCATCGAGCAGATGAAGACCGAGGCCAAGCAAATGAGCGGCCACACCCACGGCTCGGTCCGCGACCTCGAAAACCTCATACGCGAGAAGGACCAGGTCATCGAGTCCTACGAGAAGATGCTCTACGGGAACGTCGCCCCGGGAATGGAAGGCATGTTGCCCTCCGAGATCATAGTCGAGCTTCAGGAGGAGCTGGAAAACCTGGAGCGGGAACGGAAAGACATGATCATGGAGTTGGAGACGTTGCGGGAGCAGAACGAACAACTGGAGATGAAAGTCGCCATCCAAGGCGAAAAAAGCGGCAAGAGCGGCGACACGGGCGCCGGCTTCCGAAGCCTGGAGACCGAAGTCCAGGCCACCGAGTTCCACCTGGGCCTGGAGAAATTTCTCATTTCCTACGCCGACCTGATCACCCTTCTCCTGGTCATGTTCATATTCCTGTACTCGATCTCCAAGATCGACGACACCCTGCTGGCGGAGGCGCTCTCGTCGATCCAAGCGAAAGAGGCGCACATCACCAGCACCAACATCCGCCTGACCATGGGGGAGCTCCGGATGCTGGAACGGGTCCGGGAATTGGTCAAGGACAACGTCGACCCGGAAAGCCTGGTGCGGAGCGATACGCGGACCATCATCATCCGGTTGAACACGTCGGACCTGTTCGCTCCCGGCTCCGCCGAATTGATCGATGGCGCCGACCAGGTCATCATCAGCGCGGTGAAGGAAGAGGCGCAGGAAGGGGTGAAACAGCTCGTCGTCGAGGGGCACACCGACGACGTGCCCATCAAGACCGAGCAATTCCAGTCCAATTGGGAATTGTCCACGGCGCGGGCCGCGAAGGTGGCGCGTTTTTTCATCGAACGGTTGCGTTTTTCGCCCAACCGGCTCGTGGTTGCCGGTTACGGGGAGTACCGCCCCCTGGAGCCTAACGACAGCGACGATCATCGGGCCCTCAACCGGCGGGTCGAGATCAAGATTTTGAAGGACAAAGCCGTGGCCACGGAGGAAGCGGCAAAGACCGCCCCAGGCGCCGCGCCCGGGACCGCGCCCAAGCCCGCGGAACAAAAGCCTCCGGGAAAAGCGGCTCCGCCCGAGGCTTCAAAAAAGTGATTCGGCGGTCGATACATTTTTGCCTTAAACCGCGGTTTTTTAATATAATGATCTGAACAGACGGTCCGGCCTGGAATGGGCTCCGGCCGGCGCGGAACGATTCAATAATTTCACGCAAAAGCCATGTCCGAGAATTCCCAAAACCCAGCGGAAGTATTGTTCAACAACCGGCAGGCGTTTCTCAGATACAATCAGTTCAAAATCAACCGGACGCTTCAAACCCTGTTTCGCAACGACCGCATGGTCTTTACGATCATCCCGCGCCTGCTCCATGTTCACCAGAAAGGCCTGCCCGGCTACATCGAGGGCGACGTCCCCTCCGGCGTTTACAATTTCGCGTTGAATAAAGAGTCGCTGACGGCCTCGGAGAGATTGTTTCCCGACACCATCATCAAGAGGACCTCCAAACTCGAGCCCGTCATCCACTCGGTCCTGCTGATCGGGAGCGTTGGGTCGATCGCGCAGACCAAAAAGTCCGACCTCGACTACACCCTGCTCATATCCAAGAATTCGATGAGCCGGGAAGGCATGGAACTGCTCAAGAAAAAACTGCAAGCCATCGAACAATGGACCTGGGAGACCTACCATCTGGAAACGCATTTTTTCCTCAACGACATCGAGGAGGTCCAGAGGAACATCTTCGGGGAAAGCGACAGCGAAAGCACCGGGTCCGCGCTGGCCAAACTGCTCAAGGAGGAAATGTACCGCACCGCCATCGTCGTGGCGGGCAAAATCCCCTTCTGGATGATCGCCCCCGTGGAAAGCGACGACGAGCGCTACGGCTCGCTTTACAAACTACTGCGGTCCGGGAAAACCCTGCTCGACCAGCACGAGTTCGTGGACATGGGGAACGTGGACGATATCTCCCAGGGCGAGTTTTTCGGCGGTTCCATTTGGGCCCTCATCAAATCGTTCCGGTCCCCCTTCAAAACGCTCATGAAAATGGGGTTGCTGGAGGAATACATGTTCACCGAAACCAAATCCAACCTCCTGTGTCACGAAATCAAGAGAAAAGTGTTCGAAGGGGCGGAACACCTGTCCATCGACCCTTACATCATGCTGTTCAAACGGGTGGAAAAATACTTCCTGGAGACCAAGACCGAGAACGAAACGGACGCCCTCCGGACCGCTTTTTATCTTAAAGTTGGGACGCAAGTGAGCGGGGAGGAGTTGGAGTCCGGCTCCCACGATATCAAAAAATCCACCCTGATCAAGATGATCAAGGAATGGCAATGGCCCCCCCACAAGGTGGAGCAACTCAACAACTACATCGACTGGCAGATGATGCAGAAGGCCGGCCTGGGCAACCGGGTGAACAAGATATTGATGAATTCGTACAAGCTCATTTCGGAAAAGAACAAGAGCCTGGATCCGAGCGAAAGTCTGATCACCGAACGCGACACCCACCTGTTGGGGCGAAAACTGTTTAGTTTCTACCGGCAGGCCGCGAACAAGGTGGAAAACGTCTTCGCCCTGGTGGACGGGAAAACCGCCGAGAAAGAATTGACGTTCCTGCTGGACCAGCCCAACGTCCGCGAAAAGGGGGAATGGTACCTCATCCGGGGCAAGACCCTGGCCTACGTGGAGCAAATCCCCAAGGACTACATCATCAAGAAATCCGCCACCTTGCAATTCCTGATCGCCTTCGCGGCCTTCAACAACCTCTACGATCAGAACACCCATCTGCTGTTGCGGGCCGAGCAACAATCGTTGAAGGACTTCGACCTGCATACGCTCCTGGAACAGATTTCCTCGTTCATCGCGCGCGTCAACATCGCGAGCATCGCCAACCAGGACTTGCTGAACGACGCCACCCTCAAGCAACTGTACGTCATTATCGACTTCGGCTCCCCCGTTCCCAGGGAAGTGGTGATGGGGAACATCAAGGACTGCCGGAACAACGACGAATACCAGGCCTTCATACACAAGCGGTTGGAAAGAATCCAGAGCATTACCGCCATTTACCTGACGTCCTGGGGAGAACTGTTCTGCAAGACCTTCGCGGGCGTGAACAGCATGGCGCGTTGCCTGGCCGAGCTGGGCCCGCAGGTCCCGTCCGAACGTTTTTCGGACCCGCATTTCCTCAAGACCTATATCCCCTGCGGCAGAAAAGAGCCCCTGGAGATCGCCTGGCTGAATTTTTACATGATTCGCTACATGCAGGCCAGAGGGCCGTCTTCCGTCGAAAAAGTCGCAAGTTGATCGCTCCATCCATGAGAACGAACTGAGCCAATGGCCACAGCGGTAAAAGAAAACGAAGCCGTCCAGGAAATGCCCCTGGGGGACGTACGCACCGCGCCCCCGACGGGCATGGACATGGGGACCATCTGGGGATCGCTCATCGGCACCATCCTGATCGTCATCGCCATCCTGATGGGCGGAGACTGGGTGGTCTTCCTCAATTTCCACAGTTTCCTTCTCGTCTTCGGAGGGACCATCGCCACCACCTTCATGGCCTTCTCCTCGAAGAAGATCATGGTCCTGCTCGGGGTCACGATCAATGCCTTCAAACCGGACGTCCGCCAGCCCGCCGACTATATCGACGAGATCATGAGCCTGTCGAACAAATACCGCGCGGGAGGCATGAAACGGTTGGAACAGGAGGAGTCGTTGATCGACAACCGCTTTTTAAAAAACGGGGTCGGCATGATCGTGGACGGCTACAACGCCAGGGAAATCCATGAAATCATGGAGCGGGAACTCACCGCCCTGGGCGACCGGCACAACGAGGGACAGAAAATACTGCGGTTCATGGCCGTGCAAGCGCCGGTATTCGGGATGGTGGGGACCGTCATGGGCATGATCCAGATGTTGCAACAACTTTCCGATCCATCGAGGATCGGCCCCAACATGGCGTTGGCCTTGACCGCCACCTTTTACGGGCTCCTTCTCAATAATTTCGCGATAACGCCCATTGTGGCTAAACTGGCGAACCGTACCGAAAGCGAAAAAATGCTGGCCAAGACCATCCGGGTCGGGGTCATTGGCATCCACGACCGGATCAACCCGCAAAAAATCCAGAGGAACATGAACTCCCTCCTGCCGCCCGAGTTGCAACGCTGATGTCGAACGTAGACGAACTCCTATCGCTCGTATTGCACAACAACTGCCAGGACGGCGTCAATTTCAGCGCTTACGAATTGACCGGGATCAGCCTGAACGGCGTCACTTTCGTGTACGCCACGTTGAACGACGCCGTCGTCAACGAATCGGAGCTGATCAACGTCAACTTCTCGCAGGCCAACCTGAAAAACGCGTCCTTCAAGGGAGCGAAGATCAAAAACGTCAACTTCTCCAACGCCAGTCTCCAGGGCGCGGACTTCGAGGACGCTACGCTCGTCAACTGCGCGTTCCACAATTCCATCGTGGAAAACTCCAATTTCACCGCCGCCAAGCTGGAGAAATGCGATTTCAAGGGTTGTAACCTCAACTACGCCAACATGTATTCGGCCGTCCTCAAGGATTGCGACATGTCTTTCACGCGGCTCATGTACGCCTTCCTGAAACAGATCGACATCGCCAACACCCCGATGAAGGGCATCAACGCCCGCGGATCGGACTTGAGCTTTTCCAAGCTCAACGACGTGGACTTGCGAGGCTCGACCCTCAAATATTCCGACATGAATTCCTGCACGTTGAACAAGGTGGTCCTTTCCAACTCCAACCTGCTCGGGGTCGAATTGAAGGACGCGCACTGCAAAGGGATCGAAATGGCGGAGTCCAATCTGGAAGGAGCGGACCTGACCTATGCCAACTTGACGGAATCCAACTTGCAAAACGCCTTCCTGCTGGAGGCCAACCTGCACGGCGCCGACTTGAGCAAGGCCAACTTGAAGGACGCTTATCTCGTGGACGCCAACATCGCCAAGGCCATCACCAAGGGAGCGAACCTGGAAAACACGGTCCTGGAATAAAATCCGGGTTTGTCCCCGCCTTTTTCCCGCTACTCCTCGTTCCGGGCAGGAACCATACCATGGCGGAAACCGTCCTCATTCTCCATTTTCTCGTCATCCTATTTCTGGTCGCGGGGTTTCCCGTAGGACTTGCCGTCAACCATACGGGTTTCCGCCTGTTCCACGCAGGCGTCCTGGCGTTCGTCACCCTGCTGGTCCTGCTCGGCGTCCCCTGCCCATTGACCCTCGCGGAGGACGCGTTCCGCGGCGGACCTTACGAGGATTCCTTTCTGGCCCATTGGCTGACCCGGATCGTTTATCTGCAATGGTTCCAACCCAGGCATGTTTTCATTCTGGACATGGCTTTTGCCGCGCTGGTCTTCTCGTCCTTCTACTGGCGGCCGCTCAAACGTCGGGATGGAAAAAAAGGACCGCCGCCTTAACCGGTTACCTCCGGTCGCCCATGATCCTGAGGATCATCAAAAACAGGTTGATGAAGTCGAGGTAGAGCGTCAAGGCCCCGATGATCGATTCCTTGTGGTCCTCGGGCGTTCCTTCGTTTCCCAGGACGTTCATCATTTTAATTTTTTGCGTGTCGTAAGCCGTCAGCCCGACAAATATCAAAACGCCGGCATAGGTGGTGATCCAACCGATCGTTGGGTTATTCAGGAACATGTTGACCAGCGAGGCGATGATGATCCCTATCAGACCCATGAACAGAAAACTGCCCCACGACGTCAGGTCCTTTTGCGTGGTGTAGCCATAGAGGCTCATGGCGCCGAAAGTCCCCGCCGTCACTATGAATGCGGACGCGATCGACGACGCGGTGTAGGCCAGGAAAATGAACGAAAAGGTGACGCCGTTCAGTCCCGCATACAATATGAACGTCCCCGTGGCCTGGCTGGGGGTCATTTTATGGACCGCGGCGGACAGGTAGAAGACCAGCCCCAGTTGCGCGACGATCAGCAGGAAAAACAGGATTTTGTTCTGGACGATCAGGCGTAGCATGGTCTCGTTGTTGGCGACGTAGAACGCCATGGCTCCGGTGGTCGCGAGACCCGCCGTCATCCAGTTGTAAACCTTCACCATGAACCTTTGCCGTTCGGCGGCAACGGCTTGAGGGCTCATCGTGGGCGCGTAGTTTCCATACATGGTTTGCGTTCCTTTCTTGAAGAGATGAATTGGCCCGGGGCCAAAAACATACATTTTTATTATAGATAAGACCGGCGGGCCCCGTTGTCAAGTTCGCCACAAACCTGGTTTGAATATTGCTCGGTGGAATTTTTTGGAGCGCTAAGCCTCCCGGCTTTGTATGCAACGCGAGGGCGCGTAGCGCTCTCCATACTGGATTGCCTCGCTACGCTCGCAATGACGATTCGATAAGGGCATTATTTTTGCGGGTATCAATAGTTTTCCCGGAGGATGAACTCCAGGCTCAGGCAAATTACGGAAAAAAACGCCAGCCATTGAAACCGTTCCTGCCAGAGTTGACGGCGGGTTGTTTTCAATTCCTTTTTCTCCACTGTTCTTTTGATGTCCTCAAGATAGATTTTGTTCAGGTCCATGTCCCCGGTCACGGACCGCGCGTAGGTCCCGCCGGTCTCGATCGCGATCTTTTGAAGCGTCGATTCGTCGAGTTTGGTGAGGACCATGTCCCCGGCGCGGTCTTTTTTGAACCCGCCTTGCTCCAGGTTGGGGATTGGGGCTCCCAACTCCTGCCCGACGCCGATGGCGAAGATGCGCGCGCCCTGTTCCCTGGCCTCGCGCGCGGTTTCCAAGGCATTTCCCCGCTGGTCTTCGCCGTCGGTGATCAGGATGATGGCCTTGGATTTTTTTTCCTTGCCGCTGAAGGCCTTGAGGGAGGTCCGCAGGGCGCCGCCGATGTCCGTGCCTTGCACGGGGAGCAAGCCGGTGTCGAGGGCGTCCAGGAATATGGCGACGGCGGAGTAATCCAGGGTCAGGGGGCATTGGATGAAACTTGTCCCGGCGAAAGCCACCAGGCCGACGCGGTCGCCTTCCAGCATGTTCAACAAGTCGGCCACTTTGCGCCGGGCCCGCGTCAGCCTGTCGGGTTTGACGTCCGCGGCCAGCATGCTGTTGGATACGTCCATGGCGATGACGAGGTCGACGCCCTCCTGCCGTAGTTCTTCCCATTTAAACCCCCAGCGGGGTTGCGCCAGCGCGACGATCATGGCCGCTATCGCCAGGACCGTTAAAACGGCTTTCGTCCGTTGTTTCTGGAAACACCGCTCGTCCAAAAGTTTGCCCAGGGTTTGCGGAGAGCAAAACCGGGCCAGGGCTCGTCTTTTCCTCCGCGCGGCCCAGATTAGAAACAGGGCGAGGGGGACGATCGCCCACAGAAAATATAGA
Source organism: Nitrospinota bacterium (assembly GCA_016217765.1). GTDB lineage: Bacteria > Nitrospinota > Nitrospinia > Nitrospinales > JACRGP01 > JACRGP01. The sequence goes on along the minus strand of JACRGP010000131.1, from coordinate 19,155 downwards.
TATTCGGGCCGGCCAAAACGCATCTCAGGGAATCCTTTGCAGTCGCGTGTTGGAAACGAGGACGTCCAGGAGCGCCAGGAGCAGGCCAGGGACCAGGAAAACCGGGAACATTTCGGTATATTCCGAATGGTCCACGACCTTCACCTCGGACTTTTCCAGTCTGTCGATCTGGTTGTAAACGTCCGTCAGGGACTCCCGGTCGGCGGCCCGGAAATATTGGGCGCCGGTGAGGTTGGCGATGGATTTCAAGGTGTCCTCGTCGAGGTCCACGTCCTGGTAGACCAATTGTCCGCCAAAAAAAGCGTCCGCCAGGAACGGGGCCTTGCCGTGGGTCCCGACTCCTATCGTGTAGATCTTGACGCCGTACTGTTTGGCGATCTCGGCCGCCTGCAGGGGCGGGATGTTGCCCGCGTTGCTCCGGCCGTCGGTGAGCAGGATGACGACTTTGGACTTGGACTTGAGGTCCTTCAGCCGCTTGACGGAAATGCCGATGGCGGAGCCGATGGCCGTGGCGTCGCCCGCCACCCCGATCTTCACCCTATCAAGGAATGACAGGAGGACGTTGTGGTCGAGCGTCAACGGACATTGCGTGAACGCCTCCGCGCCAAAGACGACCATCCCAATCCGGTCGTTGGGCCGGTTGTTCACGAAATCTCTCGCCACGTCCTTCACGGCTTCCAGACGGTTGACCCGGTTTTTGTCCTTGAAGAAATCCAGGGCCTGCATGCTCCCGGAAGCGTCGATCGCCAGGACGATGTCCACTCCAGCCGAAAGGATTTCGACCGTTTTTCTCCCTTCCTGAGGCCGGGCCAGGGCGACGACCAGGAGGGCGATGGTCAGATACCGGAGCGCCGGAGGGATGACGGAAACAAGACTCATCGTCCGCGAGCGGACCGCTTGCAGATTTTGAATGGAGGAGTAATGCAGGGCCGCCCGGCGGTTTTCCCGGTCCATCATCATGAGGGCCGGGACGCCCGCCAGGAGCAGAAGGAGCCAGGGGTCGTGGAATCGAAAGAAGATCATGGGAAATCAGCCGCGATTTGCGGTGGATACGATGGTTTGCATGGTCTCCTCGGCGGACCGGACGAACCTGAGCGCCAAGAGAACGGTTGCCGCGAACGCCTCGCGGTCGACGGAAACCCTGGCGAATTTCACCTTGTCGGCGCGGTCCAGTATGTCCCGCGCCTGGTCCCGCAAGGGTCCGTCGAGTTCCGGCAATTGCCGGAGTCTGGCGCCGATCTCCTCCGCGGTCCAATCCAGAGCGGGGAAGCCGTAACGCGCCCCGAGGTATCGCCGGAAAATTTCCGATAATTCGAAATGAAGTTCCTGGAGCGCTCCAGGCTCCCGCGGACTCCTGGCCTGCAACGCTTCCAGTTCGCGCAGAGCGAGTTCGCCGGGCGTCGGCGGGCGGTCCATGATGTGAGTTTCGCGCGGTCTTTTCTTCACGAACTTCCGGGCCAGAAAGCCCAGCAGGCATAATGCGGCAACGGCCAGCCCGTACAAAAAGCGCCGGGCCCGGTTTGTGCTGGCGGGGATCAGCGGCTTGATGTCCCGTATGTCGGCGGGTTCTCCTTGCAGGCGGAGGACGGAACGGACTTCCGCGGCGACTTGCGGAGTCAAGACCTGCCCATCGATTTTTCGTCCGGGTTCCCTGGCGTCGGGCATTTTGAAATGGACCGGGATGGGTTTGAACGCGAAAGAACCCACCCGGTCGGCGCGCAGGCGAAACCAGTATTCCTCCGTTATTTTTCCCTCGCGCGACCGGGGTTTGGCGGTCCCGTTCCGCGCGGGCTCGAACCCGTCCACGTCTTTACCCAGGTCGGGCGGGACGATCTCCACGTCGCGGTCGTGATGCGCGGTTATGGAATAGACGACGATGTCCCCGACCGTGGCGTTGGGTTTGTCCACCTTCGCCTCGACGGCGATCGGCGCGGCGGCGCCGGGGGCCGTTGCGGCGAGACCTGGCGCGACGGCGAAGACAAGCCAGGCGAGGACCATTCCGCCCCATCGGACCGTTTTGTCCATATCTCAGCGTTGGGGTAAATTTACTTGATGCTGACAGGAATCGACTTTGACGTTGAACTCGTTTTTCCTGGAAAGTTCCGCGTCGGACAGTTCGGCTTTGTAGAGCCAGACCAATGCGTCGCGGCAGGTCCCCATCTCGACGAAGAGGTCGGCGATGGAAACGGAAATTCGCGCCCGCGCCGCCCGGTCGGGTTTCGACTGGCGCAGGTACTCCTGGTATTGCTCGATGGCCTTGTCGGGGAGCCCCGCGGTCTTGAGCTTGTCGGCAAGGACCAGGAGGTCCGGTTCCCCCGCCGGGTCGGACTTGATCGGCGCGATCACGCGGTTGAAGACCATGACGAAAAAAGCGGTGAACGCGATCAGGGTGAACAGGGAAAACGCGATGACCGTGATTTTTAATTTCGGGCTTACTCCGTCTTTGGGTTTCTCGCGCGCGGCGGGGTCCATTCAGCGTTTTCTCTCTTTCTTTTTGAAGTATTGAAGGATGGGGGCGACCGGGGAACGGCCCGGATCGATTTCGATGGTATCCACCCCCAGGGAGGAAAAAAATCTTTTGAGCCCGTCGCGTTCCTCGCGCGCCAGTTCGGAAAACCGTCGCGTCAGGTTTTCGTCCCAGGTGTCCACCAGGACGGTTTCCCCGCTTTCCGTATCCTTCAAGCGCAACCAGCCGATGTCCGGGAGCGAGAACTCCCGCAAGTCGGAGACGACGATGGGTACGATTTCGTGCCTGCGGACCGCTAGTTTGAATCCGGTCGCGTAGTTTTTTCCCTGGAAATCGGAAATGAAGAACGCCGCGGTTTTCCGCTTGTGGACCTTCAGCAGGTATTCCAGCGGCAGGCCCAAGTCGGTCCCCCGGCCTTCCGGGGCGAAGTTCAGAATCGCGCGGACGACGTTCCAGACGTGGGCCTTCCCCTTTTTGGGCGGGATGTAACGCTCGATCTTGTCCGAGAAGACGATCAACCCGATCTTGTCGTTGTTCTTGATCGCCAGGAATGCGAGGATGGAGGCGATCTCGGCCGATATTTCGCTTTTGAGTTTTCCGCTGGAACCGAACTCGCCCGAGGAACTGACGTCGACGATCAGCATCATGGTCAACTCGCGCTCCTCGCGGAATTCCTTGATGTAGGGATGGTCCATGCGGGCCGTGACGTTCCAGTCGATCAGGCGCGCGTCGTCGCCCGGCTGGTATTCGCGGACCTCGGTGAATTCCATCCCCCGGCCCTTGAAGGCCGAAACGTATTCGCCCGCCATGATGTCGTTCGCGAGATAATTGGTCTTGATCTGGATCAAGCGGATCTTCTCCATCAGTTCCGGCGGGATTCTGTTGTCCCGTCCGGCCGGGGGCGGGGAGGGGATTTGGAAACGGTCTATGATTTTTCGCGCCAGGTTTCGGATCATACTCTGGAGTGGATTATGGACGTTTCAGGGCACTTCGACGGTGTCGAATATTTTTTTGACGATATCGTCCGTTGTCACGTTTTCGGCCTCGGCCTCGTACGAAAGGATCAGGCGATGCCGCAAAACGTCCAGCCCGACGCTTTTGATGTCGTGCGGGACCACGTATCCCCTGCCGTTCAAGTAGGCGTGGGCCCGGGCCGCCCGGTTCAGGTAGATGGAGGCGCGGGGCGAGGCGCCGTATTTGATCAGGCCAGCCAGCGACTCCAGGCGATACGCCCTGGGATCGCGGGTGGCGGTCACCAGGTTGACGATGTAGTCCTCCAGGTTTTCGTCCATGTAAATGGAATCGATGACCTTCCGCGCTTCCAGGATCGCGCGCGGTTCGACCGCCGGCCGAACCGGGACATGGTTGTTGGAGGAGGACATCCTTTGCATGATCTTCTTCTCTTCCTCCTTGGAAGGATACCCGATTTTGAGCTTGAACATGAAGCGGTCCACCTGGGCCTCGGGCAGGGGATAGGTCCCCTCCTGCTCGATCGGGTTTTGCGTGGCCAGCGTCATGAACGGTTCCTCGAGCTTGAAAGTCTGCCCGCCGATCGTGATTTGCCTTTCCTGCATGGCTTCCAGCAAGGCGCTTTGCACCTTGGCGGGGGCGCGATTGATCTCGTCCGCCAAAACCAGATTGGCGAACAGGGGCCCTTTTTTGATGGCGAAGCTCCCGTCCTTGGGCTGGTAGATCTGCGTGCCGATGAGGTCCGCCGGCAGGAGGTCGGGGGTGAACTGGATCCTGCTGAACCGGGCGTTGATGGTTTGGGTCAGGGTCTTTACGGCCGTGGTCTTTGCCAGCCCCGGTACGCCTTCCAGCAGGATGTGCTCCCCAGCCAGGAGGCCGAGGATCAAACGTTCCACCAGGTACTTCTGGCCGACGATCACCCGCTCCATCTCCCGGACGATATCCTGGACGAAACGGCTGGAATGCTTGACGGTCTGCGTTATTTCCTCGATGTTTTGCGGCATGGCGGCGGTCCTGGTTCTCGATTCCTTGAGTTTTCAATGGTTAAAAAATGTCCGAAAAGCCAAATTCCCTCTCAAGGTATTAAAATCTTGTTAAAAAAACATTAAAAAAAAATTAAAATAATTTAACCTTGCCCATGCGGTTTCGCGCCGCCGGTTTTTGTCCCCGTCCGCGGTGCGATTTCCTTTACCACGGACATACTTTGCAAATTACTCTTTACAAATTCGAGAACTTTCTTAGAATGCTCCGAATATCCTATAAAAGAATTTGATGACCGCGGTTGGGAGAGAGGACCAATGGTTGATATTGAAAAACTGATCGACGAAAATTTCAACATCGAAAAAGGCGAGCTCGATTTGCGCGAAAAGGAGTTGGGCGACGAGGAAGCGAAGGCTCTGGCGAAATCCGAAAAAGCCAGATCGGTCACCGCCTTGTTCCTGGAGTTCAACAAAGTGGGGGATGCCGGAGTCCAGGCCCTGGCGGAGTCGCCGTACCTGACCAACCTGACCGCGCTGAACATGTTTAAAAACGAGATGACGGACAAGGGCTTGAAGGCCCTGGCGGAATCCAAAAACTTCCTGAACCTTTCCGAGTTGATCCTGAGCGATAACAAGCTGACCGCGGAGGGGGCCAAGGCCCTGGCCCAATCGCCTCGTCTGGGCGGCCTGGTCTCTCTCTGGATCGGAGACGGGCTGGGCGACGAGGGCGTCCGGGCGATCGCGGAATCGCCTTATTTGACCCGCCTCAACCTGTTGTCGCTGTACCGGAACAATATCGGAAACGAAGGCGCCAAGGCCATCGCCCGGTCGAAGACCCTTGCCAAGCTGACGGAGCTGAACTTGAACTGGAATTACGTCGAAGGGGAGGGGGTCGAGGCCCTGGCGCAGTCCGAGAACTTGAGGAACCTGACGCAGTTGACGCTCACCTACAACCCGATCAGGAATCGCGGCGCCAAGGCCATCGCCAATTCGGAGACGCTGAAGAACCTGACCCTTTTGGACCTTTACGAAACCGAGGTCGGCGACGAAGGCGCTCGCGCCCTGGCGACCTCCAAAACTCTGACCAACCTCGAAACCCTGGTCCTGATCCACAACGACATCGGCGAGGAGGTCCAGGAATTGTTCAAAAATTCCCCCACGCTGAAAAAACTCTCCAAGGTGGTTTTCAGGACCCCCTCGGCCATCGCCTGAGCCGGATTTTCGCGTGACCCGGCCGGTTGCGTCCCCGGATGTTACAATAAATGTTTACGGCATTCATGACCGCCAAGCCAGAAAAGGAAAATAAAGGACCATGTTCGTCGGCGAAAAACCTGACCTGTTGGATTTCTGGGTATTCAGCGAAGACAATATCTACGTGGTGGGGAAGGACGGCGTCCCCCAGCATTTCGACGGCAAGGAGTGGATCCAGGTCCGCACGGACAACACCAATCCCTTGATGGGCATCTGGGCGGCGAACGAGAATGACATCTACGCCGTGGGTGTGGGCGGGGTCGTGTTGCATTACGACGGCAAAAACTGGAGCCAGAGGGACACGGGCAATTACGACTCCCTGAATTCGGCCTATGGATACGGCCCCAACAACGTCTTCATCTACGGCGTTGGCGGACGGTTGTTGTTCTGGAACGGCGAGCGGTGGGAATACCGGGAGCCCAATACCATCCACGACCTCTTCTGTTTATGGGGGGAGGATCCCAACCATATCTACGCCGTGGGCGGAGAAGGGACGTTCAGGTTCTACAACGGGACCGCTTTCGAACGGAAGGACGAATTGACGCCGGAGCATATCTCCCTCTACGGGGTTTGGGGGACGCGTACCGATAACGTGTACGTCGTCGGTTCCCACGGGACCATCCTGCATTTCGACGGCGCCGAATGGAAACCCATGGAATCGGGGACCGCGGATTACCTTCTCAGCGTCTGGGGGACCGCGGAGAACGATATCTTCGCGGTGGGCGACAACGCCGTGATTCTGCATTTCGACGGCAGGAAATGGGAACGCATGAAGTCCTGCACGGACGACTACCTGACCAAGGTGCGGGGCCTCCGCTCCGATTGCGTCTACGCCGTGGGCGACAACGGTTGCGTGATCCGTTACGACGGGAAGCAATGGACCGACATGTCCCTGCCGCCGCTGTAGCTTTTTATGAAATTACACCCCGAAGTTTTGACCAAAAATGGCAAGAAGGAGCTCGCCGTTCTTCCTTACGAGGATTTGTCGCCTTGCAGGAGCTATTGGCCGATGCGGAAGACATCCGGGACCTGCGCGCCGCCAAAAAGAAGGAAGCCAATCGTCCCAGCGTCGGCTTGAAAGAAGTTAAGAAAAAAATCTCGAACCGAGATTCGTAAAGACCAAGGATCAATAGAATGTCCAAACTGACGACCAGTCATCTGTTATCCATATTCGGGTTCGGGGCGAACGACGTTTTCATCGGCGGCGCCGAGGGGACCATCCTGCATTTCGACGGCAGTCGATGGAGCAAGATGGATTCCGGCGGGCGATGGACGTTCAAGAACCTCTGGGGAAGCGCGCGCGACAACGTGTACGCGGCGTGTACCGACGGGAAAATCCTGCATTTCGACGGCAGTAAGTGGGCGCCGCTGGACATGGAGAGCCTGCCGCCGATGTCCGGCATCTGGGGACTGGCCCCGGACGATATCTACGCCTGTTGCCGGTTGGGGAAGATCGTCCATTTCGACGGCTCCGCGTGGAAACACATGAAAACCGGGACCGACACGGACATCGCGCGCCTCTGGGGATGCAAGGAGGGCGGGATGTACGCCGTGGGGTTCGACGGCCTGGTCCTCAAGCAAAGCGGGGATTCCTGGCGGCGGTTGACCTTCAACTCCAATTCCGAGTTGTACGGTATTTACGGGTTCGGACCCGACGACATGTACATCGCCGGTTCCGACGGAGCCATCTTCAAGTTCGACGGATCGGAGTTCACGGAGATGCCCACCCGCACCATGGAATTTTTCCTCGACGTTTGGGGGCCCTCGAAGGACATGGTCTTCGCCGTTGGCGACGCGGGGATGATCCTGTACCTCGACGGCGGCCAGTGGACCCGGATCGAGTCGAACACCGAGGAGTATCTGACCGCCATTTGGGGCAGTTCCGAGGACAATATGTACGCCGTTGGCGACAACGGTTTGATCCTGCACTGGAACGGCGACGACTGGCGGGCCGCGGACTGAAACCTCCCTTAGGGCGCCTAACAAAATGAGACGATGACTTGACGCTCAAATCGCTCCCCTCCCTCGAGGGAGGGGGCTGAGGGAGGGTGACCAGCGTGAACGCCGGATCCGGCGCCGCCTCAGGCTGACGCCGAGGCGGGATGTAGCTCCCCCTTGCAAAGGGGGCCGGGGGGATTCGCATTTCGGCGGTCGCGCCAGCGTCATCGCTGTGTTGCCTCCGGGCGCTTGCCCGGCTTTTCACCCCCACCCGACCTCCCCCTCAAGGGGGAGGATATTAATGAGAGTCTCATTTTGTTAGACGCTCTTAGGGTCCGGAATTTCTCAATCGCAACTCACCTCGAATTTTTTCTTCTCCAGAAAATTTCCGTCCAGATAAATCCTGGTTTCCCATTTGCCGATGAACTTTGACGAGGCGAGGCTGGGCAGGACCGGGTTCCTCTCCCGTTTCAAGTCCAAAAGCTTCAAGGCCACCCAGTTCTCGGTTTTTCCCGCGCTGGCGATGAATTTGAGGTCGATCTGGCTCTCCTGTTTTTCGCTGGGGTTGAACCACAGGGCGGTGATCTGGTGAAGTCCCGAAAGCCCATGCCAGGTAAGGAAAACGTAAACGTCCTGGTTGCAATCGAATTCCCGGACCGGCGTTTTCCTGGCTGGACTGTCCACCAAAACCGCGGTATAGGAGGGCGCTTCCGTTTCGACGGCAAGAGCCGGCGAGCCGGTCAACGTCAGGACGGAGTATGCGAGCAGGGCGTAAAAAAAACGCGAAGGCGTTTTCCCGTCGAAACTATTCCGCCGGCCGTCCCCCCGGCGGGACGTTCCGCAAGGCGTGGGAATGGGGATTGGGTTCATTGTTCAACCGGTTGAGCACGTTGTTCATGTGGTCGAAGCCCATCGGGTTTTTCACGACGACGAAGGTGTCTCTGGCCTGCGTGAAATACTGGATGGCTTCGGGAATCTTTTGGATTTCCCAGTTGAGTTGGCCCAAGGCTTCCTGGACGAGGGCCAGGACCAGGTGAGGCTCGCGGTTCTCGAACACGCGGAGGGCTTTCCGATACCATTCGTTGGCGAGGTCCGGGCGTTCCAGGGAGACGTGCAGGTCTCCCAGCTCTTTCATGGCCCTGGCCTGACCGGGGTAGTTCTCGATACGTTCATGATAGTCCGCCGCCAGGATGTAGTTTTTCTCGGCTTCCTCCGGTTTTTGCGCGGTCTTGTACAGGTCGCCCAGCGATTCGTAAGTCTTGGCGGCGCGCGTCAAATCCTTTTGTCCTTCGTAAAGGACGATGGCCTTTTGATAGTTCTCCGCGGCCTTGCCGTACTCGTGGTAAAAATAATTCTCGGAAGCTTGCTGGATGAGGGCGTCCGCCTCTTCCGAGGACGAGGGCGGGGGTTTAGGTATGGAACGTTCCCGGGCCTCCTCGGACGTGTTGACCTGGCTTGACCGGTTCAGCAGTACAGGGACGACCAGCATCAAGACGAGACCGGCCAGCAAAAAGGCGCTTTTTTTCCGGGGGAAAAGAAAGGGCACGTCATGACCTCCCATCATGGGCGGCGCGATTCGATCGCCCCATTAGTATACAATCAATAGGGTTCCGGGGATTGAAAAAAAACGGGGCAGGAAGATCAAATTTCACGGACGCGAAGGCCGCGCCGGACGAAACGGAAGTTCAGGACTTGCCCGCCATTGCGGGTTATGGCCGCGGCGACCCGTTCCCTGGCGTTTTTCCGGACGATGAACGCCAGGCATCCCCCGCCGCCGGCGCCGCATACTTTGGCCGCGAGGGCTCCTTCGCGCAGGGCGGCGGAGATGATCCGCTCCATTTCCGCGGTGGAGATCCCCGGAGCGAGGGTCTTTCGCGCCGTCCACTCTTCGGCGAATACGGGGGCCATCCGGTCCAGGTTTCCCTGGTCGAGGACCCGCTCCATTTTCAGCGCCGCGTCCTTGATCCGGGACAGTTTTTGGAGAACTCCCTTGTCCCCGTCCAGGGCGCTTTTCGTCACCTCCCAGTTGTTGATGCCGGACTGCCGCGGTTTGCCCGTGTAACACAGGACGAAGCGTCTGTTGAGGTCGTCAAGGTCGATGGGGAGTTGTCTGGAGGTCACCCCCGTCATCGTGGGCAGGACCGCCTGCACTCCTCCGAGGAGCGCCGGGAAATAGTCCTGCCAGCCGGTGGGCGTCCGGATCACCTGGGTTTCGATGTTCTTGGCGATATCGATCAACTGACGGTTTTTGTACCGTTGGCCCGTCATGCGGTTGAGCGCCCCGTTCAGCGCGATGTTCAAGGCCGACGACCCGGCGATGCCGGATCCGGCGGGGGCCTGGCAATCGGTCACGATTTCCGCTCCGCGGGCGGGACGGTAGAACTTCAGCGCCCGCAGGACCAATTCCAGCGGGTGGTTGTCGGGCAGGGACTCCAGCGAGGGGAACGTTTCCCGGAGTTTCAGGTCCTTCGATTCGACGACGATGGTTTTGTCTTTCCGGGGCCTGATCTCTACCGTGGCGTACAGGTCGATGGCCGCGTTGAGCGTCGGCGGGTTGCCCAGCAGGAGGTACAACGGCCAGATGTCCAGCGTGCCGCCGGCAAGGTCGATGCGGGTGGGGGCGGAGCTTCGGATCATGCGAAGGGGTGGTAAGAGCGTCTAACAAAATGAAGTTCCCATAACTCCCTCCCCCTTGACCGGGGAACGCCCCGGAACGGGATGGCCAAGACTCGAATTGCCCTCGATGACGCTTGTTCGCCATCGGAGCCAAGCCCGTTGAGTCCAGCGTCACGCTGGCGGGGGAGGTCAGGTGGGGGCGCCGGGCAAATGCCCGGAGGCGACGCGGCGATGACGCTGACGCGATCGCCGAAATGCGAATCCCCCCGGCCCCCTTTGCAAGGGGGAGCTACATCCCGCCTTGGCGTCAGCCTGAGGCGGCGTTGGGTCCAGCGTTCACGCTGGCCAGCCCACCCTCCCCCAGCCCCCTCCCTCAAGGGAGGGGAGTAATTTGAGGGTCGAGCCAAAGGGTTCATATTGTTGGACGCTTTAAAGGATGGACCTGGGAAGGGGAAGGGGACTGGCCCCTTCCCCCCAAAAGTCGGTTCTGACGAATCGCGAAAGAGAATCAGAGCTGGTCGGTTTTCGCCTTGTCGTTGCCGGACTCGAGTTCCTCGATTTTGGCGGTCATTTTTTTCACCAGTCCCTCGTATGACTCCTTGTGGATGATCTTGGAGAACTGCGACCGGTAATTGCGGATCATGCTGACGCCTTCGATGATGAAGTCGTACACGCGCCACTGGCCGTTGATGTTGATCAGTTTGTAATCGACGCCGATGGTGTCGCTCTTCCGGGCGATCTCGGTTTTCACCATGGCGTAGCCGTCCCGCACTTCCTCCGCCACGTAGTTGATTTTTTCGTCCCGGTAACTTTCGATCTTGGTGGCGTAGGAGTTTTCGAGGAGCTTGCCGAAAAGGTCGACGAACTGTTTCCGCTCCTCCGGCGTCCGGGGGTTCCAGTCCTGGGCGAGCGAGCGCATGCCCATCTGCTCGTAGCTGAACTGGGCGTCGATGATCTCGCGCAACAATTTCCGGCGCGTCTTTTTGTCGGTCTTGTATTTTTCGTCGGTGACGATATCGAGGACCTTATCGATCGTGGCCTTCAGGTTGTCCGTGATCTGCGAAGCCGAGGAAAGGGACGGGACGGAACAGACCAAAACCGCGGCCGCCAATATCGCCGGGACGAATCGGACCCATAAGTTTTTAGCGCTCATATTTATGCTTTGTCTCCTCCAGAAAAATTTATGTAAACAGACGCGATTCGATTAAACTTTACCAAATATGTATTGACTGATCAAGTTTTCCAGGTCGATGACGGATTCCGTTTCCATGATCACGTCCCCGGCTTTGAGGAGCTGGGGGGAGCCGCCCAGGGAGACGCTGATCATCTTGTCGCCGATCAACCCCCGGGTTTTCACCGAGACGATGGTATCGTCCGGGATTTTAACGTTTTTGAGGATTTTCAACTCCACCCGGGCCATGTTTTTCGCCAGGGAGATTGTTCCCACGGTCCCCACCTTGACCCCGGCGATCTCGATTTCGGCGTTTTCGCGCAACCCGGAAATGGATTCGAAGTCCGCATACACGGAGTAATAATCGGTCCCCAGGATTTCCTTTTTCCCGAGCTTTACGGAGAGCCATCCCAAACCGGCGATCCCCACCATCATGAACACTCCAACCACGAGTTCCAAACTGATTCTCTTCATAACGATTCTCCCTCAACCTCCGGACTAGTTGTCGGTTTTTCCCGTCCATTCCTTACAACGGAGACGCCCCCGGCCAGCGTGCCGCTGGATCCAACACCGCCTCCCGCTTACGCAGGGGCGGAAATTTCTCCCCCTTGCAAAGGGGGCCGGGGGGATTTGCCTCCCGGCGTGGTCCCCGGCCGGTAAAATGGTTAGCTGACGCTGATAGGTCCCGTTACCTCGCCTTTGAGAAACTGTTTCACCGCGGGGTTTCCGGACGCTTGAAAAACCTCCGGGGTCCCTTGTTCGATGATGACTCCGCCATACATCATGGCCACGTCGTCGCTGATCTCGAACACGTCGGGGATGTCGTGGCTCACCACCACCGCGGTGAACCCCACCCGCCTCTGCGTATCGTAGATCAACTGATGGATGGCTTTCTTCATGATGGGGTCGAGGCCGGTCGTGGGCTCGTCGAACAGGACGATTTCCGGTTGCATGATCAGCGCCCGGGCCAATCCCACGCGTTTTTTCATGCCGCCGCTCAACTCCGCGGGGTACTTGGCGTTCATGCCCACGATGCCGACGTTTTTCAATTCCCGGTCCACGCGCTCCTCGATCTCTTTTTTTCCCAGCCGGGTTTTTTCGCGCAGGGGAAAGGCGACGTTCTCGAAGATGTCCATCGAGTCGAGCAGGGCGGCCCCCTGGAACAACATGCCGAACCGCAGGCGTATGTCGTTGAGCCGCCGCCCGTTCAACTGGCAAATGTCCTCTCCCGAGACGAACAACTGGCCGGAGTCGGGTTTCAACAGGCCGATGATGTGTTTCAGCAGGACGCTTTTCCCGCAACCGCTGGGGCCCACGATGGCGGCGATCCGGCCTTTGGGGATTTCCAGGCTGAGCCCCCTGAGGACCTCCTGGGCGGCGAAATTTTTCCTGATATTTTTAATGCGGATCATGGGCGCTCGAAAAGTTCAAATCATGACCGAGGTGACGAAATAGTCCCAGATCAGGATATTGACCGACGACAAAACGACCGCGGTGGTGGTGGCGTGGCTGACCCCCTCGGCGCCATGACCGCTGTAGGTGTCGGCGTAAAAACCCTCGAAACAGCAGATCCAGCTCATGAGCGCCGCGAAGCTGATGGACTTCATGATCCCGCTGTAAACGTCTTTCCACGCCACGCTGGTTTCCATGCTTCCCGTGTAGGCCCCCCCGCTGACTCCCAGCAGGTGTACGCCGACCACGTATCCGCCGACGATGCCGACAATGTCGAATATCGCCGTCAGCAAGGGGATGGCCACCAGCGAAGCCAGGATTTTCGGGGCCACGACGTATTTCATGGGGCTCAGGGCCATGGTGTCCATGGCGTCCAACTGTTCCGTGATCCGCATGATGCCGATCTCCGCGGCCAGGGCCGAACCGGCCCGCCCCGTGACCATGAGCGCCGACAGCACCGGGCCCAGTTCGCGGATGATGCTCAACGCCACCGCCGCCCCCAGCAAACCTTCGGAACCGAATTTCTTCAAGGTGTAAAACCCCTGCATTCCCAAAACCATGCCGGTGAACGAGGCGGTCAGGATGATGACGAACAGCGACTTGACTCCGATGAAGTGGACTTGCTTGACAACGTCGAACAACCGGAAGGGAGGCCGCAAGCCCCAGTACAGGGCTTCCATGAGAAAGACCAGCCGTTGCCCCAGCTTTCCTACAAAGTTGAGCGTGATCCGGCCTATGAATTCAACGAGGAACATGGTGTGAGCCGATCGATTTGGCCTTCGCCTTGTTTGTGAAGGGCGGAGTGGGAAACCCGGAAGCCGCTGGGCACATGTTGGAAGACAACTTTTTTCCGCTGGAAAGTTTGTTTATGAGTTACTGCAGATCACGCAGAAAAAAAGGAAAATCCGGCGAGGCCTTACAAAATCAAGCTCCGATAAATAACATGAAAACGGGCTTGAGTCAATAAGAATCGATGGGTTTTGGGAAAATCAACTCCTTGAATTTGCAGGAGTTATTGGAGCCGATCGCGCCGATTTCCGAAAACGGCCATAACGCTTTATTTTTTAATAAATTATGAGGAGATAAGGATTGACAATTTCTATCCCATTGATTATATTGAAGCTTATAGATTTTTTTGATGGTAGTCTTTGTTTTTCAATGGGTTAAAAAAGTTTCTGGAGGTGGAACTTGCATTCCGGGCATTTTATTCCAACCGGTTGGCCGCAAAGGACTTTCCTGATTGCCGCTCTTGGGGCGATATTTTTTCTCCTGGGGTGCGGGACTGCGAAAGTCAAGGTATACAATTTCCCTCAAGTCGACGGTTTTCCCAGGAAGGTAGCCGTTCTCCCTTTCACTCATGATATGGACCTCGCCGACGGCGATCGATGTTCCTCCATATTGCGGCAGGTGTTTTTCAATTATTTCGGTTACCTGGGGTACACGGACATGCCTTTGGACGAAGTGAACCGCCGGTTGTCCCAGGCGGGTTTCAATTCCCCCAACCAGGCCGCGGACATGTCGGTGGCCCAACTCCGAGACGCTCTTGGCGTGGATGCGGTGGTCCGGGGCCATGTCCTGGACGCCAATAATTTCACCGGCGGATTTTACGCCGAAACCCGGATCAGGGCGGCGCTCAAAATGATCGATCTGAAAAACGGCCGTACGCTGTGGGAAACCGAGCATCAGGAGTGGGACAACTCCAGCATATTGACCCTGACGGTGGTGGACACCATCCAAAGCCAGGTTGAAAACGTCAACGTCCCGCAAGCCTATTACAAAATTGCCGAATCGTTCGTGCTGAAGGTCATCGAGGAACTCCCCGATCCGGCGGAGTATCGAGAGCCGGATATCCGTCTGCCCAGGATACAGGGGATTCGCGCCGAGGCGGGGGCTTCCGACCCCAAGTCGGGCCGGTTTGACCTGGTCCGGGTGGACCTGGCGGGCGAACCCGGGTTGACCGCCACGTTCGACGTGCTTCAGAGGCGCGATGGGATTGCCATGGTGGAAAGCCTTCCCGGCAAATACCATGGAGTGTACAGGGTCAAGCCGGAAGACGGAATGGCCGATATAGTGATTGTCGGCAGATTGAAAAACAAGGACGGCATGGTCGGAAAGAAAGTTTACAAGGTCTCCCTGCCGGCGACGCAAAAAACGGGACTGGATACGGCGTTGAGATGACGATGGATTCCCCTCGCGGTTATTCCGGCGGAACGCTTGCCAAATGGCGCAAGGCCATGGGGCGGAGGATCGTCCTCGCGGTCCTGGCGCTAGGGATTTCGGCGTGCTCATCCGGGCCGCAGGTGCAGATTTCCGGCAACCTGAAACAATTGTCGCGGAGCCAAAGCGTGGCGATCCTGCCCGTGGAAACCCTGGAGAAGGGGCAGAGGGACGCCGCGGCCATGTTTCATCGAAGCCTGTACGCCAACCTCACCCAGGCCAGGTTCAACGTCCTCGAACGCTATGTCGTGGAGAGCCTGCTCGTCCAGAACGGGTTGACCGACCCGTCGAAATACAACAGGGTCTCTGTCGCCCGGTTGGGCGAAATCCTGGGGGCCGACGCGGTGGTCTTCGGCAGAATTCAGAAAGTCGAACGGGCTTACCTCGTGCTCCATTCCTCGATCGCCGTGGGGATGTCCGCCACCATGGTGGATACCCGCACCGGCGAAATACTCTGGCAAGCGGAGGAGACCCGGTCCGACTTCTCCGGGCTCGGGAAACTCCCCACCGGCATGTTTGCCGCCGTCTATGCGCCCATCTATTTCGTCACCAACAAACTCAACCTGCGCAAGATGACGACGGACATGACTAACGGAATGACCGCGCTGGTGAGGAAACCGGAGGAGACATCGGCCCTCGGTAAAAACTCCGGCGAAGTCCAGTTGGCCCAAGCGACACGGAAACGCGCGAAAGACGCGAGATCTCCGCGGCCCGGCGACAGGCGCGATGACCCGCGCCCCGTCCCGTCTCTGCCTCGTCCGGTCCCGGCAACGGTCATTCCCCCCGCGCCCGCAACGAATTCCGGCGAGCCGGTCAAGGCGTTGCCGGACATCAAGGTCGCTCCGCGTCAGTCCGGACCGGCCCCGGTACAACTGGCCGCCTTGCGGACCCCTGAAAAGAAAAACGGCGTCCGCAAGAGGACACCCGCGCAGGGCAGGGCGAAGCCGTCCGCGCCCCAGGAGAATGACGATTCCGTTTTTTACACCATCCAGGTGGGGGCGTACCAGACCAAGGCCTTCGCGGAATCCATGATCAACAGCCTCGCCATGAAGGGATACAACGCGTTCATGACCTTGCTCCACAATAACGGCGGCGACTATTACAAGGTCCAGGTGGAACGGTTCGACGACAAGGAACGCGCCCAGATGTTTTCCAAGGAACTGGAAATGCGCGAAAAACTGGACACCTTCGTCATCCGCTTCGACTGACCGGCGGCCGCGTGAACGTTGGATCCAACGCCGCCTCCCGCCAACGTGAACGTTGGATCCAATGGGCTCGGCCTGGTTGGCGAGCAAGCGTTGCCAAGAGCGGTTGACGCCTGGCCTGTCGCCTCCGGGCGTTTGCCCGGCGCGGAGGCGGAAATTCCTCCCCCTTGCAAAGGGGGCCGGGGGGATTTAAAAACCCCGGCACAAACTGTCCCATTCCATGCCTCGGCTCGACAGCCGCCGTCTCCCGGTCCCCATTCGTCGAATCCTATTTGAGACGTCTGAACCGGTCGAGTAAATCGAAGAAGGCGTCGATTTCCTCCGCCGTGTTGTAGAAATGCGGGGACAGGCGGACCATGCCGTCCCGCACCGTGAGGGAGACCCGGTTCTCGGCCATGAAGGCGGAGAATTTTTTCAGGTCCGCGTCGAAGGTGAACGAAATAATGCCGGAGCGCTCGCCGGGGGCCGCGGAGCTCAGGAGCCTGAGATTTCTCGCGCGCAGGGCTTCGAGGATACGGTCCCCCAGTTCCAGGAGCCGCGTTTCGATCCGCTCGATTCCGACCTCATGCAGGAGCGACAACGCCGCGCCCAATGCGTGGATGCTCATCGTGTTGAAACTGCCTTCCTCGAACCGTTTGGCTCCGGGGCGCAGAGTGAAATCGTAATTCATGAAGTTGTAGGCGTCGACCACGCTGTCCCAGCCCACCACGGCGGGATGGACCTCCTCCAATACCTCCGGGGATATGTAGAACCCGCCCAGTCCCTCGACGCTCATCATCCACTTGTGGCCGTCGGCTGACAGGAAATCGACATTCCATTTTTTCACGTCCATGGGCAAGGCCCCCAGGCTCTGGATGGCGTCCACGCAAAAGTAAACGCCCCGCTCCTTGCAGAAAGCGCCGATCCTTCCCAGGTCGTTGCGGAAACCGCTGTTGCACTCGACGGAACTCACGGAGACGACCCGCGTCCTTTTATCGACCCGCCTGGCGATGTCGTCGAACTCCACGCGTCCGTCGACGGCATGCACGAACCGCGTTTCGACGCCCAGCCGTTCCAGGTTGAGCCAGGGGTAAACGTTGGAGGGGAATTCGATGTCGGGGACCACGACGTTGTCGCCCCGCCGCCAGGCGACGCCGTTGGCCACGATGGAAAGGCCTTCGGTGGTGTTCTTCACGAACGCCACCTCGTCTATACCGGCGTTGATCAGGCGGGCGAAGCTTTCGCGGGTTTCCTCCGCGCCGCTCATCCAGCGCGCGTAGTTGGCCGTGCCGAAGTTTGCCGCGTCCTCCGCGAAACTCCGCGTCGCTTCGAGGACCCGCCTGGAGAGCGGCGCGACCTTGGCGTGGTCGAGAAAAATCCGGTTTTGCGTTACCGGGAACTCCCGTTCCCTGATTTTTTCCATATTCATGAATCCGCGGGCGGCGAAAATGCCGCGGTCATTGTCCGGTTGGTTTGCGCGGTTGACGCTTGAGGAATTCGTCGATTTCTTTTTCCTTTTGCTTGAAGCAATCGGGGCAATAACCGTGCGACACGTCCAGGCGCAGTTTTTGTTCGATGTAGTGTTCGATGGGCACCCATTCCCCGGTCCCCGGCTCGACGCCGCCGTCGTCGCGGATCTTCTTGCAGATGGAACAGATGGGCAGGATGTTCTCGTAGACCTTGACCTTCCGTCTCAACCGGAGTTTTTCGATACAGTGGTTGACCCGGATGGCGAGTTCGACCCGGTCGCAGGGTTTGAGCAGGTAGTCGGACGCGCCCAGTCTCAACGCGTCCACGGCGGAGGACAGGGAGCCAAAACCCGTGAGGACCAGGACCATCGTCTCCGGTTTTATTTCTTTCGCTTTTTTCAGCACGCCCAGGCCGTCGATCCCCTCCATCATCAAGTCGGTGATCACAATATCGAAGGCGCCGCCCTGGAGCTTTTCGACCGCCTCCTCGCCGCTCTTGCAAGCGATCACTTCAAACCCTTCGCTTCTCAGGTCCCTCCCGACCGTGGCCAGGATGATTTCCTCGTCGTCCACCAATAAAATGGGAAAGTCCTTGGTCATCGTCCTTCTCCCTCGCAAGGCAGGATAATTATGAAGGTGGAACCCTTACCGGGCACGCTTTCCACCAGCAAATCGCCGCCGTGTTTTTTGATAATGCCATAACTGACCGACAGGCCAAGTCCAGTCCCCTTGACCTGGGGCTTGGTGGTGAAAAACGGATCGAAAATCATTTTCATGGTTTCCGGGGAGATGCCGCATCCCGTGTCCCGGACCTCGATCAGGACCGTGTTGGGCTGGGCGTTGGTGGTAATGACGATTTCGCCGCCCGGGTCCGGGATCGCCTCCTCGGCGTTCTGGATGAGGTTGAGGACGACCTGTTTGATCTGGTCGGCGACCGCCCGGATTTGGGGAAGATGAGGGTCGTAATTTTTTTTCAGGCGGATGTTCCGTTCCTTCATTTTTTTTTCGGCCAGCAGGAGCATGTCGTCGATGGCCTGGTGGATGTCCATCAGGGAGACAACGCCGTCGCTCGGCCGGTGGAAATCCTGGAGCTTGCGGATCAGCGTCGCGACCCGCGAGCATTCCCGGATCGCCAGGTCGACCAGGTAGGCGTGGGTTTCGTCGAGGGCCAGGTCCTCGCGGATTTGCTCCAGGACGTTGCGGATGCCGTAGATGGGATTGTTGAATTCGTGCGCGATGGAGGCCGCGAGCTTGCCCGTGGCCGACAGTTTTTCCGCGTGGAGCAACTGCTGGTGGGCGCTCTTGAGTTCGGCGGTGCGTTTTTCCACCTGTTCCTCCAACCGGTCCTTGTGCGCTTCCAGTTCCTCCTCGGCCTTTTTTTTCTGGCGGTCCAATTCCTTCATTCGCAGGGCGGACTGGATCGCCTTGCTCAGCGACAGGG
>JACRGP010000135.1 GCA_016217765.1 Nitrospinota bacterium | reverse complement strand
TCCCCCTTTGCAAGGGGGAAATAAAAACAAGGCGCTTTTGGTTACCGGGCATTTCCTGTCTCGAATACCTGACGGACCTTGGCGCCAAGATTCGAAGCCCGTTCACAGGTTCGTCGTTCATGCAATATCCAGGCTACCCCCTATAATATGTCATTGAGACAAGGTTCGGACAGGGGAAAATCCTTGGATTCGCGGGGTTACAAGGAAATGAGGGGAGGTATGCGCAGGCGCGATTCGCGGAAAAGAGCGCCCCGCCGCTTCCCGCGTTCTTTATTTACCAAAAAGAGACATTGAGAAGGACCAGGACCGGCAGGAAGAGCAGGCCGATAACGGTAAGGAATGCGTGCAGGACCGCGTCCCAGCGTTTGCTGATGGGGACGACTGTGATAAAGTAGGCGCAGATCAGATATTCCCAGATCGAATTGCCGGCATGGATGGCGTTGAGGACCAGAAAAAACGCCAGGCACAGCAGTACCGCCAGGTACAAGACGCCATGGATTCTCAGAAGGCTTGATCCCCTCCTGACAAAACCCATATACGCTCCCAGGAAGGAGTTGACGATATGGAGCCCGACCGCTACCGCCACCCATTTCAAGGACGGCGACGCGCCGATTTGTTCCGCGACCGATATTGGCATGCGAAGAGGGTTTGGTTGAAAATCCGCGCCCGGTAATGTCCGAGACAAATCAAGCGCCGCGCGGAGTTTTTTTCCTCGCGAAATAATCCTCGATGGCGTCCGCCAGCGCCTCCACCGTGTATTCCTCCGGCATGACGTCCACTTTCAGACCTAGGGATTCCGCCGTCCTGGCGGTGATGGGGCCGATGCAGGCCATGGCTACGTTCTCCAGCAGGGGGCGGAGTTCTGGGCCCAGCAGGCCCAAAAAGTTTTTTACCGTCGAGGACGCCGTGAAGGCGACCGCGTCGACCGCCCCGTCGCGAAGCAGGTCCGCCAGTCTTTCGTCGAGACGATCGGGCGGCAGGGTCTGGTAGGCCGGGACCACGTCCGCGGTTGCGCCTAATTCCCGCAGGCGGTCGGGCAGGGTTTCGCGGGCCACCTCCGCGCGCGGGAGCAGGAACCGCTTGCCCGCCACGTTTTCCTTCCCCATGCTTTCCAAAAGCGATTCGGCGACAAATTTCTCCGGCACCTCGACCGCCCGTATGCCGAGGGCGCGCACCGCATCCCCCGTCTTGGGCCCGATGGCATAGAGACGCACGCCTTTCAGTTCGCGGATGTCCTTGTCCTTCGCTTTCAAGCGTTCCATGAAATATTTGACGCCGTTGACGCTGGTGAAGATCGCGCCGTGGTATTGGTCCAGGCGGTCCAGCGCGGTATCGAGCGGTCCCCAATCGGACGGGGGAAAGGTTTGGATGACCGGGAAGGACAGCGGGTCCGCGCCCTTTTCCCTCAGGATCTCGACGAACGGCCCCGCCTGCTCCTCGGCGCGGGTGACGACCACGGTCTTGCCGAACAGCGGGAGCGACTCGAACCAGTCGACGTCTCGTTTCAGGTTCACCACCTCGCCGATGACGGTCAGCGCGGGCGGGCTGATTTTTTCCCGCAGGGCGATGTCCGCGATGGTCCTCAGCGTCCCCGTCCACGTCCTCTGTTTCGGCGTGGTCCCCCATTGGATCACCGCGACCGGGGTGTCGGGATTTTTGCCGTGCTTGACGAGGTTTTCCACGATTTGCGGCAGTTTGCGCGCCCCCATGAGGAAGACGAGCGTGCCGGAGCGCGTGGCGATTTTGTCCCAATCGATCCGGATGTCGTCCTGGCCTTTCTCATTGCTTCCGGTAATAATGGAGATGTTGGAGGCGAGGTCGCGGTGGGTCAGGGGGATGCCGGCGTAAGCCGAGACGCCCTCGGGCGAGGAGACGCCGGGGACCACGGCGAACGGTATCCCGGCCCGCTTGAGGGCCTGCGCTTCCTCGCCGCCCCGGCCGAAGATGAAGGGGTCGCCGCCTTTGAGGCGCGCCACGGTCTTGCCTTCCCGCGCCTTGCGGATGAGCAGGTCGTTGATTTGCGCCTGGGTCAGCGTGGCGTGCCCCGCTTTTTTTCCCGCGTAGACCAGTTCGGCTCCCGGTTTGGCGAAGCGCGTGAGGTTGGCGTTGGCCAGATGGTCGTAGACGATCACGTCGGCCTGTTCCAGCCAGGCCTTGCCTTTCAAGGTGAGGAGGCCTTCGTCCCCGGGCCCCGCCCCGACCAGAACGACTTTGCCCTTTTTCGATGAAGTCTCAGACATTGGCGGAGTGGATGACGTTGGAGATGACGGCGAAATCCTCCAGCGACAGGGTTTCCCCCCGGCGGGCGAGGTCGATCCCCGCCAGGTGGATTTTATTGCGGTCGAGGTCGAACTGTTTTTCCCATGCCTTGAGGTTGTTCTTCAGCATCTTCCGTTTATGGAAGAACGCCGCGTGCACGATGCTGAAAAACATTTTTTCGTCGTTGACCTCCACTTTCGGGCGGACCAGCGGGGTCGCCCGGATCACCGTGGACTCGACCTTGGGCGGCGGGTAAAACGCGCTTTTCCCCACTTCCAGCAGGCGTTCCACCTGGCAATGGTACTGGACGAAAACGCTCAGCGACCCGTAGGCCTTGCTCCCGGGTTCGGCGACGAGGCGGTCCGCCACCTCTTTTTGCAACATCAGCGTCATGTCGGAGATCCGCGCGCCGTAATGGACCAGACGCTTCAGGATCGGTACGGCGGCATAGTAGGGAAGGTTGGAAACCACCTTGAAGCGCGCCCCGAGGGAGCTGTAATCGAACTTCAAGGCGTCGGCCTGCAACAGGCGGAACCCGGGATCGGAGCCGAACCGTTTCGTCAATTCGGCGCACAGCCGGGGGTCGATCTCGATGGCCGTCAACACGCCGGACCTCTCGATCAGTCCTCCCGTCAGAACGCCCTTGCCCGGCCCGATTTCCAGGACCGGCTCGCCGGGCGAAATGCCGGCGAGTTCCAGGATTCGGCGGGCGGCGTTCAAGTCGACCAGGAAATTTTGCCCCAGGGGACGTTTTTTCATTTGTGGACGAGGCTGGATTTTACGAATGACGCGGCGGCCTTGACGGCTTCCATCAGGCTCTCGGCGGAGGCGATCCCCTTGCCCGCGATGTCGTAGGCCGTGCCGTGGTCCACGGAGACGCGGATGATGGGCAGGCCCAGGGCGACGTTGACGGCGTGCCCCATGGATTCCATTTTAATGGGGATCATCCCCTGGTCGTGATACATGGCGACGACCGCGTCGTATTCCCCCGACCGGGCGCGCGCGAACAGGGCGTCGGCGGAGAAGGGGCCGGATACGTTCGCGCCTTCCTGGCGCGCGTCCTCGATGGCCGGGACGATGATGTCCGCCTCCTCCTCTCCGAAGATCCCGCCGTCGCCGCAGTGCGGGTTGAGCCCGACGACGGCGATCCGGGGGTTTTCATCGACATGGCGCTCCAGCCACCGGTGCGTCACGAGGAGGGTCCGGAGGACCTTGTCGCGCGTGAGGTGCGTTTTGACGTCCTTTAACGCGATGTGCGTGGTGGCCAGCACGACGCGGAGCTTGCGGCCCGCCAGCATGAGGGCGAAGTCCTCCGCGCCGGTGTATTCGGCCAGGAGTTCCGTCTGTCCGGGATACCGGTGCCCGGCGAGGTGGATGGCTTCCTTGTTGATCGGGGCGGTGACCATGGCGTCGACCCGGCGTTGCAGGGCGAGGTCCGCCGCGGCGCGGATGTATTCCACGGCGGCGTTTCCGCCCTCCGCGCTCGGCCTGCCCGGCGCGAGATTTTCCGGGACGTTCCGGAGGTCGATGACGTCCATCGCGGCGCCCTCGAAACGGGCGTCCTCCAGTTTCGCGACGGCCCGCGCGGAGACGCCGGGCGCATAACGGCTGACAGCGGTCTTCATCAGACGGGCGTCGCCGACGACGGCCGCCCGGCAGATCTTCCGCAGGTTTTCGTTGGCAAAAGCCTTGGCGACGATTTCGGGACCGATGCCGGCAGGGTCCCCCATCGTCACGGCAATACAGGGATGGCGTTCCAAGTTCTGGGTTCCTTATGAGGGTTTGCGGGCCGCCCGCCGGTCCGGCGGGCGGCCTTGTTCGGCGAGCGGTGGATTCCGCGGGTCAGCCTCTGATTTTTTGAATGGTGGCGCGGGGCTTGGCCGTGTCGATCCTGGGGCTTGCGGCCCGGATTTCGGGGCTCACGTTGTCTTCGTATTCCTTGAAGTTTTCGATGAATTGCGCCGCCAGGTCCCGGGCCTTTTCGTCGTAGGCCTCCGGGTTCTTCCAAGTGTTCCGGGGGGTGAGCAATTCCCTCGGCACGTCCCGGACCTCCTCCGGCACGCGCAGGCCGAAGATGGGGTCGGCGACGGTCGCCACTTCCTCCAGTTCCCCGGAGAGTATGGCGTTGATCATGGCGCGGGTGTGCGCGATCTCGATTCTTTTGCCCACGCCGTAAGGTCCGCCGGTCCAGCCGGTGTTGACCAGCCAGCAATGGACGTTGTGCCGGGCGATTTTCTCGCCCAGCATGTTGGCGTACACGGAGGGGTGCAGGGCCATGAACGGCGCGCCGAAACAGGTGCTGAACGTCGCCGTCGGCTCCCGGCTCATGCCCCTTTCGGTGCCCGCGACCTTGGCCGTGTACCCGGAAATAAAATGGTACATGGCCTGGTCGGCCGTCAACTTGGAAACCGGCGGCATGACGCCGAAAGCGTCGCACGTCAGCATGATCACGTTCTTGGGATGCGCCCCCATGCCGGAAAGCGCCGCGTTGTCGATGTGGGTGATCGGGTACGCGGCGCGCGTGTTCTCGGTCAGGCTCGGGTCGTCGAGGTCGAGACGGCGCGTTTCCGGGTCGATGACCACGTTCTCGATGATGGTGCCGAAACGGCGGGTGCATTCGTAAATCTGGGGCTCGGCCTTCTTGGACAGGCGGATGACCTTGGCGTAACAACCGCCCTCGAAGTTGAACACCCCGTCGTCGCTCCAGCCGTGCTCGTCGTCGCCGATCAGTTCGCGTTTCGGGTCGGCGGAGAGGGTGGTCTTGCCCGTCCCGGACAAGCCGAAAATGACCGCCGTGTCGTGCTCGGTCCCGATGTTGGCCGAGCAATGCATGGACAGCACTTTGTCTTTATAGGGCAAAAGGTAATTCAAAATGGTGAACACCGCCTTCTTGATCTCCCCCGCGTAGCTGGTCCCGCCGATCAAAACGAGTTGCTTGGCGAAATCCACGATGACGAAGACTTCGGAATTGGTGCCGTCGATGGCGGGCGTCGCCTTGAACCCCGGCGCGTCGATGATGGTGAAGGACGGTTCGTGGGTTTCGAGCTTGGTCCGGTCCTTGATCTGCAGGAACAGGTTCCGGGCAAACAGGCTGTGCCACGCCAATTCGGTGATCACCCGGATATGGAGCTGGTGTTTGGGGTCGGCGCCGGCGGAGCAGTCCTGGACGTAAAGGTTCTTGCCCTGGATGTAAGCCATCAGCCGCGCGAACAGGGCGTCGAACTTGTCGACCGGAAACGGCCGGTTGACCTTGCCCCACCAGATATTTTCCTGGCTGGAAGGTTCCTTGACGATGAATTTGTCGTTGGGCGACCGGCCGGTGTGTTGGCCGGTCTTCACCACCACCGGACCGAGGTGGGATATGATACCCTCGTTGTTTCTGATGATGTGTTCGTAAAGCTCCGGGGTGGACAGGTTCCACATGATTTGATTAACGTTTCTTATGCCGTGGTGCTCCATGCTGATTTTATGCTTCAGGCCTTTTGTTGGCATCGGAATGTCTCCCTGGCGATATGATATTTTGTCCGTCCAAGTTTTATATAATAAAGATAGGCCCCTTGGGGCGGTATTTCCAGTTATTTGTTGAGCGCTGAAGGGTAAATATTGGTAGAATGCGATGGGCTTATGTTAACACATAACCATCTGATATCAAAGATATTTGCCCCCATCCGCGAGAAGCCCCGGCGGGCCGGTTGCCGCGTCCCGCAGGCCGGTTTTAACCGCTGTTTAGGAAACCATGAATCTATTCAAGCCGAAAACGAATAATCCCCCAAGCCCTCAATTGCTGGAACGGGTCGCCACCAAGTACAACGACATCATGGCGATCCAGAACGGCAGGTTCCGCGAGATCTGGTTTGTCCGCGGCAAGGACTTTTTCCTGCAAAGCCGGATCGACGCGGAGGACCCGGCCTCGCTGGTCCTCGTCTATTCCCGGATGATGATGGCCGGCTTGTTCTTTCAGCCCGCGCCCCGGCGAATCCTGATGGTCGGGCTGGGCGGGTCCGCCGTCTCCAACTGCTTTCAAAAATGGTGTCCCGATACCGTCCTCGACGTGGTCGAGATCGACCGGGAGATCATCGAGATCGCCAGGAAATATTTCTTCCTGCGCGAATCGGAGCGTTGCCGGGTGCACGAGGAGGACGGAAGGATATTCGTCAAGAACATGCAGGGCAAGGCCGAATACGACCTGGTCTTTCTGGACGCCTTCAAAAGCGGCTCCATCCCTTATCACTTGAAGACCTCGGAGTTTTACCGGGAGATTTCCAGCCTGCTCGCCCCGGGCGGCGTGGTGTCCTCCAACCTCTACGGCAAAAGCAACGTCCTGAAGCCGAACGATTTAAAAACGTTCTCCGCCGTGTTCAAGCAAATCTACGTCTTCGAGGACCCCGAGGAAATCGCGACGGTCCTGCACGCCACCCACCAGGACCGGAGAAGCTCCCCCGAGGAGATGCAACGCGCCGCCGACGAACTGGTCAAGGCCGGACGCGTCCCCCCCCACATGCGCGACGTGCCTGCCATGCAATGTCCCGGCAAGTTCGACAGGAAAGACGCGACGGCGTTTTGCGACGATTTTCCCAAGGACAAATTTTTCCAGGCCGTGGACAAAAACAACGTCAACCTGACCCTCTCCCGCCCCTATCCCATCAAAAGTAGCGGGTGAACTTCCTCGACGCCACGGTTGCAAAAAACAAGAAGAGACGTATATTATAGCAATCATCATGATCATAATGGCTGGAAGGAAAGGGGCCCGAAATGATAAAGAAGATTTCGGCGGTTAAAATCCGTCAGAATTTGGGACAAGTGATGAACGAGGTGACTATCAAAGGCGACGATTATATCGTCGAACGCGCGGGGAAACCCCTGGTGGCCATCGTTTCCATGACGAAATACCGGCGCCTTCAAGAAGCGCGAAGCGAATTTTTCGGGACCGTCAAGGAAATTAGAAGGCGGGCCGGGGCAAAAGGGGCAAAAGCGGCGGCCGAGGCGATTCGCGAGGCATCGGCGGCGGCGAAAAAACAGGAAGCTAAAACCCGGCTCCGATGATTCGAGCCGTTCTCGACGCCAACCAGTTTGTCAGCGCTCTTCTAAAACCCGTTTCCCATCCAGCCCGGATTCTGGACCTGGCGGAGGAAGGCAAGGTGGAACTGCTGGTTTCCAACGGCATCCTTTCCGAAATCAGGAGAGTTTTGCTCTATCCGAAGCTCGTGAAGGTCCATGGCTTGTCCGCAAAACAGATCGACGCGTTTTTGGAAAAATTTTGGAAAATCGCCGCGGTGACGCCGGGAAAATTAAGAGTCGAAGCCGTCGAGAAAGACCCTACCGACAACAAATACATCGAATGCGCCTTGGAAGGCGAGGCGGATTACATCGTTTCCGGGGACCGCCATTTACTGGACTTGAAAACCTTTCAGGGGATAAAAGTCGTCAGCCCCGCGACCTTTCCGCGCAACGTGGATGAGGATCGAGTTTTAGCATGAAAAAAATGCATGAATAAGTACGGCGTCCAATTTGTTGGACGGCCTTTTTTGGGGAGGGCCCATGAAACAGTTTAAAAGTTTAATCGCGATCCTGACATTGATTGTATTGGCGGCCGGCGCGACCGGGTGCGCTGAAGAACCCCCCGCCGAAAAACAGAAAGTCGACTACAACCGGGTAACGCCATGGAGCAAGGGGCTGAGACGCTGACAGCCTCGTTTGGAGAAGATAGGCGGTCGATCCTGTTCCTAAAAGGAGCAGAGGTGGGGGGCGCTCCTCATTCTGTTCCAAGGGGGAATCTGCCCAATCGTCTCGCGCTAAGAGCGTCTAACAAAATGCAGTATTCCATAACTTCCTCCCCCTTGAAGGGGGAGGTTAGGTGGGGGTGAAAAGCCAGCCCACCTCCCCCAGCCCCCTCCCTCAAGGGAGGGGAGTAATTTGAGGGTCGAGCCAAAGGGTTCATTTTGTTAGACGCTCTAAGTACATTTAATGGATCGTGGCGGCAAGTAAAATGGCGCGGGGGTTTGGGGCGGGATTAGGCACTGGAATGGGCGGACTTCTTTTAACGGGCTGGCGCGAATAGCTTGCTCAAACGGCCTAAAGTATCGGGATATTTCCGCACAAGTAGAATGAGGGTGGCCGCCGGGTCGTTGGGTTTGGCGGCGCCTTGCTCCCACTTCTCCAGGGTACGCGGCGACACCCCCAACTGGCGCGCGAACACCCCGCGCGACAGGTTCAGGTTCTCTCGGGTTTCGCGGACCACCTCCGCCGTGACGTTGGGGCGCGCGGTCTTTTTGACCTCGTAATGACGCAAAGAAGTTTTTGGAGTGCAACGCGTCCCCGCGTTGCCGCAAAGCCGGGAGGCTTTGCACTCCAAAAAGGTTATTTATGCTTATGAAACCGCTACTAAAACGCGACATCCGAAATCCCTTCTCTTCAACCCGCGTTAATCCGGGCGCGTTTTATCGGCGACATCGCTACCCCCATCCTATCCTTCCCCCTGAAAGGGGGAAGGATATTTCCCCAGCGCCTTCTTTTCGGCGACGGTTCGTTAGGATTTTTTAAGCGCTTAACAAAATGCGATTCTTCGCTAGCGCTCAGAATGACCGGTCATTATTTTTTTGTCATTCTGAGGAGCCGAAGGCGACGAAGAATCTCGCCTTGGTTCTTCCCAGAGCCGCTTCTATTTCCTGGTCCCGGTGATCACGCCGGTGGGGATGGCGTCGATGCGGAAATGCCGGATGTCCCGCGCGCCCGCTTCCTCCAGCCACTGGATTTTTTGTTTTACCGGGTGCGACCGCCCCTCGGGCGTGAGCAGGCCGATGTTGATGTTGAACAGGACGTCGTTCAACGGGCCGGATCCGTCGTCGTCGGTGCAGAAGCCGTGGATGACGATGCGCCCGCCGGGGACGAGGGCTTGCGCCGTTTTTTTGACCAGGCTCTTGCCGAGTTCCTCGCTGTACATGTGCAGGACGTTGGCCAGCAGGACCAGGTCGTACCCGGAGCCGAGATCGTCCTTGTGAAAGTCGCCGCCCCGGGTATCGACGCGGTCTTGCATGCCGTAACGGGCGATATAGTCCCTGGCTACGGTAAGGACGGGCGGGATGTCGAAGATGGTGGCTTTCAGATGGTTGTGGATCTTGGCCCACTCCAGGGAATACGTCCCCGGCCCGCCGCCCACGTCGAGCATGTGCCGGGCCTCGCCGATGGGGATCTCCCGCGCCAGGAGCCAGGCGGCCTTCAGCGCCTTATCGTGCATGGCGTCGATGAACGCCCGCATCCTTACGGGATCGTTCCCCAGCATGTCCATGACGCTCGCGATGTTCTTGCCGGTCTTGACGAATTTCGGCAGTTCCAGCCACGGTTGCAGAAGGTCGGAGACCAGTTGGATCCACTGTTGCATGGAGCGCTCGCCGTCCTGGGTCAGGTACTTTTTCCATCGCTCCGGAAGGCGGAAACGCCCGTCCTTTTTCTCGACGATCCCCATGCCGGCCAGGGCGTGCAGTAACCGGTCGACTCCTTTAGGGGAAAGTTTGAGCTTGTCGGCGACCGTTTCGACGGCGACGGGCTGACCGGCCAACTCGTCGAATATCCTCAGCCCGTTGGCGGCCATCAACACGCAGGCCGGTTGATAGCCCTGCAAGATTTTGCCGATCTCTTTTTCCTCCATCTCGTCCATGGCGAAATCCTCTCGTGTTTTTATGGATGGTAAGAGCGTCTAACAAAATGAACCGATAGGCCCGACACGCAAACCACCCCCTCCCTTCCAGGGAGGGAGCTGGGGGAGGGTGACCAGCGTGAACGCTGGACCCCGCGCCGCCTCAGGCTGACGCCGAGGCGGGATGTAGCTCCCCCTTGCAAAGGGGGCCGGGGGGGATTCGCATTTCGGCGATCGCGTCAGCGTCATCGCCGCGTCGCCTCCGGGCGGTTGCCCGGCGTCCCCACCTGACCTCCCCCCCAGCGTGACGCTGGACTCAACGGGCTTGGCTCCGATGGCGAACAAGCGTCATTGAGGGCAATTCGAGTCTTGGCCATCCCGTTCCGGGGCGTTCCCCGGTCAAGGGGGGGAGTGGGAACTTCATTTTGTTAGGCGCTCTAAGGCCGATTATTTTTTGAGGCTCTTCAGCGCCTTGTCGATTTCGCGCTGGGCCTCTCTCTGCTTGATGGCGTCGCGCTTGTCGTGTTGTTTTTTGCCCTTGGCGATCGATATCTCCACTTTCGCCTTCCCCTCCTTGAAATAGAGCTGAAGCGGGACCAGGCTGTATCCGCGTTCGTGGCTTTTGCCGATGAGCCGCGCGATCTCTTTTTTGTGCAAAAGGAGTTTCCGCTTGCGCGTCGGGACGTGGTTGAACTGGTTCGCGGGCGTGTAGGGGTTGATGTGGCAATTGTTCAGCCAGGCCTCCTCGCGTTCGACGGAGACGTAACTGTCCACGAGGTTGGCCTTGCCCTCCCGCAGGGACTTGACCTCCGTCCCCTTCAGGACGATCCCCGCCTCCAGCGTCTCCTCGATATAGTAGTCGTGGCGGGCCTTTCTGTTCTGGCAGATTATTTTTATGCCGCTCATGGTTTTGCGCGCTCCCTTGAAACGGCGACCGTTTCGGAAATCCCGTATCCGAGACATTTGGCCGCGCTGTCTTCCCGGCAAAAAATCTCCAGGTGTCCCCAGCTGTTTACGATCCCCCCGCATTGCCCCCGCCGGGCTTGCGAATAACTGGTCAGAATCGGGCCTATTTTCTTTTTCCCCGCCATGACCGTTAGATTTCCAGGGCCGGAAAAACAGCGGTCCATCCAGTCCGAATCGATGTTCGAGACGAGGTTTCCGAACCGGTCGATATACACGATTTGTCCCTTCAACTGGTTTCCATCGAAAGAAGGCTTCGGCAAATCCAGGACGCGCGGGTCGGTAATGCGTGGGCCGAGCTTGGACAGCGCCGTGCCGCGCGCGATCCACGCGGCTACCGGAGCGAAAATGTCCCTGCCGTGGAAAGCGCCGGACACGGTCTTCAAAAAGTATTTCGGGCGGGCCAGTTCGTACGCCCTGGCTCTGGGTCCCAGGATGCCGGAGAAAATCCCGTTGTCGGGGCCCACGAACCGGCGCCCGTCGTATTCCGCCGCCATGGGCCTCCGGGCTCCGCCGACTCCGGGATCGACCACCGCCACGTGGACGGTCTTCTTGGGGAAATAAGCGTAGGCCGACTTGATGGCGTATGCCGCCTGCGCGACGTCCTGGGGGCGGATTCCGTGCGTGATGTCCACCACCTCCGCGTCCGGCGCGATGCTCAGGATGACGCCCTTCATGATTCCCACGAACGGGTCGTCGAGTCCGAAGTCGGTAGTGAGGGTTATGACGCGACGCATCCGTAAACCCCGCGCTCGTCCGCTGACCGGACGGCGACGGGCACGATCTGGTTGACGCAGTCCTCGCTTCCCTCGATCAGGACGGGGATGTATCGCTCGGAATGTCCCTTCAACAGTCCCGTGAGCGCGTCCCGCCGGTTTTCGACGAGGACGGAAACGGTCTTGTTCAAAAACGATTTGCGGAAGCGAAGCGATTTCTCCCGGGCCAGGCCGGTCAGAATCTTGTTCCGGGATTTCTTGACGTCCTTGGGGACGTCGTCCTTGAAGCCGTGGGCCTCGGCGCTCCGCCGCGGGGAATAAGTGAACACGTGCAGGTAGGAGAAGGGCAGGCCCTCCGCCAGCGCGCGCGTGCGCTCGAACATCCCGTCCGTTTCGCCGGGAAACCCGACGATCGCGTCCGCGCCCAACCCCGCGTTGGGGACGATCCTGGCGATGCGCTCGACCGTGTCGACGTACTGTCGCGAATTGTAATTGCGCCGCATGCGCGCGAGGATGAAGTCGTCCCCGCTTTGCAAAGGGACGTGCAGGTGCGGGCAGAGTTTTTCCGTATCGGCCATCAGGCGGAGCAGGTCGTCGTCGATTTCCATGGGGTTGATCGAGCTGATCCGCACGCGGAAGTTGCCCTTCAGTTGGACGATCTCCGCCACCAGGGACGAGAACGATTCGCGCTCTGGCTTGTCCATCCCGTAAGTCCCCAGGTTGATGCCCGTGAGCGTGATTTCCTTGAACCCTACAGCGACGGCTTCTTTCACGTTGCGCAGGACGTTTTCCCGGGAGTCGCTGATCGACCGGCCGCGCGCCAGGACCACCGTGCAGAAGGAGCATTTCTCGTCGCACCCGGTCTGGACCTTGATGAACGCCTTGGTCTTGCCGCGGAATTGGGTTACCGGGACTGTTCTGAACTCCCTCGGCGCGCGGATATCGGACATGTGGATCTCGGCTTTCCCGGATTTTGTCCAGGGATTTTTTCCAGCCACGGCCTTTTTGACGACTTCCGCGATTTCCAGTTTGTTGGCGTTGCCGAGGACGATGTCCATGCCCGGCAGGGCCGCCGCCTCCTCCGGGTTCATCTGCGCGTAACAACCGGTGAAGACGACCATGGCATTGTCGTTGATGTCCAGGGACTTTTTGACGGCCAGGCGCGAGTCGCGGTCGCTCTTCCGCGTGACGGTGCAGGTGTTGATCACGTAGACGTCGGCCTTTTCCCCGGGATCGACGACGGAGAACCCGTCCTGTTCCAACAGGGCCTGCATTTCGGCGGTGTCGTGCTGGTTGGTCCTGCACCCCAGCGTGGCGAAGGCGACTTTCATGGCGTAAGTTCCGCGTTTAAAGCCCGCGCGGCAATAGTGGTTGGCGATGATTTTTCATGATAGTCCAGTCGTCAACGACGAATCAATATGTATTTGCGCCAGCGAGACGATGAGCGGGCCGATCGATCGCAAGAACAGATTGCTTTACCGCGCAAAAGATGGGTAACGCGCGAAAATCGAAACGAAGGTTGGGTTTTGGAGGGGGCTAGCGGGGTTTCCTCTTTGCGGAATTTTCCCGAATCCAAGCGGCCAATTGGTCTTCTTCAGTCTTACCCTGCGCTACGCTCAGAACCGTTGCCAGGTAGTCCGCCTCGTTCGGACGGAATTCATATCCATTCAGAAACAAAAACGAATGGGCGCAAATAGCTCCCGCTCTTTTGTTGCCGTCGAGAAATGGATGATTTTGGACGATTCCAAAGCAGTAAGCGGCGGCAAGCCCAAAAAGGGTGGTTTTCGGTTGGTAAAGTTTCTTGTTTCGCGGCCGGTTGAGCGCCATTTCCAACGACCCCGGATCCCGGACCCCCGGTGTCCCCCCAAAAAGAGCCAGAGTTTCATTATGAAGGGCCAGGACCAGGTCCATCGAGAGCCATTTGGGATCCTTCACCCCCGCGCCAGCTCCTTGAATACGTCGCGGTACCGCCGCATGTGGTCCCGGGCTTCCTGAAGGGTTTTCGCGAATTCGGGATCGTAAGGGGTGACTTCAATGCCCGTAGGCGTACGGAGGAAAAAGACCTTGCTCCCTTCCTTGACATGAAGCTGAGCGAGAACCTCTTCGGGAAGGATCACCCCCTTGGAGTTCCCGATTTTTCGAATGGTGGCGGGCCGGTCGAATCCGGATTTTCTTTCCGAAGAGGATCGGGAAGACACGACCGTCGTCCCCATCTCGGGGACTATTTTTTTGTAGGCGTTGCTTTTTACGCGTTTTGCTTTCGTTTTTAGAGTCATGGTCCTTTTAAGTTATAACAAATGTTGTAATTATATTAACACCCTATTGTCCCACATTCAAGGGCTCGCATAACCTTTTCCCCGCGGGAGCGGCAATTCCGCGCGGGTAGCGCATCGATAGCGCGTTCATTCTTTTTACGTCCGCAGAAGCCGTAGGCGGAGGAGGTTGAGGGCGGCTTGCGCGGCGCGTTCCTTGTTGAGGATACGGTCCTGGTGAAACAAGAATTTTTCGCACCGGGCGCCTTGGGCGCCGCTGACGGCGATAAAAGTCAATCCCGCGGGCTTGGTTTCGGTCCCTCCCGCCGGGCCGGCGATGCCGGTCGCCGCGAGGCCGATGTCCGCTCCCGCCGTTTTTCGTATTCCCTCCGCCATGGCCAGCGCCACCTCCCGGCTCACCGCGCCGTGCTTGGAAAGCAAATCTGGATCGACGCCCAACCGGTTTTCCTTCGCCCGGTTGCCGTAGACCACGGCCCCCTCCAGAAAATAATCCGAGCTTCCCGGCACGTTGGTGAGGCGATGCCCGATGAGCCCGCCGGTGCAGGATTCGGCCACGGCGAGGGTGAGTTTTTTACGGCGCAGTAATTCCCCCACGGCGCCTTCCATGGTGTCGCCGTCCCGGGCGAAGATGTATTCGTCGGCGTTTTCGCGCAGGATTTTTTCCGCGGCGTCCAGCCGGGCCCGGACCTCATCGAGGCTTTCTCCCCAGGCGGACAGCCGGATGCGCACTCCCAGATGGGAGGGCAGGGAGGCCACCGTGGCATGGCATTCCAACGGGTCCGCCGGGCCGATTTTCTCCCACAGCCCGGACTCCGAGATCCCGGTAGTCCAGAGGACGCGGCTTTCGGTTTTCATTCCGCCGCCGATTTGCGCCATGTCGGGAAGGACGTACTTTTCGAGCAGGTGGCGCATTTCCAGGGGCACGCCCGGCAAGGCGTAGACCCGCTTTCCGTCCTTCTCGAACATCAGGCCGGGGGCCGTCCCCTTTTCGTTGTACAAAATCCGCGCGTTGTCGGGCACCTCGCACTGGGTCAAGGCGTTGACGGGGGCTTCCATGCCGCGGGCGCGGAAGATTCTTTCCACCGTTTCCCGGACGGCGGGGTCGCTCCGGAACCCGGAGCGGAACAGGCCCGCCAGGACGCGCTTGGTGATATCGTCGCGCGTCGCCCCCAGCCCGCCGGTGACGACGACGACGTCCACGCGTCCCATGGCCTGGCGCACGGCGTCGACGATCTGCTCCTCGTCGTCGCCCACGGCGGCGGATCGGCTGACGTCCACCCCGACGGCAAGCAGGCGCGCGCCGATCTCTCCGGAGTTGGTGTCGCGGACCAACCCGCTCGTCACTTCGTTGCCGATGACCACGATTTCCGCCCGGGGAATCCCGGCTTCCTTGCGAAACATAGCCAGTCCTTTTTAAAATGCGGAAGAGTTTGAGCGTCCGACAGAGCGAAGGCGATCCCGGCTTTTCACCCCCGCCCGGCTCCCCCTCAAGGGGAGGGAGCAAATGAAGCTCGTTCTGTCAGGCGTTCTTAGTTTGTCCTAGACGGCGCCGGGGCGCTTCGTTAATAATAATAGGAAGCGGTCCCGATGTCATCAGGGTTGAGACAGATTTTCCCCGCCGGGCCCGGATGAGCCGGGGCCATTGCGACGCCAATTTCCTTTTGAAAACCCGATAAAACTTTTACGGCTCTTTTCCGATCGTCGAGTTATGGATTCAGCCTATCACGCCATGGACGAGTCTCTCGTCAGCCGGAAAACGTACAAGTACGACTTGATGCGCGGCGCGTTCCGCGGGGTCCTGGCCACCGGGGCGAGCACGTTTTCCCTGTTCATCGCCATCCGCTATTTCCACGCGGGCGACGGGACGAAGTCCCTGATCGCGGCCGCGCCGTTCATCGGCATGTTTTTGTCGCTGGTCCTGGTGCACTACGTCTCCAACAGCGGCCTGAAAAAGTCGGTCTGCGGCGCCGTCCCGGCCTTGATCGCGGGACTTTGCCTGCTCTGTTCCGCATGGGCCGGGCGGCTGGAACATTTCGTCCTGTTCGTGGTCCTGGCTTACGTTTTCCTGAACGCCATGGTCCCGTTCCTGACGTCCATCTATACGGACAATTATCCCGCCAGCCGGCGGGGCGCGTTTTATTCGAAACCCCTGCTCTTGACCGTGGCGCTCTCGGCGCTGTTCAGTTTCGGCGCGTCCAGGGCGCTGGACATGGACATCGGATATTACCCCCTGGTGTTCGCCTTCCTGGGAGTCTGCGGTTTGGGCAAGGCGTTTGCCGTCTACTCCATGCCGTCGAAAACGATCGAGAAAGGATCGTTCAACAACAATAACCCCTTTTCCAACCTGAAGTACGCCGCGCAAGACCGGGTTTTCGGGTACGTCCTCTTCACCTGGTTCATCATGGGGTTCGCCAATCTGTGGACGCAACCGCTGAGGGTGGACTACGTCACCTCCAAGGCCTACGGCATCGAAGGGTCGGCGTTTTTCGTGGCCATGATCACCGCCGTGATCCCCGACTCCATGCGCCTCCTTTTCATCCCGTTCTGGGCGCGGTTGTTCGACCGCATGAATTTCATCGCGCTGAGGATGATCCTTAACGTCATCTTCGGTATGGGAATCGGCCTGTACTTTTTAACCCGCGAACCGGCGGTCATCGCCCTGGGCTCGGCCCTCATCGGGATCGGCTTCGCCGGAGGGAGCATTGCCTGGGGCCTGTGGGTGACCAAATACGCGCCGCCGGGCAAGGCCGCCGCTTATATGTCGGTGCACGTCTCGCTGACCGGAGTCCGGGGAGCCCTCGGACCCATGATCGGGTTTTGGGCCGTCAACCAGATCGGCCCCGTCAACATGGGCCTGCTCTCCTGCGGCATGATGGTTCTGGCCACGGCGATGCTGATCCCGGAAATCGGTCTCGGCAAGCGCCAGACCTCTCCCTAACCTTTTGTTTTTACGCAATTTTACTGCTATAATAAAAACGACGCCGGGGATCTAGCCATCCGCGGCGAAGTCGGCCTTGGTTATCTGTCAGGACGCCATACATCGCCATGAATCCGGAGCCCATAACCTTAAGCGCGGTAGACCGCCTCATCGAGGCGCTCTCGGGCGAAGAAAGTTCCGAGGCGTTTCAACTCCTCAAGGCCATCCGTCAGTCCTTTACAACGGACGCGGACCTGGAACAAATCGCCTCCCTCCCCTCCGAGGAACTGATCGCCAGGGTCTATCCCCAGCCGGAAGGCGCTCCGGAGTCCTCCAGCGCCCGGACCGGCGTCCTTAAAGAGCGGCTGGAAGCCCTGCGGTCCGCCCTCAACGAACTCTTGAAAAAATCGATCGACCGGCGTTTGAACCCTCTGCGCATCGTTATCGGCGACCGCAACACCTTCGCGCGCCTCGCCGAGGCGGGCGGCGGGGAGACGCCCAGCGTCAAAACGGCGTCCGCCGCCGCTCCTCAAACCCCGGCCCCGCCCCGCCGCATTTTTAAAGTCTCGGAAATGGAATTCACCCTGCCCGAGGGCATGCACAAGACGTTTCAGGAACAACTCGACCGCGTCAACGCCCTGGAGGACTCCGCTAACGCCAAACTCCAGGCCGCCTTGGAAAAGGAAAAGGTCCTTGAAGAGACCCGTATCCGTCTGGAGAGGGAAAAAGCGGAAGCGAGGAGCGCCTTCCAAAACCAGTTGGACTCCATGCATGCTCAATTCGAGGCGGAAAAAGCCCTCTCGCAAAAGGAAATCTCCCGCTTGAGATCCGAGATGGAAGCCGTTCAAAAAGAATTCGAGACCCGCGGGGCCGAACGGCAAAACGTCATCATCGAGTACGAGGAACGGAGAAACGAGCTGGAGCGGGCCTTCCTGCAAAGGGAGAGGCTCTTCAAGGAAAAATTCGACGACCTGGCGGACCTGATCCAATTGCTCCACGAGGACCAAAAGAAGTTCGAGGAACTCAGGACCCAGGAAACCCAGAGGCTGAAAACCAGGGAAAAACAACTTAAAGAGAATGCCGCCCGGCAGATGAAGAAGGGCCAGTGGCTTGACGGCCAGACCCGGACCCTGGAGACCAACCGGAAAAAACTCAAAGCCCAGTTGAACAAGCGGTACCAGGAGAAACTGAAAGAGCTTCAAACGGATTTCCACCGCCGTTCGGAATACCACCGCCGCCGCCTCGACGACGAGGAAAAGGAGAGAGAATGGCTGGTCGCCGAAAAAAACAAGCTGGCCTTGAAGGAGCAAACTCTCGGCTTGGAAGCGCAACGCAAGGCGGACGAATATATTAAAAAAATGCAAGCAGAGCTTGAAACCCGCCAAAAAAAGCTTGAGGAACGGGAGCAACAGTTGATGGAAACCGAGAAAGAGCTCGCCGAGGACAAAACGAAACTGCTGGCCACCCTAAAAGCCAACCGCGAGGGGAAAATCACCCTGAGCGAGCTTAAAATCATGGCCGAGGAGCAAAGCAAGCTCGTCAACCAGCGGAAAAAACTCCTCAAGGCCTTGAAAGAAGAACGGGGCAAAACGGACGCCACGAGCCCCGAACCGAACAAGCGCCTCGAGGAGGAGAAGAAGGAGTGGCTTGCCAGGATGGAGGAAGAGCGCGCCGCCCACAGGGAGGAGGTCAAGAAACTCAAGGACAAGGAACAGGAACTCATCGTCCGCGAGACGAAAGAATTAGAACGCCTCAACAACGAATTCGAGGAATTGAAAAACTCCCTGGAAGTCGAACAGATCGAGAAGGAAGCGGAAATCGAGGGAGCGATGGAAAAAGTCCGCGAGGCGGAAAGTCAACTTCTGGCCAGACAAAAAGAGATCCTCGAAAAAGAGACGGAGGTCGGCAAGCGGACCGACGAAACGGA
Source organism: Nitrospinota bacterium (assembly GCA_016217765.1). Classification (GTDB taxonomy): domain Bacteria; phylum Nitrospinota; class Nitrospinia; order Nitrospinales; family JACRGP01; genus JACRGP01. The sequence continues at coordinate 7,811 of JACRGP010000135.1, read as the reverse complement.
GTACGAAATCTTCCAGCGCTTCAACGAAATCTATCAACTCAAGGAAGAACTGAGCCAACACCAGGAAACCGTCCGGAAATTCCTGGACCACTTCCACGACACTTACCAGGAGCGCCTGGATTTCCAGAGCAGGGAATACGTCGCGTTCAAAAAGAACATGACCGCCTTGCAGGAAGACGCCGAACGACTGCGGCGGAACCTGGAGGAAAAGGAAAAGACCGTCCGCGAGGAATCCGCCGCCACGCTTCAGGCGTTTGGGGACAGACTCAAGCAACGGGAGGACATGGTGGACGAGATGGAGAAGGACCTCAAGACCCGGTTGCAGGATTACCAGACGTTCGTGACCGAACTGCATCAGGTCAAGGCGGACATGATCGACCAGGACCAAACCCGCAAAAACGAGCTGTACGAAAACCTGACCCATTACGAGGACAAACTGATGGGCCTGGCGAAAGCTTTCGAGGACCTGTCCGAGGCGTTCAAACGCGAAAAGGACCTGGGGCGGATCGAGGTCGAGCCGGAGGCGGAAGAAGACAAACTGGAATACGACGAGAACCTGGCCAAGGCGGAATGGTCGATGGCCGTTAAAAACCGGTTGGACCCGGAGTCAAAAAAACGCCCGGTCCATATCGACTTCCTTTACAAGTTCGCCGGGAAATGGGACCAATGGACACCGGTTCCTCCCGGCAGGTTCTGGATGGGGAACCGGAGCCCTTCCGAAGGCGCCCCGTATCGGGAAGCCGTTATCGAAAAACCTTTGCTGATAAAAAAATATCCCGTCACCAACATCGAGTTTTTTCAGTTCATCGACGAAACCAATTACCGGACCGAGGCCGAATCCGGGACCGTCGCCATCGTCTTTCACAATGGACAAGGCTGGAACGCGGACTCCGTCAGGCGCGGGCGGAGCTACTCCAACCCCACGCTGGCGCCGACGCCCGAGGCGTTCTGGTTGCGCCCCAACGGGGAACCCGACTCGCTGAACGAGAAATTCAACCATCCCGTGACCCAGGTCACCTGGAACGACGCGCAAGCTTATTGTTCCTGGAAAAGCCGGAAAACGGGAAAGAAGTTCCGCCTGCCCAGCGAGGCCGAGTGGGAATTCACGGCCCGTAACTTCGCGAAAACCGGGGACGGCGAGTTCGACTGGGACCCGAAGGAGATGACGAAGTTTTATAATATCGAGGAAACCGGGATCGGCGATACCGCCGCCGCGGACTTTTTCCCGGAAAGCGCGTATACCGGCGGCGCGCAGGACATGTTCGGCAACGTTTACGAATGGACCCTCGACGAGCGCGGGCCAACCCCGGGCCAATCCGGCAAGCTGGTTTACAAATGGGCGCGGGGCGGCAGTTTCATCACCCCCTTCAAGCACGTTGCCCCTTGGAGGCGGATCTCGTTCTCGGTAAACTACAGTTCGTCGTTTCTGGGGTTCCGCGTCGTGTGCGAAACGTTGTAAAATCCGCGCGTTCTCCGCAACCGTCCTTGAACCGCCAGGGGAAAATTGATATAAGAGCGTGTAACAAAATGAACTGATCGCCCGGACATGCAAATACCTCCCCTCCCTTGACCGGGGAACGCCCCGGAGCGGGATGGCCAAGCCTGGATTGCCCCCGATGACCCCCATTCGCCATCGGAGCCGAGCCCATTGAGTCCAGCGTCACGCTGGGGGGAGAGGGGGCTGGGGGAGGGTGACCAGCGTGAACGCTGGACCCGATACCGCCTCAGGCTGACGCCGAGGGCGGCCGGCGTGACGCCGGATTCGTTATCGCCCCGGCGCAAGCGCGGGGCGGCATTGCCCACCGGGGGCGTCCCCGGCGTCATCGCCACGTCGCCTCCGGGCGTTGCCCGGCTTTTCACCCCCACCTGACCTCCCCCTTCACGGGGGAGGGAATGATGGGGAATTTCATTTTGTTATGCGCTCTAAGTCAGATTCTCGAAAATCGCCGACCGGACCCGGTTCCGGCCACGCTTTTATCCAAGGAGACCGTTTGAAAAAACCGCAAGTCGGCATCGTCATGGGAAGCGATTCCGACAATCCGATCATGGAGGAGACCTGCAAGGTCCTCGAACGCTTCGGAGTGAACTACGAAAAACTGGTGTCCTCCGCCCACCGGTCTCCCGAAAGGACCCGGAAATACGTCGCCGGCGCGAAAAAGCGCGGGATCAAGGTCCTGGTGGCGGGCGCCGGCGGCGCGGCGCATCTCGCGGGCGTCATGGCCGCCGAAAGCATTCTGCCGGTCATCGGCATCCCCATCGCCTCCACGCCGTTGCAGGGGTTGGATTCCCTGTTGTCCACGGCCCAGATGCCGGGGGGCGTCCCCGTCGCCGCCATGGCCGTGGGGAGCGCGGGGGCCAGAAACGCCGGCATTCTCGCCGTGCAGATCCTGGCCCTGGGCGACGCGTCGCTGACCGCGAAACTCCTCAAGTATAAAAAAGACCAGGCCAGGGAAGTCGAACTCAAGAGCAGAAAACTGAACGCCGCCAATGGCCGAAATCCTAAAAATTAATTTCAATCGACCCGATGGTTTTCAGGAGCAGATCGGAACCGTCAAGGAGACGCTCAATCGAGGGGGCGTGATCGCGTTCCCGACGGACACCTTTTACGGACTGGGCGCCAACCCTTTCAACGAACGGGCCGTCGCCCATATCTTCAAGATCAAAAACCGTCCGGCGCACAAACCCATCCTGGTCCTCGTCGCCTCCGTGAAACAAGTGGACCAGCTCGCTTCCGAAATCGGTCCCGAAACGGAAAAACTCATACACGACCTCTGGCCCGGCCCCCTGACCCTCTTGTTCAAGGCTCTGCCGCATTTGCCGAAACCCCTGACGGGGGGAACGGGAAAGGTCGGAATCCGATTGCCCGACCACGATTTTTCCAGAAAGTTGATCGAATGCCTCGACCTCCCCCTCACCGCCCCCAGCGCCAACGTCAGCGGCGGGAAAAACCTCTCCTCCGCGGAAGAGGTGGCCCGAGCCCTCGGCGACGACATCGACCTGGTCCTCGACGGGGGCAGAACGTCCGGGGGAAAAGAATCCACCGTTCTGGACGCCGCGGTCCATCCCCCGAAACTCATCCGCGAGGGAGCGGTTTCCAAAAAGCAAATCGAATCGGCGCTCCGCATTCATCTTTCCCACGCCCCGTGATATTATGAAACTTCAGGACCGCGGACTGCCGCCGTCCATTTTGTTTTCCGGGACCCCATGATCTACGGCGCCGGCATCGACATCATAGAGATCGGACGCATCAAGAAATCGATCGAGCGGTATTCCGGGCGTTTCGAGGAACGGGTATTCACCCCCGGCGAAATCGCCTACTGCCGGTCCAAGGCCGATTCCGGCATGCACTTCGCCGCCCGTTTCGCCGTCAAGGAGGCCGTCTTGAAATCGTTGGGCTCCGGCCTGAGCGGAGGGATCGCCTGGAAGGACATCGAGGTGATCAACCATCCGGAAACGGGCCAGCCCTTTCTCCGGCTGAGCGGCAAGGGGAAGGACTTGTTCGACGCCCGCAAGCTGAAAGGCATCCACATTTCCATTTCCCATGACAAAACCTACGCCATCGCGCAAGCGATAGCCGAGTCGTAGGTTTTCCGGCTTCGCGAACGCGAGTTCATCCCGATAAATGAAACGTAAAGGCAAATCGATATTGGCGAAACAGTTACGCTATCGACTGGAATATTTTCTCCATCTGTTCTTTTCCTTCCTGGTCCGTTTTCTTTCGGCCGGCGGCGTTTACCGCCTGGGGAAATTTCTGGGAAGCCTCGCTTACCGTTTCGCGGACAAGAGAAAGCGCATCGCCAGGACCAATCTGGACATCGCTTTCGGCGAGTCCAAATCCCCCGGGCAAAAGGAACAAATCATCAAGCGCTCCTTCATCCAGGTTGCGGTCTCCGGGCTTCAATGCCTGTGGCTGGGGACCGACCCGAAAAATAAAATCCACGAACTCATCGATCAACCGCCCGAAGGATTGGAGACGTTGAAAAGGTGTCTGGAGCGGGGGAAAGGCGTTTTCTTTCTTACCGCCCATTATGGCAATTGGGAGGCCATGGGGGTCTATCACGGCTACATGGGGATTGCCCGGCTGTGCTCGATCGCCCGCAAACTGGACAATCCCTACCTGGAAAAAATCGCCTTGAGACTGCGGACCGTCTCGGGCAACGGCATTTTCTACAAAGAACAATCGCCGCTGAAAATCGCGCGCGCTCTGAAAAACAATTGTTGCGTGGCGGTGATGATGGACCAGAACATGGCGCGGGGCGGAATTTTCGTGGATTTCTTCGGCAAGAAGGCGGCGTCGGCCCGGTCCATCGCGGCGCTGAGCCACGCCAACGGGACCCCCATCCTGCCCTTGTTTTCCTATCCCAAGGAAAACGGGAAATATGCCGTCCGGTACGGCCCGGAACTGGTCTTCAAGAAGACCGGCGACAAGGAAACCGACATTTTGAATTGCGTCCAGGAATGCGAAAAGTACCTGGAGTCCGTCATCCGGGAATGTCCCGAGCCGTGGATGTGGGGACACCGCCGGTGGAAAACCCGCCCGCCGGAGGAGAACGGACTGAAACTGTATTGAGCAGAGGAAGACGGGAGCGTTTAAAGCGGATATTGTACAAGTGTGGGGGGGAGTTTTGGAGTGCAACGCGTCCTCGCGTTGCATGCAAAGCCGGGAGACTTGGCGCTCAAAAATTTCCGCATCTTGGCATTTACTCACGCAATATCCGGGCTAAAGCGGAGTGTCGGCCATGAAAAAAATATACGAAAACGCGCTGGCGGAATACCAGAAGGCCATAAAAGCGGACCCGGAAAACGCCCAGGCCTATTTAAACATGAGCATGGCCTACCGCGGGCTGAATAACGGCAGGAACTCCATCCTCGCCGCCCGCAAGGCCCATGACTTGTTTCAAAAGAAGGGCGACGCCGCGAAAGCCGTCGAGGTCCGGGCGAAACTGCGCGAGCTCTACAAGACCTACGATATCAAGCCCGAGGAATTTAAATGAAACGTTCGAGGTAAAGAGTTTTGCCTCGGCAAAAGACCCGCGCCCTTCCAAGGCAGGGGCGCCGTTCAGAACAGGGATTCCAAGGGAGGGGAGGGATCGTTGTGCAATGCGCCATCGACCTTGCGCAACAAATCGTTGTAGTTGACGGGTTTGCCGATGAAGTCCAACGCTCCAAGGCTTTTCGCTTCTTTCGCCACCTTGCCGTCCTTGTCGAGGCTGGAAATGACGATCGCCGGGATTTTCGGCCGGTGTCTGTGGATCCATTTCAAAACGTCCATCCCGCTCAATCCCGGCAGTAAGATGTCCAGCAGGACCAAGTCAAACTCATGGGTTTCCATCTCCCGGATGGCGTCGTCCCCATTGTTGGCCGCGCTAACCGAGTAATTCCGTAGTTTTAAAATTCGCGAGGCGAGGTCCTGGCTGGGTTTGTGGTCCTCGACGATCAGGATGCGGTTGGTTTTGCTCATGGCGGAAATCGCGGAAAAGATGAACGAAACCTTCGGCTTTCGGAAGGTAGGCCGTTTTGATAAGTATTACAATATGATATCTGGATTTAAAAGGAAAGCTTATTCGTTGGCTGGTTAGTGCGCGAACGGCGAACCTCGAGGGCCTTCGAATCTTGGGACCAAGGCCCGCCAGGCGTTCGAAATAGAAAATAAATACCCAGCAACAAAAAGCGTCTTGCCTTTATCCCCCCTTGCAAGGGGGAAAGGGGGATTCAAAAATTGTTGTTCGCGGTTATGGTATCAAATCCCCCCGGCCCCCTTTACAAGGGGGAGCGATTCAATTGAGGAGCAAAGGCGGGTTATGGGGGGGTATTTCTTTGGGAAACTCCAGCGGACTGGAATGTCGCCATTTCCGAATAAATTTTTACTCCCGCCTCCAGAATAGGGATGGCCAGGGCCGCGCCGGAACCTTCCCCCAAACGCATCCCGAAATCGAACAAGGGAGGGTGTCCGAGAAGCTGGAAAAAAACTTCCTGCCCGGGCTCGGTCGAGCGGTGGGACGTGAAAATATAGTCCCGCGCGGTCTCCTTGAGTTTGAGGGCGACGACCGCGCCCGCGGACGAAATCAAGCCGTCGATCACCACGGGCGTCTTGGACGCGGCGGCTCCCAGGATGAACCCGGCAATCCCGGCGATTTCGAATCCGCCGACTTTGGCGAGGACGTCGACCGGGTCTTGGGGATTCGGCCGGTTGACCCGGATGGCTTGTTCGATCGCGGAGATTTTTCGTTGGAAGGTTTCGTCGTTCACGCCCGTTCCCCGTCCCGCGGTCCGTCTCGCGTCCTGCCCGCCGAATACGGCCATGATGGCCGAGCTGGCCGTGGTGTTGCCGATGCCCATGTCTCCGGTCCCCAGGATGTCGTAGCCCCGGCCCGCCCATTCCCGCGCCAGGTCGATGCCCGCCTGCAAGGCCCTCTCCGCCTGTTCGCGGGTCATGGCGGGTCCTTTGGCCATGTTGCGCGTGCCCATGGCGATTTTCCGGTCGAGCAGTCCCGGGCAACTCCCGAAATCGTGATCGATCCCCATGTCCACGACGACCACTTCGGCGCCCGCGTGTCTTGCCAGGACGTTGATCGCCGCCCCGCCGTCGAGGAAATTCAACGCCATTTGCCGGGTCACTTCCCGCGGATAGGCGCTCACCCCTTCCTCGGTCACGCCGTGGTCGGCGGCGAAAACAAAGACGGCTTTTTTGCCCACCTTGGGCGAGCGGATTCCCTTGATCGCCGCGTACCGCCTGCCGAGTTCCTCCAGACGGCCCAGGCTCCCCGGCGGTTTGGTCAGCGAATCCAGATGGGCTTGCGCCGACTCCAGCCGCGCGACGGAAACGGCTTCGATCTGATTCAATGTGTCGTGCATATTTTTAGTTGTCCTGGGCCATGGTTTTTCATTGCGCGCTTTTAAAACTCAATCCCTTTTTGCGCGGGGATTCCCTGTTCGCCGAAAGGATGCTTGACGATGCGCATTTCCGTGACCAGGTCCGCCATTTCAATCAGTTTTTCCGGAGCGTTTCTGCCGGTGCAGACGACGTGGACATGGGTTGGTTTACTTTTCAAGGTCTCAAGTACCTCGTCCTCGGGAAGAAACCGGTAGTTCAGCACGTAGTTGATCTCGTCCAGAACGACCAGTTCGTACTCGCCGCTCATCAACTTTTCCTTCGCGATCTCGAACGCTTCCCGGGCGGTGGCCCGGTCTTGTTCGGGATTTTGCGTGTCCCAGGTGAAGCCGTCCCCCATGGGGACGGCTTCGATATAGGGAGACAGCCGGGCGAACGAATTCCGTTCCCCCGCCTTCCATTGTCCTTTCATGAACTGCATGATGAAGACTTTCATCCTGTGCCCCGCGGCGCGTACCGCGAGCCCGAACGCGGCGGTGGATTTGCCCTTTCCCTCGCCGGTGTTGACGATGATCAACCCCTTTCTTTTTCTCGGATCCGCGGGCGGCTTTTTTTTCATGCGATTTCTCCTCTCAGGGTTTGCCGCGCCGCGTCAGGTCCGCGCGCTCCCAAGGCGATTTTCCGCGCGCGTCAGGGCAGTCCCGGCCTTGCGCGCAATTACCGCGAGGGTCACGTACATGAAGGCGGAGCTAATATGCCCCGGATAATACTGGACGGCCCTGCGAGCGTATTCGGCCAGGCTCGGCTCGTTGTAATATCCGGAAAACAAGTAAAAGCTTCCGTTGGATATCAGGAAGGACACGGTGGAACCGGCGAGTAAAACGCCCGCCATGGAAAGGGCGGCCCTTACGGAGCCAATCTCCAGGCTTGTAAACTGTCTTCCTCCAAACCACGGCGCGAGGTACGCGGGGACCAGGGC
>JACRGP010000132.1 GCA_016217765.1 Nitrospinota bacterium | reverse complement strand
TCCCCCTTTGTTAAAGGGGGATGTTTCGCTCCCCCCTTTGCCAAAGGGGGGAGGGGGGGATTCGTAACCGCCGATGGGCACGGATGAGCCCCGAAAGAAACGACCGCCCCCATCGCGCAACCAATTGCGAAATAAAACATCTAAACCCATGCAACCTCGAGCGCGGGAAAAAAATTTGCTTTTTCGCATAATTATGTTAATATTCCGAATATATTTACCCTTACCTTCAATATAAAAAATACCGCTCGTTCCGCCGCCGATAAAGAGAAGAGGGTATTTCCGTGGCTGACGAAAAAATTCGCGAGAACCGCCGGGAATCGAGTCCGGCGAAAAGCTTTTTGACGCCTTTCTACCGGACCGGGCATTCCTCGCAATTCATACTGGCGGTCCTCGCCCTGATCGGCTGGTTCGGGTTCACGTCCGTCGAACGGATGACGAGGAAGACGATGGCCGACGCCCTCCAAATGACGTTGAACGCCAACGCGCGGGCCTTGCACGATTGGCTCAAGGCCAAAAAGGACGAAGTCAAGGGTTGGGCGAGCTATCGGGATTCCCGCCAGGAAATCCTGCAACTCCTGGAGTTGGCGAAACGCGACGGTTCCCGGGAAACCTTGTTGGGCTCCAGGGAGTTGGCCCGGCTCAGGGCCCGTCTCGGACCCGTCCGCGAACGCAACGGTTTTGCCGGTTTCGTGATTTTCGACAAGACCGGCCTGCAGGCCGGCGCCCTGTTCGACGGACTCGTGGGCAAACGCGACCTGGTCCAAAAGTCCGACTTCGTCGCCCGCTCCCTGCACGGCGAAACGGTCGTGTCCGTTCCCTTCCTCGACGATCCCTGGACCACGGAAGGCCGCTCCCCCTTGCAAAATCCCCCCCTCCCCCCTTTGACAAAGGGGGGCAAGGGGGGATTTGCCTTTGATAAAGGGGGAATGAAGGGATTTGCCCCAAAGGGAGGCGAGGGGGGATTTACGCCGTCGCCCCGGCGGGAGCCGACCATGTTCGTGTCGACGCCCGTTGCCGGCGATGACGGACAAATCGCCGGCGTCCTCGCGTTCCGCGTCAAGCCGGAAGCCGATTTCAGCAAAATCCTCACGACCAGCCGTTGGGGGGAGACCGGCGAGACCTACGCCTTCGACGCCAACGGGCTTCTGCTCACCGACAGCCGTTTCAACCGCCACCTGCAAGCGATCGGTCTCATACCCGGCCGCCCGGAGAGCCCTGCCATCCTGAGCGTTGAAATCCGCGATCCCGGCGGCAACATGGTGGAGGGGTTCCGCCCCGCCGTGCCGCGCGGCTGGCAACCGCTCACCAAAATGGCCGCGTCGGCCGTCAAGGGAGAATCCGGGCTGGACGTCGACGGCTACCGCGATTATCGCGGCGTGCCCGTGATCGGGGCCTGGCGCTGGATCCCCGAATGCAAGTTCGGCATCGCCGCGGAAATCGACTCCGACGAGGCCTTCGCGTCCCTGCGTTTCCTGCGCGCGTTGTTTTTATCGGCTTTCGGCCTCCTGACCGTCGCGACGCTGTTTTTCATCTCGTCCAAGTCCCGCCAGATGGAAGCGCAAAAAGCTCTGCGGCAAAACGAGGAAAAAGTCCGTTCGGTTGTTACCAACGCCATGGACGGCATCATAACCATCCATGCCGATGGGACGATCGAATCCTTCAACCTCGCGGCGGAACGTCTTTTCGGTTACCGGGGGGAGGAAGCGATCGGCAAAAACATCGCCCTGCTGATGCCGGAGCCTTATAGGGCCGAGCATGACGGCCATATAAAAAATTATTTGCGCACCGGCCAGTCCAAGGTCCTCGGCCTGTCGCGGGAGGTCCCGGCGTTGCGTAAAAGCGGCGAGGCATTTCCCCTGGAAATCTCCGTCAGCGAAACGCTTTTAGGAGATCGACGCATATTTACCGGGATTGTCCGGGACATTTCCGAAAGGAGACGGTCGGAGGAAAATTTAAAAAAGGAGGCGACCTACGCGCGCCTGTTCCGGGAAATCGCCGTTGCCGCGAACGAGGCCCAGTCCATCGAATCGGCGATACAGGTCGCCTTGGACCACATCTGCCAAATCATCGGCTGGCCCCTCGGCCATTTCTACCTGGTTTCCGCGGACGGCAAACGGTTGATCCCCACGAACCTCTGGCACGTTTCCGACCCCGCGCGATACGACGCGTTCATAAGGATCACCAACCGGACCAAGTTCGTCTCCGGCGAGGGCCTGCCGGGCCGGATACTGGCCGGCGGAAAACCGGAATGGATCCGCGACGTGACCCAGGACGGCAACTTCCCCCGCGCCAACGTGCCGCCCAACGTGCCGCTGGAGCCAACGCCGCCTCCGGCTGACGCCGAGGCGGAGGGTCTCTCCCCCTTGCAAAATCCCCCCCTCCCCCCTTTATCAAAGGGGGGCAAGACGGGATTCCCGCCGCCCAACGTGCCGCTGGAGCCAACGCCGCCGCCCGCTTGCGCGGCGGCGGAAGATCCCCCCCTTGCAAAATCCCCCCCTCCCCCCTTTATCCAAGGGGGGCAAGACGGGATTCCCGCCGGGCAGACGCCCGGAGGCGACGCGGCGATGACGCTCCGCGATCGCCGGGACGCGATTCCCGCCTCGGCGTCAGCCGGAGGCGGCATTGGCTCCAGGCCCAGCCTGGCCCAGCGCGGCGAGCGGAGGGAAACGATAGATATCGGGGTCCGGGGCGCGTTCGGCTTCCCCGTGGTGGCCGACAAGGAAATCGTGGGCGTCCTGGAGTTTTTCTCCCCGGAGGCCGTCGAGCGCGACGACCGGTTCCTGGAGGTCATGGCCAACATGGGCGCGCAATTGGGCCGGGTGGCGGAACGCAAACGCTCCGAATCGACCCTCATGGAAGCGTGGGAGAGGTTGGAAATGAGGGTCAAGGAGCGCACCGCCGAACTCCAGGACGTCAACGAGAATCTCGAACGGGAAATCGCCGCGCGCAAACGGGTCGAGGAGCGCCTCACGGTTTCCCTCAAGGAAAAAGAAATCCTCCTGCGGGAGATCCACCACCGCACCAAGAACAACATCCAGGTCATCGCCAGCCTGCTCCGGCTCCATGGCAGGGAAATCCAGGAGGAAAAATACCAGGCCATCATCCGGGAAGCCTGCAACCGCGTCGTCGCCATGGGCATGGTACACGACAAGATTTTCCAGGCGAAGAACCTGGCGCGGATCGATTTCCAGGAATACGCCGCCTCCCTGGCGCGGAACCTGTTCCAGTCCTTCGGCGGAAAGGCGGAATCGGTCGATCTGAGGATAGACACCCACGGCGTTTCGCTCGGCGTCGACGCCTGCATCCATTGCGGGTTGATCATCAACGAACTGATTTCCAACTCGCTGAAACACGCCTTTCCGGAGGGACGGAAAGGAGAGATCCGGGTCGAACTCGAAAAACTGGAAAATCAAAATCTATTGTTGACGGTCCGCGACAACGGGGTGGGGATACCGGGTTTTAAATTCCGCGACGCCCGGTTTACCGGTTTGAACGTGGTCGCCACGCTGGCGGAAACCCAAATGAAGGGCGCGATGAAACTGTACAACAACCAGGGCGCCGTATTCGAGTTGCAATTCCAACAAGGAGAATCGCATGAAGCCGCGTAAGCCCAGAATCATGGTCGTCGAGGACGAAAGCCTCGTGGCCCTCGACATTAAAACCAGCCTGGAGTCCCTGGGTTACGAAGTCGCGGCCCACGCCTCCTCCGGCGAGGAAGCCCTCCAACTGGCCGAAACGAGCCGGCCGGACCTGACGCTCATGGATATCGTCCTGCAAGGGCCGATGGACGGGGTGGAGGCCGCCAACCGCATATGGAACCGGCACAAGATCCCCATCGTTTTCCTGACGGCCTATTCGGACGCCGACACCCTGGAACGCGCGAAAAACACCGGGCCTTTCGGCTATATCGTCAAACCCTTCGAGGACAAGGACCTGAAAGCCGGCATCGAAATCGCCCTGCAAAAATACGAGCAGATCAAGGCGTTGATGGAGGACCGGAACTGGTTGTCGCTCGCCCTCAAGAGCGTGGGCGACGCGGTGACGGCCATCGACCGGGACGGCCGCGTGACTTTCCTGAACCCCGTCGCCCAGTCCCTCACCGGCTGGGACGAACCGTCGGCGATAGGGAAACCCCTCGGGGAAATTTTTCACATCGTCCGCGGACAAACCGGCGACCGGGTCGATATCCCCATCGAAAAGGCGATCGTCGAGGGGGAGATCGTCTCTCTTCCCGAGGACGTCTCGTTGGTCAGGAAGACCGGGGAGCGGGTCCCCGTCGGCGACTGCATTTCTCCCATGAAGACCGAGGACGGTCAAATCGTGGGCGGCATCCTGATCGTCCAGGACCACACCCACCGCCGGCAAGCCGAGGAGGAACGGGAGCGCCACACCGCGGAACTGGAGAGGAGCAACAAGGAACTGTCGAGCTTCGCCGCGGTCGTCTCCCACGACCTCCAGGAACCCCTGCGCAAGGTCATCGCCTTCAGCGACCTGCTGAAGGACCGCGTCCTGCTGGACGACGATATGGGCCTGGACTACGTCAAAAGGGTCCAGAACGCGACGCAACGGATGCAACAGTTCATCCACTCCCTGCTCGGCTATTCGCGGGTCGCGTCCAAGGCCGCGAAAATGGGACCCGTCGATTTGAACGAGATCGTCGCGGAAACGCTGTCCAATCTCGAAATACGGATCAAGGAGACCGGGGCCAGGGTGGAAACGGACCGGTTGCCGGTCCTTGACGCGGACAAGTTTCAGATGTATCAGCTCTTCCAAAACCTGATAGGCAACGCCCTGAAATTCCATAGAAAGGACGCGCCGCCAACGGTCAGGGTGACGAGCCGGCCCATGCCCTCCGGCCATTGGGAAATCGCCGTCGAGGACAACGGCATTGGCTTTGACGAGACCCAGGCGGAGCGGATCTTCCGCCCCTTCGAGCGTTTGCATCCGCAAAGCGCGTTCGAGGGCCACGGCATGGGGCTGGCCATCTGCGAAAAAATCGTCTCCCAACACGGCGGCTCCATCCGCGCGAAAAGCGCCGCGGGCCGGGGGACCACGTTCTTCCTGACGTTCCCCGAGAAGCAAACGGCAAAAAAGACCACCTGAGCAAAGGCAAAGGGAACCACGGATGAACACAGATGGACACAGATACCGCTTAAGAGATCGTCCTCCTTGTCAAGATACAAGGGGAGAATTTAGGGCTCTGAATGTAATCCATTACCCGCTCTTTCCCATCCGTGTTCATCTGTGTTCATCGGTGGTTTAATAAGGTCTTCCCGCAATACAGGGATTCAGCAGACGCCGCAGATCTTGCAGACGGCGGTGTCGCAAATCGGGGTGGTCTTTTCCCGCAGGCCGCGTTGATAGTCCTGCCAGAGAAAATGGTTTCTGTAACCGTGATCGATAATGTCCCACGGCAGAAAATCGTCCCGGCCGTATTGCCGGTAAACGAACGCGTCCGGCGAAACCCCGCAGTCCTTCAACGCCCGCTTGGCGTCGTGCCCGTTGGCGAGATATTCGCGGAAGAACCCGAGCAGTCCGCGGTCCCCGCGCGACAGGAAGGTCTGTAAATAGGCCTCGTTCGGCGAGCCAAAGCTCAACTTGACATGCTTCTCCCGGCCGAGGGCCTTGCGGATTTTCATGAACCTCTTTTTCAGGACCTCCACCCGTTCCATGGGGTGCCACTGAAACGGCGTCCCCGGCTTCGGGACCAGCGGGCTCAGGCCGAAAGTCAACCGCCCGATGTTCCCCCTCTTACTGCAAGCCTCCACATAAACCCGGGAAATCTCCCGCGCCAGATGGATGAATTGGCCGATATCGTCCTCGGTTTCCCCGGGCAGACCGACGATCGAATAGACCTTCAAATGCAGGAGGCCTTTTTCGGCGAGGAACCGGCACTTCTCGACGATGAACTCGTCCGTCGCGGATTTATTGATGACGTCCCGCATGCGTTCGGAAGGGCCGTCCACGGCCACCGTGACCGTTTTCTGTCCGCTCCGGACCATGAGGTCCACCCATTCGCCGTCGAGCGTTTCCATCCTCAGCGAGGAAAAGGACAGCGTCTTGCCCTCCGCGACGATCCTGCGGGCCACGGACAAAAGCCCGGGGTGGTCGGTGACGGACGGCCCGACCAGCCCGATGACGGACACGGGATCTCCCTGTTCCCGCAAAACCCTCGACAACGAGTCGTAGGTCTTCTCGAGGTCGGGCAATCGCGGCGGGCGGTAGATGAACCCGGCGGTGCAAAACCGGCAAGCCCAGATGCACCCGCGCGTGGCCTCCATGAGCGCCATGTTCTTGAACGCGGACCCTTTCTCGTGAATTTCCGAATGGGTGCGCAAAACGGCGGCGGAGCGCTCCGCGACCTCGTCCGGCGTCGGTTTCCGTCCGGCCAATCCTGGCTCCCCCTTGCAAAGGGGGCTGGGGGGATTCATATCGCTCGCCGTAGAAGCAGAAATCCCCCCGGCCCCCTTTACAAGGGGGAGAAAACCTGTCCCCCCTTTGTCAAAGGGGGGCTGGGGGGATTTCGCAAGGGAAGGGGCGTCGATGCCCACCCAATGCCGGACCACGCGTTCCGGGACGTTCGCTTCGGCCCTCAAGGCAACTTGCATGTCCCCCTCGTATTCGGGGCTGTAGAATTGCGGAACATAGACGCCCGCTATCGCGGCGGCTTGCGGGAGAAGGTCGCGCGGGTCCTCCCAATCGTTTTCTCTGTACAGACTAAAAAATTTCTCGACAAGTTCCTCCGCTTCGCCGATGAAAAAAAGATCGCAGATGTCCCCCAGGGGCTCCGGGTTGATGAAAATCGCCGAGCCGCCGGCGGCGATCAGCGGGTATCCCCGGCCCCTGCCGGACCGTTCCAGGGGGATGTTGAAGTAGCGGAGCATGGCGGCGGCGTGCAAATAGTCCGGCTCGAAGGAAATGGAAAACGCCAGGATGTCGAAATCCTCCGGCACCCGTCCGGAATCGTGGGAACGCAAATCGTTCCGCTCCAGATGCAGGACGTCCGGCGTCCACCCCGCGGGGAGACTGTAGCGGTCGCAGACCACTCCCTCGATCCGGTTCAACAGGGAGTAGACGCGCTGGAACCCCAGGTTGGAAAGGGCGACGGACGTGACATTGGGATAGGCCAGCAATACCCGGATGGGGCGGGACCCATCCCCCGCATGGAACCCGGCCCTGCGATGACTTTTTGTAATTTCCGGCATGGACGCGAAACCGCGATAAAAGATTGCGACTTTAGCAAGACGCTAAAAAACTATTTTATAGAAGCGGTTTCATAAGCAGGAATAACCTTTTGGAGTGCAACGCGTCCCCGCGTTGCCGCAAAGCCGGGAGGCTTTGCACTCCATAAAAAAACAACTTATGAAACCGCTTCTAGTCTCTTGTCGTCATTCCCGTGAAAACGGGAATCCAGTGTTTTCAAGGGATTTCTGGATTCCTGCCCGCTTCCGCGGGCATGACGTTCCAAAACGACAAGGCGAAAGCGCCCTTGATGGGTCTTTCCTTAATACCGAACCTAAGCGATAATAACATCATATCTTAACCGCCATTAAAGGCTCCCATATTCATTTTAATATGAACGAAGAATCGGCGGGGGTCCCGCCAGCCTCCGACAGAATGAAAACCTATCTCGGGAAAATCGCCACCGGGCCGGAACAAAGCCAGGACCTGACCGAGAGCGAAGCGGAGGACGCCGTCGGCTTGATTTTGAGCGGTTCCGTCTCCCCCGTCCGCGCGGGGGTCTTCCTGATCGCGTCGCGGATGAAACGCGAAACGCTCGCGGAAAACGCCGGTTTCTGGAAGGCCCTGGACCGGACAACCTGCAAGCGCTCCGCGAACTTGAACGAACTCCTGCAGGTTGCGGACCCCTTCGACGGTTTCGACCGCGTCCCCTATTTCGGTTTCTACGCCATTCCCGTCCTGGCGGCGATGGGTTTGCCGTCCTACGGGCATTCCGCCCGTTCGCTACCCCCGAAATTCGGGATTACGTTCGAGGACGTCCTGCAACTCCATTACCGCGTCCCCGCGGGGATGGGCCTGGACGCCCGCGTCCGCCTCCTGGAGGAATTCCGGTTCGGGTACGTGGACCTTTGCCAGAGCCATCCCGCCTTGGAAGGACTGCGGCAACTGCGGACGGAGATCGTGAAGCGCACCGCCCTGTCCACCTTCGAGAAAATGCTCCGGCCGGTCCAATCCGCCGGCGGGGCGGACTATCTCGCCTCCGGCTATTTCCATAAAGGCTACGAAATCCCCATGATGGCGGCCGCCCGATTGAGCGGGTTCGACAAGACCGTCCTTGGCAACGGCGCGGAGGGGACGACCCTGTTCGGCGTGCACAAGAACGCGCGCATATTCATCCTGGAACGCGAAAAGAGGGACCAGGAACCCAGGGAAATCCGGCTGGCGCTCGAGGAAATGTACTCGGCGGAAACGGCCCGGAAAATCCGCGACGCCTACGCGGCGCTGAAAAAGGAAACCGCGCGGATGGACTTTTTGGCGGAGTTGGGCGAGACGGCGCTCGAGAGCAACAGCGGTCCCGCCGCTCCCCTGATCGCGAGCCAGGCCGGGGTCCTGATCCATCTCCTGGGCCGGGTCGCCAACCCCCAGGCGGGTTACGACGCCGCGGAGCAAATCCTTGCCCGGGGCGAATGCCGCGGGCGCCTCATGCGATACCTCGACTCCTGCCGCCGAGGGGGATAACAGCCAGACAACGGCGGGAGCATGTCTCACGGACTATTTATTACGGGGAGCGCTAAATAGATGGCATTTCAAATCCCCCTAAATCCTCCTTTGTCAAAGGGGGACTTTCGCTCCCCTCTTTGAAAAAGAGGGGCGGGGGAGATTTTTGTTCTTAACGTGCAAAAACGTTGAAAATGCCGCCTGTTTTATGTTCCGAGTAATATGTCTTTTGCCGTCATGCCCGTGAAAACGGGCATCCAGTATTTTCATGAGTTTCTGGACGCCCGCTTTCGCGGGCATGACGATTTTGAGCAAAAAGGGACTTTTTCATGTTACCCGCTAATAGTGGCGTTCCGCGCTCGCTTTTTCCACGGTCGTCGTGTTGCGGATCTTGCCCTCGCGGTCGAAATAGAAAATAAAAGCCTTGTCGGGAAGATCCATGATCCCGAAACTCCGGTCCACATAAAAGATTTTGGCGACCTCGGCTCCGTCGGCCTCAAAGACATGCAGGGGTTTCAAGGAACGGTCCGCGGCGAGGAACATCCGGAACTCGCTCCTGTCGAGATCGTTGGCCAACATGAGGATGTAACCGGAATAATCGTATTTATTCAGGGTCCCCCGGAGGACCGTCCCGTCCGGCAAAGACAACTCCATGGGGATCGCCTTCGCCCGCAACGCAACTTTCCTCAGGTCCTTTCTCAACAGCACGGGCTCCATGACGTTGTAGTCGTAATAGGCGACCGCGGCCACGGCGGCGTTTTCGCGTCCGTTCGCGTTTACCCATTCGATGGCGGACCGCAACGAAGTCTGCCAGTAATCGTAGGCATACATGAAATGCCGTTTCGCCCCCGGCAATCCCCCCACCAGGCGGTTGAAAAACAGGGTTTCATACGGATGAATTTGATAAATGGGAACGGCCAGCGAAACGAGGATCGATATCGTCCCGCAAACGGCGAGCGGTTTCCTGAAACGGAAAACCGCCGGGATGGCGATAACCGAGCGGTAGACCCACAGCGCCCCCAGGCTGGAAAAGACGACCAGGGCCGGTATGTACTCCATGAAATGCCGGATCATCTCGTAATTCTTGATGCCCGGCAGGCTGGATTTGAAAATGGGCACGAACAACCATAAAAATAACAGGACAAACCGGGAGTCGCGTTTCACGATGAGGCCGCGCAGGGAGACGGCAAAACCGGGGACGAGGAAAACCAGGCAGACCGTAGGCGTGGTGGCCAGCGCCTGGAAAAACACGCTCAGGTTCCAACCGCCCTCGTAACCGACGATCTTCTCCTGGGTCAACATCGTGAAGACATGAGAATTTATTTGTCTGGAAAAAAATTCTCCCAGGGAAGGCGCCGTCCAAAAGTAAGGGAAGTTGGCGACCCAGAAGAAATAGGCGATCAAGGGGGAAACCGCCCAGGTCCACTTTTCGGTCTTTGAAAACTTTTGGCGGTCCAAATACTTATGCGCCAGGCGCCAGGGCAGTAAAATAAAAACCAGGAATACGCCGTTGAGTTTGGCCGCGACCGCCATCCCGAACAACCCCATGGAGGCAACCAGTCCATATAGGTTTTCCCTGACGACGGCCCAATAGAAGACCGCCGCCGTCGCGAAAAAAAAGAACATCAAGGGAATATCGCTCAAATTATTGTGCGCATGGGCGACCAGCCGGGGGAACAAGCCGAAGAACAGCGCCGACAGAACGCCCGCGGGACGTCCATGCAAAAAAGCCGCGAACAGGTAAATCCCGCCGACAAACGCGGAGAAGAGCGCGACCACGACGGAATTATGGGCGTCGAAAAAATTGAGGACGTTCAGCTTCCGGTGCAAAACGTCGCAGGCAAAAAAAGACAACGCGTCGAACAGGGGCGCGTAATCGACGGAGTGGAAACCTTGGGTCTTTAAAAACCAATGCTCATGAAGCAGTCCAAGCTTTTCCGCCAGCTCCGGCGTGTTTTTGGGATCCAGGTAAGCCTTGTCCCCCGTAACGGCGAAATAATAATTTCTGAACCCGCTGGCGTATTTGATCGGCGCGTCGTTCATCACGCCGTAGTGACGGACCGTGGAAAAGCCGAACGCCAGCCAGATGGCGGCAAAAAGGCTGGCGATCAGAATATCGGTCCGGAATTTGGGCATCGGGGGATTGGGAAACAGGCCTTTCACAGCATGGGTTCAAGCGCTTTCCAAACCGTATCGGCCACGATCGCGTATCCGGGGCCAAGGGGATGGATTCCATCGGGTTGGGTCAACTCTCTTCTGGCGGCGACGCCTTCCAGCAAAAACGGAACAAAGGGCAACTTGAGTTCCTCCGACAATC
>JACRGP010000130.1 GCA_016217765.1 Nitrospinota bacterium | reverse complement strand
TTGCGCCAGGGAGAAATCGCCTTCGTGATTGTTGCCGATCTCGGCGACGATCAAAACTTCCTTTTCCAGATCGATTTTGTCAATTTTCATTTTTCAGCGATGGGAAATGGACCCCGCCGATTTTCCGGGGAGACCGGGTTGGATTTTGCCGCGACGAATCTCGCGAAATTATACCATTTGCGGAAAATGTCCAAGCGGCTAATTACGAGAGGGGTCACGTTCAACTTGACACGCCGGGAAGGCGCCTCATATAATGATCGGCATTAAAATGGGCCGGAAGATCAAGGATGTTGGCCCGTGTCGGCCGTTCGCGCCACACATTTCTTGCCAAAGACAAAACCCCGGGTTTCGGATTTTGAATTTTTCATCCTTAACCTTCAAGGCCCGTCCGCCGATAAATAATACGCGCCGCCCGAGGTTTAGGTAAAACGAAATGCCGGTAAAATACCTCAAATTCGCTCCCAACGCCTCCCTGTTCCAGGTCTTGGAACAATTTAACAAGTTCGGCGCCCTGCTCGGCGCCGTGATGGATTCCAACGGCAAGCTTCTGGGGACCATTGAAATGCAACATGTCCGCGCGGCCCTGATGGACAATAAAGACCTCAATTCCCCCGTCGAGACGGCGATGAACAAAGAACCCGTGACCGTCTGGGAGGAGAGGGAATTGACCAACCTTCCCGAGGATTTTTCCGGATATGTCCCGGTTTTGGATAAGGACGGGAAAATAACGGCGGTCCATTTGGTCCAAAAGAAAACCAAAACCGAAAGTTTGTCTCGCAAGGGATATTTCAAAAGGATAATCGTTCAGCCCGACACAACGATTAAAAAGGTCATTAAAATCCTGGACACCATCAACCTCAACCTGGTTTTGGTGGCGGACGCGAAAAACAAGTTTTTGGGATTGGTCACCGAAAGGGACATTCGGGACGCCATCCTCGACGGCCATGACGCCGAAACGCCCGTCGAAAAAATAATGAATAAAAATCCCATCACGGGACTGCAAGGGCTTACCAAAAAGGAATTGCTCCGGCTGGTGGACTCCAAAATCCGTTTGAGCAAATTGAAAATCCCCCTCAATTTGGGAGAAATAAAGGTTCCCATCCTGGACGCGGACAACCATCTCAAGGACCTGGCCATTCACGACGAACTGGACCCGGAATCGACATTTTTTTTCGTCGCCGACGACGAGGTGATTTTCAAGGACAAGGTGAAAAATGTATTGATCACGGGCGGCGCGGGCTACATCGGCTCGATCTTATGTGGCAAGTTGTTGCAAAAAGGCTATAAGGTGAGGGTCCTGGACAATCTGCTCTACGGGGACAGCCCCATACGAGAACTCTATTCCAACCCCAACTTCGAACTGGTCAAAGGCGATATCCGCCATATCGAGGAAGTGGTTTCGGCGATCAAGGGTATGGACGCCATGGTCCATCTGGCCGCGATCGTCGGCGACCCCGCCTGCGCCATCGATTCCCGGTTCACCATCGAAAGCAACTACCTGGCGGCCAGGCTTCTGGCCGACATTTGCAAACATCACCAGATCAACCGGTTCCTTTTCTCGTCCACCTGTAGCGTCTATGGAGCGTCCCCGGAAAAGCTTTCGGAAACCTCGCCGTTGAACCCCGTTTCTCTCTACGCGCGGAGCAAGATTTATTCGGAAAACGCGATCCTCGAGATGGTGGACGAAAATTTTTCGCCGACGATTCTGCGTTTGGGCACGGTTTACGGTTTGTCGCCCAGGCCCCGCTTCGACCTCGTGTTGAACCTGTTCGTAGCCAAGGCGATCAAGGAGGGGAAGTTTTATGTCGATGGGGGGAACCAGTTCCGCCCCATGGTCCATGTGGCGGACGTCGCCGACGGCTTTGTCGCCTGCCTCGAAGCGCCGATCGAAAAGGTGCGGGGAGAGATTTTCAATATTGGCAGTAACTCGCAAAATCTGCGGATCTTGGACCTGGGCAAGGAAGTCATCCGCCTCATCCCCACGGCCGAGATGGTTTGCTCGCTCGGGAAAAGCGACGCGCGGGATTATTGGGTCTATTTCGACAAGGTCAAAAACGCCATAGCTTATGAGCCCAGGATCACCATAAGGGAAGGGATAGAGGAACTGATCGAGTTTTTCGCGAAAGACCAGAGTTTGAATTACATGGACAACAGATACTCCAACTACAAATTTCTCTCCAATCTTCCCGCGGTCGAGTCGCAGTACGTCTAGCAGGGCGCTGAAAAACTATTTTATGGTCTCTTGTTGTCATTCCCGCGTAGGCGGGAATCCAGTATTTCCAAGGGATTTCTGGATGCCCGCTGTCGCGGGCATGACGATTTTGGGGCCAAAAGCGGTTTTTTCAGCAACCCGCCAGGAAATCTTTTTTGGATTCTGGCTTGCGATCCTGGTCCATCACGCGGTTCTCCAATACGGCCCCGCCCCCTTATGACAATAGGAATCAGAGTTGACGGCGGATTCCAGGTTGGCATGGGGCATATTTATAAGTCCCTTTGGTTGGCCGAGGCCCTCCGCGGAAAAGACCGGGAAGACGCGCGTTTTTTTATCAGGGAGGACGCCGCCTCGGCCGACCTGGTCCGAGGCGGAGGATTTCCGCTGGAGGTTTTTCCCAACGAGTTAAGGGAGGAAGAAATAGTTGCGCGGCTCAACCAATGGGTCGAGAAACATCGGTCGGCGTTTTTAATTATCGACCATTGGGATTGGGCCGACGCCTATTGGTCCGGTTTGGCGAAAATTCCGGGAACGATTTACGTGGGCATGGACGTTCCCGATGGGAGATTTGCCCATTTTGACCTGGCGTTCCAGGGCATAAGGAACTCCCTGTCCAATGCGGAATTTACGGAAATGGGATGCAAGGTCTACAAGGGCCCAAAATATCTTATGTCCTCTCCCGATTTCCTGCCCTATGCCGGTTCCTGGAAGTATCGCGGCCATCTCAAGAAAGTTTTGCTTACCTTTGGCGGGACGGACATCGCTAATTTTTCCGTCAAGGTCCTGGACTATTTCGAGAACTCTTCCCGCCATTTTGATTTGACCTTGGTCCTTGGCCCGGGCTGTCCCAATCGTGAAGCGGTCAAGGAGCGGTGGGCCCGGTCGAACCTGGATGTCGAAATTTTGCGCGGGGCCGATTGTCTGCCGAAATATATGGGCCAGGCGGACCTCGTCGTGTCCGCCGCGGGCGCCGGCACGCTAAGCGAACTGGCCCTTGTCGGCGCGCCGGCCATCGTGCTCGCGGCGGTCCCTCACCAGATGGAAAACGCCGAAAAATACAGCCGCGCCGGGGGCGTACTGAACTGCGCCAAAACGGCCGGCGCGGTGGACAAAACGTTTTTCGGACTCATGGACGATCTCGCGGCAAACCCGGAAAAGTTGAGCGCGTTGGCCCGGAAATGGGCGGGGCTGACGGACGGACAAGGCATTGGCCGGATTGTCGCGATACTGGAAGAACATGGACGATTTTGACCCCGGGGACCTGGAACTCCTCGCCCGACGCTTCCCGCTGAAGCATTTTCATTACTACCGCCGTTTGATTGGCGAAAAAAAGCTGGAGGAATATTTTTTGAGGCGCCTCCGCGACGCCCCCAACCCGCGCCCGTTATTTTCCGAAACCGCGCCGGGAAAACTGGTCGGTTTTGCCTCGTGGAGCGATTCGCCCTGGGATTCCCGGAACATCGGGTATAAAACCGCCCGCATCAATTTCCTGATCTCCGCCGGCGATTCGTTTGAAATGCAAACCGCCCGGATCGATCGTTTATACCGGTCCCTGGAAACCGGCTTCAAAAAGAATTCCTACGGGTATGTTTTTTCCCGCGCGAACGCCTCGGACCTGCCGGCCATCTGCGTCCTGCAAAGAAACGGGTATCACGTGGTGGATGGTTTGCTGACCCTGTCGTTCTCCCTAAAAGACGCCCCGGCGCTTCGCGGCGACGGCTTTGGGGTAACCGTCCGGGAGCCCCTTGACGAAGACATGGAAGCCGTGAAACACATCGCCTGCACGTCGTTCATCTACGACCGGTTCCATTCCGACCCGGAAATCCCCGACTCCGCGGCCGACCGACTGCATGCCAATTGGATTGAGGATTCTTTCGCGAAGAACGCCGACGACCGCGTCCTCTTGGCGGAAAAGAGCGGGAATATTCTCGGGTTTGTTTCTTACTCCGTCAGCGAAAAATGCAACCGGGAACTGGGATTGAGAATCCTAAACATCATTCTCCTCGCCAGCCATCGCGAGTCGCGGAACAAAAATGTCGCCAAGGCCTTGACGCTGAAGGTCCTGGAATTGGCCCGGCGGGACCATTTCGATTTTGTTCACGTGGGGACCCAATTACGCAACGTCAAGGCCACCAATCTCTATCTGAAGCTCGGTTTTCAACTGGTGGATACCAGCTATACCTTGCGGAAAGTGATGAGTCCCCCGGCCGGATAACAGTTGGGGGCCGTTTAAAGGATCCGCCTTTTACCCCGCGGACTCCTGCTCCCCCAGCTTCAAACTTTCTTGCAACACGTCCTTTGCCGGGCACAGTCTGCATAGCCCGGCGATCAGACTTCCGAGAATGCAATGCGTCAGGGCCGAAATCGCGCCCGGGACCGTGGCCAATGCGAACGCCGGGAAATTGCTCCGCGCCAG
>JACRGP010000022.1 GCA_016217765.1 Nitrospinota bacterium | reverse complement strand
CCGACGCCGCCTCAGGCTGACGCCGAGGGCGGCCGGCGTGACGCCGGGTTCATTACCGCCCCGGCGCAAGCGCGGGGCGGCATTGCCCACCGGGGGCGTCCCCGGTGTCATCGCCGCGTTGCCTCCGGGCGTTTGCCCGGCGCCCCCATCTGACCTCCCCCGTCAAGGGGGAGGGAATGAATGAACTTCATCTTGTCAGGCGCTTGGAATAAGTCGTCGGCGTTGGTGGCCGACGGGAGCTTCCCGGACTTCAGGTTTCGATGGCGGGCGGGTCCTGGTTTTCGAGCCGTTCGCGCGCCCAGGAAGGGAGATAAATGTTTTCCAAGTCAAATCTCTTGAGTTCCCTGAGGAGGATGTCGATCTGCTCCTCCGTCGGCAGGTTCTTGTCCAGAATGACCATCGCCCGGTCCTTGAATTTACAGTACCCGCTTTTGATGGAAACCTCCGGGTCCGAAAGATCGCTGAACTCGATCTCCAGCGACAGTTTTCTGGCGACGGCCTTCAAGTCCTCCAGCCTGGCATGAGGGTCCATAGGGCGCCCCTTCCTCTGGCGCGCCAGCGTGACGACGCTAGATCCAGTGGGCTCTGCTTCGGAAGCGAACAGGCCGTTTTGTCGAGGGCAATCCGAGCCGAGCCAATTTTGCCCCTATGGCGATCGCGGAGCGTCATCGCCGCGCCGCCTCCGGGCGCTTGCCCGGCGGTCGAATATTTACGGCCGCCAAGGGAAATCTAACATAATATGGTTTGCGGGGAAATTGGAAAATACCGGAAGGAGAAAGAGTCCATGCGGATTGCGGCGATAGCGGCGTTGTTCCTGTTAACAGCCTGTCCGGTAGCCTTGGCCGAGGTGTACCAATGGACCGACGAGCGCGGCGCGCGCCACTTCACCGACGACCCTTCCAAGATTCCCTCCGCCGGCAAGCGCGAGGAGTTCAGGGAAAAAAGGGAACTGATCCCCGCCGACGCCTTGAAAGAGTTCAAGGGCGCGCTGGACCTGGAGGGGACGTGGAAGGGGTGGGGAATCGTGGAATTGAAACGCGGCGAGGACCCCGAAGTCTATACGGGGACCTACACGGACACGCTGAAAACCGATGTCGGACGGCTGGAGTTGTCCCTGCATCCCTCGGCGTCGGGGGACTATTCCGGCAAGTGGCGCGAAGGCGAGACGCGCCTCGGCGAATTGAAATTCAAGATCTACAACGAAGGCAGGGCGATCGCCGGCACATGGTGCGCCCATACCGCGAGCAAGGTGTTGCCCGGCAGGCCCCCCTGTGACCGCCCGGACCCGTTCAAATGGGAACGCTTCGATTCCATCGTTAGCCCGGTCGATTGAATGAGTTTTTTTTGAGCGCTACGCGTGTCTTTGGAGTGCAACGCGTCCTCGCGTTGCATGCAAAGCCGGGAGGCTTGGAGCTCCATAAAAATCAAAAATCATCCATAACCTCGATCTTGTCCCAAGGAGACTTGGTTTCGATCTCTTTCATTTCCCCGGCGCTTCTTTCCATATACAGCGGGTAACTGCTGAACTCATATTCCATCGGAGATTCGGCCAAACCATGCTTCACGCAGTTCCAATGGATGTAATTGATCCGCGCAAAATAAGACCGCTCGTACGTTATGCAACTGTCCCAGTAATTCCACCAAACCCTGACGCCCTTGGCGCGGTTTTTTGCGTTGATTTCCTTGGCCGAGAAGGAGTGAAGATCGTGAATCAATTTGGACAAAGAGCAGGTTTCCCTCCTGGGGGCTTGGGCGATCGCGTGGTAATGATTATTCAGGACGCTCCAAAACCGCAATTCCCATCCAAACTTATGAGTGTAAAAAAATAGTTGCTCCAGAAAACTTTTCTTTATGGCGTCGGGAGCGAGAAAATCTGTTTTTTTATACGTCGCCCCGGTAATGAAATAGAGCTGTCCGGGTAGGAATAGATGAGGAGGATTGTGTTTGTAGGTCTTATACACGTCCGCCGAACCCTGATTTGTTTTGGAACGCTACGCGTTTTTTGGAGTGCAAAGCCTCCCGGCTTTGCGTCCGCCGAAGGCGGGAAGCGGCCCGTTGGGCCGATGCAACGCGGGGACGCGTAGCGCTCCATAAAAAATCTTAACAAAATCGTGGGCTACCCCATAAATAATAGGCTACGCGTTTGGGCTACGGGAATCTACGATTCGTAAAAGATGACTTGCCAGAATCAGCATCTCTGCCGCTTCCGTGGGGTCGGTGATAGTAACTGTCCTGTGGCTGGAAGGATTTTTGTATGAACCTATGGCGCCAGCGAAAAGATCGGAAAGGGATTGACGTTCGGCATCTGGAAGGGATTTGTCCGTAAGCGGTCCACTATCTTTATGAAAGGCGGCCCGCATCAGGTCGGTTCCTATCTTGCGGGAGTCATATTTGCCCGCTTTGCGAACAGCCACTTCCACCTCTTTAAAAGCTTGGAAAACGGCTGTGTCGTGATCGCCTTTTAAGAAATTGGACCACGCTTTCTCCGCGATAATGGGATGAAGAATTGCGCGAGGGATACTGCCGGCTTTGCGATAAGCCTCAAAGGTTTCTGTGTCTTTGATCGCCAAACCACGCCGGGTAACAAAAACATTGTTTTCGGCGATTGGTATCGGATCATTTGCTAATAAACCTTCCTTGAGCAACCAGCCCAAAGCTTCCGATATTGCTCTGCAAATTGATTCCTTCGATGCTTGATAGGGGCATTGTTCCCTGGAATGATATGAAGTAAGACTAGGTCTATCTAATGGCTCTTTTCTTTCCTGGCGGTTCTTTAAAATTACCAAAAGAATGCCCGCAAGTTCTTCCGGCGGCATTGCCAGCAAATCGTCGTGATTTGGAATGATTTCAGCGATTTCTTTAATTATTCTGTCTCCTTTTGGAGCGCGACGAGTTTTTTTTTGGGGAGTGCAACGCGTCCTCGCGTTGCGTCGGCCCGACGGGCCGCGTTTACGCCTTCGGCGGACGCAAAGCCGGGAGGCTTTGCACTCCATAAAAATCAAAAATCATCCATAAAAAACGCGGCCACGGAGCGGGGCGCCCGGCGCGATCAATTGATGATGCGCATGATGTCGTTGTAGAAGGCGAAGACCATCAGGGAGATGAGCATGAACAGCCCCACTTGCTGGGCGCGTTCGCGGCTCCTCTCGCTCACCGGTTTGCCTTTGAGTAACTCGATCAGGAAAAAGAAGATGTGGCCGCCGTCCAGGATGGGGATGGGGAGCAGGTTCAGCAGGCCGAGGTTGATGCTCAGCAGGGCCGTCAGGCGGATGAGTTCGTTGAACCCTTGCTTGGCCTGCTCGCCGTAGATCTGGAAAATCAGGATGGGCCCGCCGATGGAGTCGGACGGGATCGAGCCGACGACCATCTTCTTCACGCTGAGGGCGATCATGTGGGTCAAGCGGACGGTCTCCTGCAACGATCGCAGGACCGATCCGAAGAAGCCGTATTGTTCCAGGAGCATCTCGCCGCCCAGACCGATTCCGATGACGCCCATTTCGACATTTTTATTTTCCGGGTCCTTGACAACCTTGGATTCGGGGGTCAGGCGGAAGTCCATTTCGGCGCCGTCGCGCTTGACGTGAAAGACCAGTTCCTTCCCCGGTTTATCGATGGCGGCGGTTTTCAGGTCCGGCCAGCCGAGGATCGGGGCATTGTCCACGGTCAGGAGTTCGTCCCCCTCCTTCATGCCGGCCCGGTCGGCGGGCGAGTCTTTCTGGACGAAGGAGATTTTATGGCTCAAAGGGGAAATGCCGATGAGGCCCACTTGTTCCTTATCGCCGAACAGGGTGGTGATTTCCTCCGCAATGGGCGTTATGGAAAAGTTCAGGATGACGGATTTGCTCTCGTCCGCCGAGGGCCTCTCGACCTGGAAGTCCATACTCTTGCCGGGGCTCTTGTGGACGATTTCAAGGAGTTGTTCCCAGAAACGGATTTTTTGCCCTTCGATCTCGACGATCCGGTCGCCCGTCTTCAGTCCGGCGGCTTGCGCGGGCGAATTGTCCCGCACCGATCCGACCAGGGTCGAAAGGGTGGGCACGCCGTTGAGGTAAACGACGATATAGATGAAGACGGCGAACAGGATGTTGAAGAACGGCCCGGCAAAGGCGATGGCCAGCCGGTGTTTGACGGGGGCGGACGAAAACGAACCCGCCGTGTCCGTCACGGTTTCTCCGGGGTCCTCGCCCTTCATCTTGACGTATCCGCCCAGGGGGACCGCGGAGAGGAGGTATTCGGTCTCGCCGGATTTGTACCCCAGCAGTTTCGGGCCGAAACCGAGGGAGAACTTCTCTACGGTCACGCCCACTTTCCTCGCGGCCAGAAAATGGCCGAGTTCGTGGACGAAAATCAAGGCCGCCAGGCCGATGATGAAGACGAGCATCTTGGTCGTGAAACCCAGGATGGCGTCCAGGGGCAACAAGGATAATTCGGACATCTTGGCAACTACCTCTAACGATTGTTTTTCTGAATTGGAGAAAAATCCATGACCTCGACTCCTTCGGGGACTTTAAACTGAAACATCTCCTCCGGGAGGTCCATGTTCACCTGGATATTGTTGAATTCGATCTCCGTTTTATTACCTAATTTATCATATACCGTCGAACCGACGATCTGATAATTTTTCCCGTCGGCTTGCAGGACCATCTTTTCGAGGTTCAGGTCTTCCCGTTTCGGGACCATGACGACGGTGATTTTGTCTTCGTTGCGGACGACCTGCGACACGATAAAAGACTCCGTCAATTTCCCCTTGCCCGCCAGAAACAGGGCCGGGGTGTTGCTGGAATAAACGTTGTCGACGGGCATCTTGTTGGCCTGCCGGTCCTCCGGCACGTAGAGCCACAGGAGCTTGTTGTTGCTGATCAGGACCTGCGGATCGGGCGCGCTGTACACCCATTTCATCTTCCCGGGTTTCTTGATGTACACCTCGCCCTGGGTTTCCTGCACCCGGTCCATCATTTTGACGTAGGCTTTCTGGACGAAAAACGCCCTGAACGTCCGGGTGTTTTCGTAGGCTTTTTGTATGGAGTCCACCGCGGCCTGTTCCTCGCTCGCCGGCAACGCCAGGGAGGGGAACAGGAGTAGCGCGAGCAGGACCAGATGCGGGAGGGTCTTATTCATAAGATGGGGTCCGGGGTCAATCGTTTCTAATAATCACTCTCCGGCCGGAAAGGGTCAGCCGGTCTTCGGCGATCAGCCGGATGGCTTCGGGGTAAACCCTGTGCTCCTGCTCCAGGATGCGTTGGGACAGGGTCTCGACGTCGTCCGCCGGGTAAACGGGGACGGCCGATTGCAGGATGATGGGTCCGCCGTCCACCTCCTCCTCCACGAAATGCACGGTGCATCCCGAGACCCGGACCCCGTGTTCGAGCGCCTGCCGTTGAGCGTCCAGGCCGGGGAAGGCCGGCAACAGGGAAGGGTGGACGTTCACGATCCTTCCGCGAAACGCCTGGATGAATTCCTTCCCCAACACGCGCATATATCCGGCCAGGCAGACGAGGTCCGCGGATTTGGCGTTCAGCAGGTCGATCAAGGCCCGGTCGTACCGGCCCTTGTCCGGGCAGGCCTTGGGGTCGAGAAAGACGGACTCGACGCCGTGTTTCCGGCACCGTTCGAGGGCGGGTGCGCCAGCCTTGTTGCTGACCGCGACGGCGATTTTCGCCCGCAGGCCGCCGTTCTCCACGCTGTCGATGATCGCCTGCAAGTTGGAGCCGCGCCCGGAAACCAGGACTCCGAGTCTGAGGATTTTTTCTTCGGCCAAGGAATGGTTTGTTTATAGAGAGAGACTGGCCTTGATTTTTTTCATCAGGCCGACGTTCTGGGTGTGGCCCGATTTGTGCGCCTTGATCCTGCCGCGGATGGGCCGTCCCAGCAAGTAGAAGTCGCCGAGGATATCGAGGACCTTGTGGCGGACGCATTCGTTGTCGTATCGCAGGCTGGTGTTCAAGACTTTGCCGTCGCCCAGCAGGATGAAATTGTCCAGTTTGCCGCCGGTCCCGAACCCCATCTTCGTCAACTGCGCGACGTCTTCCAAAAACCCGAAGGTCCGGGCCGGAGCGATTTCCCGTTTGAAACTTTCCGAGCCTTCGAACGTGTAGGTAAAGTCCTGGATCCCGAGGGGTTCCGGATAGTCCATGTGGTAGCTCACCTCCAGCTTGTCGGCGGGCTCTATGCCGATGCGGGCCCCGCCGGGCTCCGTCGAGCCGAACGAGTAAGGCTTGTCGATGACGATTTCCTCCAAAGGCTCGTCCTGTTCCTCGAACTCGCCGTCCTCGATGATCTGGCAGAAGTCCTTGGCCGACCCGTCCATGACCGGCGCCTCGTCGCCGATCTTGATGAGCAGGTTGGAGATCCGGTACATGTGCAGGGCCGCCAGGATGTGTTCGATCGTGGCCACCGAGCTTTCGCCCCGCCGCAGACAGGTGGAGTACTCCGTGGACTGGATGTTTTCCAGCCGCGCGGGGATCGTGTTGCCGCTGGAGATGTCGCCGAAGATGATCCCGCTTCCCGGGGGAAGGGGTTGCAGGATGAGGCCGGTCTTGATCCCGGAATGCAGGCCGCTCCCGCAGAGCACCACGCTCCGCTTGAGAGTGCGTTGCAACAACCGGGCGGGTTTCCCCTTCGGTCCGGGCAACTCGGTCCCGGACGCGGCCTGCTCCTCCTCGCCGGAACCGTTTTGGCGCTTATGGCGCCGGATCGCGGGCGGCAGGTCGTGGATCGTGATTTTCTCGCGCGACGCGCCGGCGATCAGGATTTGTTCCAGAGTCGAGCGCAGTTCCTTGATGTTTCCCGGCCAGTTGTATGCGCACAAGGCGGCCAGGGCCTCGCCGTCGATCTTCGACAGCGCGGCTTCGCCGTTTTCGGTGTATTCCAGAAAATAAGTGTTTATGAGGGCCGGCAGGTTCGCGGAATATTCCCGCAGGGGCGGAATTTCGATGGTTGTCCCTTGAAACGCGTCGTACAGCCCCTTGTGGAACTGTCCCTTGCGGACGAGGGCCTTGAGGTCCTTGGAACTGGCGACGTAAAGCCGGGCCGGAAGAAATTCCGGGGGGAAGTCCTGTTTTCTTGCCCCATCGTGTTTGAGCATATGCGCCAGTTTTTCCTGGAGGCCCTTGCCGAGGGCGTCGATATTGGTCAGGTAGACGGCCTTTTCCCCGGCGGCGGCCAGGGAGGAGCGTTTGCCGGCGCCGTTGGCGGATTTTTTCGCCGGCGCGAACAGTTGGGCCTGGATGCTCTGCATCGGACGGACCGCGCAGTTGATCTTGAGGAAAAGCCGGTCGCTTTTTTTGCTTTGCCGGTGGACCGCCTGCACGATCAACTCCTTCCCCGTGCCGGGCTCGCCGAGGACCATGACCGGACGGGAACTCCGCGCCGCGTTCTTGATGGCCCTCTTGATCTCCACCATCATCTCGAAGCAGAACGGGACTTCGGAGCGTAACAACAGGGATTCCTGGTCGTTTCTCCGCGGAGGCTCCTTTCTCCGCTTCAGCGCGCTTTCCACCGACCGGGTCAGGATGTCGAGCGAAAAAGGTTTTTCTATGAAGTCGGAGGCCCCCAGTTTGGTCGCCTTCACCGCGGTCTCGATGGTGCCGTGTCCGGACATCACCACGATTTCGATTTCCGGATAATAGGTCTTGACGGTTTTCAGGACCTCGATCCCGTCCATCCCGGGTAGCCATATGTCCAGCAGGACCAGGTCGGGCGGGTCGGACTGGATCATCTCCAGCGCGTCGATCCCGTCCTCGGCGGTGGCCACCTCGTACCCTTCGTCCCGCAGGATGTCCTGCAGGGAGGCCGCTATGTTTTTCTCATCGTCGACGATGAGCACTCGTTCTCTGTTCAATGGACCCTCCTCCAAACGAAAAGGGAATGGCGCGGACCGCAACGATTCAAACGGTTAACCACTACAGGTATACTCTATTCCTTTATAAAATCCAAATAATAGATTTTCTCGCCCGCGTTGATGAAATACTTCTCGTATTTGGTCCTGGGCGTGTCCTCCCGGTTTTCCGCGAAGACGGCGGGGGCGATTTTGTTTTTAAGGCTGGGCTCGCCTTCGAAATACGAGAGCATTTCCATGGCGTAGGGTTCGTCGTCCGTGGCGACGCGGACGATGCCTCCCGGGACCAGCTTTTCGGACAGGGTCCGGATGAACTGCGGTTTCAGCAGGCGGCGCTTGGCGTGCCGTTTCTTGGGCCACGGGTCGGGGAAATTGATGAACACCCCCCCCAGTTGTCCGTCCTTGAACAGGGCAGGGACTTTCTCCCGCGCGTCGCCATAGACAATGCGGATGTTTTTGATCAGGAGCTTGTCGACGCGGGTGACGACCCTGCGGATCCCTTTATGGTAGAAGTCCATGCCCACGAAATTGCATTGCGGTTCGCGGACGGCCATTTCGATGAGAAAATTCCCGGTGCCGAACCCGATCTCCAGGTGGATCGGACGGTTGTTGCCGAACTCGACGTTCCAATCCGGGGCATCCTCGGTGTCGAAGAAATACGGGTGCCCTTCCGCGAGGGTCTCGAAGGATATTAAAGGCTTTGAAGACATGAGGAGATTAGAGACCCGATTCTCCGGTATCTTCGTGGATGGTCGTCATCTGGACGACTTCGTATTCTTTCCGGCCGCCCTGGATGGAGATGACGACTTCGTCGCCTTTTCTTTTCCCGAACAGGGCCTTGCCCAGGGGGGAGGCGAGGGAGATCTTTCCTTCGTCCGGGTCCACTTCCTCGGGGAACACGAGCTTGTAGGTCCTGGCTTCGCCGGTTTCGATGTCTTTAAGGAACAGGGTGCTTCCCAGCCCCGATTTGTCCTTGGCGATCTGGTTGATGTTCAACGAAGCGATGTCGCCGATGCGTTTCTGCAGTTGCGAGATCCGCGACTCCAGGAACATCTGCCGTTCCTTGGCGGATTTGTATTCCGCGTTCTCGCTGAGGTCCCCCAGCGCGATCGCTTCCTTCAAGGCCTTCGGGATGTCCACTTCCAACTCCTTCTTGCAGGCCATCAGGTCTTTGTCCAGTTTGTCGAGAATCGGTAATCGCATGGCAACAATCTCCAAATCGAAATCTTGCGTTCCAGATACAATGCATGAGTGTATCAGGAAATGTTCGATCGGAAAACAGGGTTTGTCGGGAATTATTAACCCGCATAGTGCATGAGTCGAAAGCCGTTATGAGTTTTTTACTCAAATCGAAAGATGGGAAATCACCCCAACCCCCCCTTTGATAAGAGAGCTTTGCATAAGTCCCATATTGAGCATCTTGGCCATATCGCGGTCCGTCATCGCGAGCCGCCCACTCGCCGCGGGGGCAACTGGCCCGGCCCGGATTGCCCTCGATGACGCGCATTCGCCATCCGGGACAAGCCCATTGGGTCCAGCGGCACGCTGGGCGGCGTGGCGATCCAGCCATTCTCCTTGGAGGCGTGGACCGGACCGCTCCGGGCGCGGTCAAACGGCTGGCATGACCTTGGAACGCCGACCTTGCCCCCCGGTGGCGAGGCGAGCGTCCGGATTGCTTCGCTCCGCTCGCAATGACGGCTTGGAGGATAGTTATGCAACGGTCTCCTTTGATAAAGGGGGGGCCGGGTTTTCTCCCCCTTGTAAAGGGGGCCGGGGGGATTTAAAAACCCGGGGACAAACTGTTCCGTCTCCTATTTCGACCCAGCAGGCGTTGTCTCTTGGTCCCAAGCGGTCTCCTGCCATTCTTCTCTTTTGTTCGCGCAATATCCGGGTTAAGCGGTCCATAATAGAGAAGACATGGATGGTCCGCCAATAGCATTGGCGGAACAACATAAACCGTCATTGCGAGGAGGCCCAGCCGACGAGGCAATCCAGCAACCTGGATCGCCACGCCGCCCAGCGTGCCGCTGGACCCAATGGGCTTGTCCCGGATGGCGAACCGGCGGAATTGAGGGCAATTCAAGTTTGGCCAGTCGCCCCCGCGGCGAGTGGGCGGCTCGCGATGACGAATGTCCATGCTATTATGGACTGATTAGTAATTTTCGGGAATAACAAAGGCTTTGGGATAGCCCTGCTGGCGGACCTGGTCTCTGTGCTTGAGGGCCGAATCGAAATCGGCGAAATTCCCGGTCACGACTCGATAATATTTTTCGCCCTGGAGGTCGAAAGACTTGACCCGGCCCCGGTTGATTTGCCGGCCCAACTGAGCGGCGTTGTCGGGGTCCTTGAAGACGGCGACCTGGATGGCGTAAGCCTCCCGCGGCAAATCGGAGGCGTCGGCGGAAACTCTATTATAAGTGTAAGAAACGGGAACGGGGGACGGAACGGTTTCGCCGTCCTTGCCCGGGCCGATGGCGACCAACTTGACCGAGGCGGTGCCGTTTCCGACGATCCCCAGTTTCCGGGCGGCCTTGTAGCTCAGGTCGATGATGCGTTCCTTGGCGAACGGGCCGCGGTCGTTGATCCGCACCGTCGTTTCCTTGCCGTTTTCCAGGTTGATCACTTTCACCCAGGTGTTGAACGGGAGCGTCCGGTGCGCCGCCGTCATGGCGTTCATATTATAAACTTCCTTGTTGGAAGTGAGTTTGCCGTGGAAATTGGGCCCGTACCACGAAGCGACCCCTTCCTCGGTGAATCCCGCCGCGTCCTTCAGCGGGTAGTAAGTGACCCCCATGACCTGGTAGGGCATGTCCGCCCAGGGCAACTTGGCGGGTACCGGCCGGTTGATCTCCCGAAGGTCCGCAGTCGCGCAACCCGCCGTCATCAGGCAGAGGGACGCGAACCCCAAAACCGCTCGAACTCTCTTTTCATGTGACCAACCCAAGGAACTCATGCCATGAGGTCTCCGGCTTCCGACCCCGCCGGGAAAGAGGAATAACTCAGTGTGTAAGAACGCAAAAGAATGTTTTTTTTACTCCCCCTTGTGAAGGGGGTTGGGGGGATTCATGCTATGACCGCGAACAAAACTTCAAATCCCCCTATCCCCCTTTGCAAGGGGGGATTGCGAAAGCGTTTTTTGAGTTCTCCGCATTCTCTTGGAATTATCGTCCGCTTTGCGCGAAAAATTAGGACAAAATGCCCGGCCCTTTCGGGAAAAGGGCCAAACCGGGTCATTCTAAACGCGGGCAGGGGGCGCGGTCAACCGAAATTCTCGGCAATGCCGCTCAGGTCTTGTCTCTGAACGGTAAAATGAGGAGGATGCCGGCGGCGAACCCGCCGATATGGGCGTACCAGGCCACGCCTCCCGACAGGTCCGCCATCAGGGCGCTACTCGAAATTTGTAT
This sequence comes from Nitrospinota bacterium, assembly GCA_016217765.1. GTDB lineage: Bacteria > Nitrospinota > Nitrospinia > Nitrospinales > JACRGP01 > JACRGP01. Next base: position 14,513 of record JACRGP010000022.1, on the reverse strand, counting down.
CAGGAACCAAATCCCCAGCAGGACGACCGCCGGGACCCGGACGATGGTGATGAAAAATCCCAGGAAAACCAAGGTACGCACGCGGGCGAGGGGGAAGAGGACCAAATAGGCGCCCAGGATCCCGGAGATGGCGCCGCTCGCCCCCACCATGGGGACTTCGGACCGGGGGTCCGCGGCGATGTGGCAGAAGGACGCGATGGCCCCGCACACGAGATAGAACAAGATGAACCGGGTCTTGCCCAGGACGTCCTCGATATTGTTGCCGAAGATCCACAGGTAGAGCATGTTGCCCGCCAGGTGGCCGAGCCCCGAATGCAGGAACATCGCGGAAAAAACGGTGGGATAGACCGCGACCGGGGTTTCCAGGAGATGCGACGGGATCAGCCCGTAACTGTCGAAAAGCGACGCTTCGCCCTTCAGGCCCGCGGGGACGATGAACGAAAAAAATACCGCGACGTTCGCCGCGATCAGCAAAACGGTGACGAGGGGGAAATTTTGGGTGGGGTTTTCGTCCTTCAGCGGAATCATGTCGGCTTGAATGCCTCGCGGGCGGTTTGTATGATACAATTTTTCGCGGACGGGGCTTCTTCTTCAATTATATTCAATTATAACAGATTGCTGAAAAAGTCCCTTTTCCCTCAAAAATCGTCATGCCCGCGAAAGCGGGCATCCAGAGGACCTTTGAAAATACTGGATTCCCGTTTTCACGGGAATGACGGCAAAAGACGATAAAATAGTTTTTCAACGCAGTTATAGATTAGAAAGTTCATGAGCGAAACAAACGATCGTCTTCCGGCCCTGCATCCGGGGAACCAGTCCCCCGTCGTCCAACCGCGCCCGGAGTCGTCCGCGGAGTGGGTGATCGGCGTTTACAGAAAACATCAACTGGCCCTGGTCGCGTCCGAGCTCGACGCGCGCCTCGGGGGCGGGAGAGGGAAGACCCATTACATCCGGCCCGAATTGCTCGACCTCAATCCCGCCGGTTTCCGCCAGAGCATCCAGGAGATCGTGTTCCCCGTGCCGCGGGTCGTCCACGAGGACTTGCTGGAGATCGCCAAGGGCAAGGTCCTGCTGGAGGCGGGGCCGGGGATGGGCAAAACCACGTTCCTCAAGGTTTATCAAGAGGCGCTGTTGAAGGGGGAGCCGCATCCTTATTTCCCCCTGCCGGTTTATTTCCATCTCGGAGACTTGCCCGAGGGGAGCGGCTTCGGGATGTTTTTCGAGGCCGCGCGCGCGCGGGTCCGCGAGGCGGTCCTGCTGGAAAAAAACGAAAACCCGGAACTGGACCTGGACGAGCGGATTCTGGACGGGACCATAAACGCGTTGCTCAGGGGCAACAAAGCCATCTTCCTCCTGGACGGGTTGGACCAACTGCCGCCCGAGGACCGCTTTCTCGTTTACCGCGAGGCGCTCGTCGAAGGGGACGCTCTGCGGAGCAATTTCGCGATATTCGCCTCGCGTCCCGTGCAACTGGGTCCCTTGGACGCCGGTTCCGTCCTGAGGCGGGGGAAGGAAGCCGTTTTCAGGACGGCCTTTCAGTCTACGGATGAAAAGGGCAGGCGCGATTATCTCAAGGACGTCCTGAGCGACAAGGAACTGGAATCGTTCCAACTGCATTTCCCCGAACAGACGACGGTCCCCGTCTTGTTGAGGATGTTCCGCCGCGCCGCCGGGGACGCCCCCGGGAGCAACGCCGTCTCGGCGCCGGTTGCCCTCGATAACGCTCGTTCGCCATCCGAGTCGAGCCCGTTGGCTCCAGCGGCGCGCTGGCCCGGCAGGGCCGCCCTGTACTCGGCCTATTTCCGGCAAGTCCTCAAGGCGGCGGACGCGCCAGAACGCGCCGATGCGCGTCGCGAAAAACTGGCGGAGATTTCGTTCCGCTTGATGGAGCAGGGCCGGGTCCAGCGTTGCGCGGAAGTGGAAACGGGGTTCGAGTTGGATTGCCTGGCCGGGGAGGGGGAGGCGGCGTTGATGGCGGACGGGAAACTCGCTCCCGCGTTGGACGAGTTTTTACAGCAAACCCCCAGGCGTTGGGAATACCGGCACCCTTCTTTTCAGGAATATTTCGCCGCCGTGAAACTGGCTGGGGACCCCGGCTGGCAACGGACGGTCCGGGAACGGTGCCGCGACGGGAAGTGGGAAGAGGTCTTCCGGTTTTTTGCCGGGCTCGCCCCCGCGTCGAACGACGAGTTTTTTGAAATCCTGTTGGACGAGGGCGCCCTGTTCCTGGCGGGCGTCTGTCTGCCCGAGGCCAAAAATCTTTCCCGGGACAAAGAACTCCTGGTCGGGCAGTTCCTGAAATACCAGTGCCGGGAGAGGTATCCGCAGTTCGCCAGGTTCCGCGCGATCGAAACCGGCGACGTCCTGGCGTGCCGGGACTGGGCATCCTTGCAATCCTTGATCGTTAAACTGCTCCGCAGGGAAAAAAGGGACAGCCGCGTCCTTTTCGGGACGTTTGAGCTATTATTGGCCCATTATGGGATCGATATCCTGAAGGCCGTCGACTGCCTGGATTTCGAATGCCTGGACTCCGTCGAGGAGTTGCGGGAGTTTTTGGGCGAGGCCCGGGACCCGTCTTTCGCGGACAGGGCCGTCGTCAAGAGATGGGCGGAGATGGTCACCGTGTCTTCCGGGAAATTCATTTACCAAATGGAAAAGGACGAGGAGGACCGGGTAGGACTCAAGGAATATTCGATCATGAAGTATCCGGTCGTCAACGCCTTGTACAGGGCGTTCGACCCCAATCACAACCCTCTTTACCCCAGGTTTTCCAGCCAGGACGATCAGCCCGTCGCCGGGGTCAATTTTTATGAAGCCCATATCTTCGCGATGTGGCTCGGTTTGCGCTTGCCGACCGAGAAAGAGTGGGAGAAGGCGGCGCGGGGAGTGGACGGCCGGGATTACCCCTGGGGAGAGGCCGGGGGGTATCAGAGCGGCTACGCCAACACCTGCGATTTTCTGTTGGGCCGCGCCAATTCCGTGACCGAGTACGACCTGGGGGTTTCCCCCTACGGTTGCCACGACATGGCCGGCAACGTCTGGGAATGGTGCGTACAGCCCAACGCCGCCCGGTACACGACCCAGAAGGTCGCGCGCGGCGGGTCGTGGCTCAACTACCTGGTCCACGCCAAATGCGCGTTCCGCAATTCCTTCGACCCGGCGGAGCGCCATCCGGCGGTCGGTTTCCGTTGCGTTTCGCGGGGCCGGACGGAGGTCGACGAGGAATCGGACGCGGATGACGAATAACAAGAAATCCTGTTTCGTCCCGGCCCTCGTCTTTCTTTTCGCCCTCGCCGTCAGGCTTTTTTATCTTCTGGAGTTTCAAGGCAATCCTTATTTCGACTACATCCCCGCGGATTGGGACCAGGCCTGGTACGACCGGGCGGCCCGGGATTTCGCGGCGGGGGATTACCTCCTGCTCCACAGCCCGCCCACGCAGTTCTCCTATTTCTACAAGTTTTTTCTGGGGGCCGTTTATCGGTTGGCCGGCGGGAATTTCTTCCTGATCTGGAGCGTGCAATTTCTGATCGGCGCCCTTTCCGTCCTCCTGGTTTATGGGATCGCCTCGCGGTTGTTCGACCGGAAAACCGCCTTGTTGTCCTCCCTCTTGTTCGCCGTGTACGGACCGGAGATCTTTTATGAAGGGGTCCTCTACCGCGAATTCCTGGTCACCGTGTTTTCCCTTCTGTCCTGTTACGCCCTGCTCCTGTATGCCGAGCGGCGCGACAAGGCGAGCCTGGCTTTTGCCGGGCTGTCTTTCGCTTTTCTGATTCTATGCAGGCCCAACATGGTTTTGCTGGGCCCGTTCATTTATGCTTTTCTGGTTTCCGCCGGCAAAACAAACGCCCCGGCCGCGGGCGCGCGGAAACCGGGGCTTTTTTTCGCGCGCGCCGTCGTCCTTTCCCTGCTCCCTCTCGTCTTGCACATGGTTTATCTGCAAAAACATTTCGTCTTTCTCGACTCCAGCGGCCCCAGGACGCTACTGCTTGGCAATCTTCCCGAGTATCCCGGCAAGGAATGGTTGCCGCAATACTACCGTTCTTATGCCGAACGGACGGGGGGCGAGCCCGGCAGTTACGTCGAAGTGGTCCGGTACCTGATTTCCAGGATCGCCGACGACCCCGCCGGGTTCGCCGGTCTGTACGCGAGAAAGATTTTTTATTTTTTCAACAATTATGAAGTCCCCAGCAGTATGAATTATTACTTGATGCGGGATTTTTCCCGCGTCTTGTCCTTGCCATTGTCGAACTTTTCGATCTATGGCGTCCTGGGGGCGGTGGGGATGGTCCTTTTGGCGGGACAGTGGGAGCGGTTTCGTATCCTGTATCTTTTTTTCGCGGGAATTGTAATCTCGGTCTGTTTGTTTTATATAACGGCGCGATTCAGGCTCCCCATCGTCCCGTTTCTCATGATGTTCTCGTCTTACGCCGTTTTCCATTTGGCCGGCCAGGTCAGGAAGCTTCCTTTATGGAGGACGGTCGCGGTCGTCGTCTGCCTCGCGGCGCTGGGTCATTCGATGACGGTCACCGCGGACCTCCGGTCGGCGCCGGTGCGCCCGATCGATTACGCCAACCTCGGGTCGGTGTATGAAAACAATTCGCGGTTTCACGATTCGGAAAAAACGCGGGATTTGTATATCAAGGCGTGGGACTTGTCCGCGAGCCTGGGTTATTCCGAGAACCAGATCGCCTATTATGCGGCCCCGTATTTTTCGCGGCAGGGCAGGACCCATTATTTACGGGGGGAATATTCCGATGCCATCCGGGATTACCGGCGGTCGGCCGCGGTCAGGTATGAAAACGGCCAGACACACGGCGGATTGTCCCTGGCATACAAGAACGCCGGCCTGCCGGCGGAAGCCATTTATCACGCCGAGGAGAGTTTATTGACCGGGCCGGACCGGCCGGACGTCCGTCTGTCGTTGGTCCAGCTTTACCTTCAACGGGGCGATAATTTGAAAGCCCGGTTTCACGGACGCCAGGCCGCCGCCCTGATCGAGGACGAGGAACGCAAAAAAAACCTGATGGCCACGCTCCGGCCCCTGGAGGAGTTAGGCCGGTTCCTAAGCCAGGGTCCTTCCCTCGAAATCGACCGCGCCCGGACCCTGGCGCAAAACGCGCAATGGGAATTGGCGGAGGAGCTTCTCAAAAAGAATTTCGCGGCCCATTCCGACTCTCCGGACGTTTACCTGCTCCTGGGCGACATTTTCGCGGGGAAGGAGGAAAGCGCCAAGGCCCTGGACGCATATCGCCAGGCCCTGGTCCTGGGCTACGAGAGCTTCGACCTGTTGGCCCGCATGGGGGAACTGGCCCGCGGTTTGGGAATGGACCAGGCCGCGGCGATGTATTACCGGAAGGCGCTGAAACATTCCCCCAACTCGGTTGCGATAAAACTGGCCCTGGCGGAACTCGACAGAGCTCGCGCCACGACCCCTTTCGGTCAACTGGCCGGTCCCGCTTGATCGTTTGGCCGTGAGCGGGGTAACCCGCGTTTTGGGACAAAAGCCGGCGTCAAAGACCGGATGTTTTTCCTCGCAAAAACTGATAAACTGCGTTCCGTAATAAAAACAAGTCGATCGGGGAGTTCCTGTCTTGGATTTAATGCAACGCGCAAAAAAGTTTTTGTGCATTGACGACGATCGGACCCTGCTGATGATCGTCAAGCAGGTTTTGACCAAATCCTTCCGTTCCGAGGTCCTGATGTATTACGAGGCGGCTTCGGGAGAGGAAGGCCTCCAGAAGATCCTCGAACTAAAGCCGGACATCATTCTTTCCGATATTCAGATGCCGGGGATCAGCGGTTTCGAGCTGTGCCGGAAGATACGCGAGTTCAATCCGCATTGCGCGGTCATCTTGATGTCCGCCTACGACCCCGAGGAGGACAACGCCATTCACGCCAGCGAAGCCGGGGCGGACGCCTACCTTTCGAAGCCCGTCAAAAAAGGGGAACTGCTGTTCGTCGTCAATTTCGTCCTGCGCGTCGCCAACTTGAACGACGCGTTGTACGAGAAGAACTTCCAGTTGGAGCAGTCGCTCGACCGCTTGCGGTCGTTCCATCAGAAGCTGGGCGCCTTGAACGAGGAGTTGCGGTCCGACAAGCGGCGCCTCGACGCCAGCCTGCGCGAAATGCAGGAACTGAACGCGCAGTTGGAGGCCAAGAACGCGCAGATCTCCGCGATGATGGAGGAGGTCGCCGCCCGGTTCGATTCCACCGTGGCGCTTCTGGGCAATTTGATAGAACTGCGCCAGGCGGAACACCGGGGGCATTCCGAGCGGGTCGCCAACATGTCGGTGTTCATCGCCAAACGGATGAAACTGCTCGAACACCAAATCCAGAATATACACGTGGCGGCCAGGTTACACGAGTTGGGCATTGTCGGCCTCCCCGGGCAGGACGTGGAGGCCCTGGTTTTGGACGCGGAAAGCGACCATCCGCACAGCAACCATCCCCTGGTCGGAGAAATGCTTTTGAAAAGTTTCCCGGGTTTTGAACAGGTGGCCGAGATCATCCGCCATCTGCATGAGAACGTGGACGGTTCGGGGGCCCCCGACGGTCTGTACGGCGACCGCATCCCCATCGGGTCCCGCATCATTTCCGCCGCCAGCTATTTCGACCATGCGGCGATCGCCAACCCGGGAAAGCGGCGGGAGGACATTTTGCGGGAAATGGAGGAGGATGGGAACCGTATTTTTGACGACCAGGTCCTGCGGTTGATGCGGGATTATCTGAGCGCCCAACAGACTCTGGCGGAAAAGTTTTACGAGTGCCCCGTGTACGGTTTGTCGGAGGGGATGGAACTGGCCGACGACATCTATTCGGAGTCCGGGATCAATCTGTTAAGGAAAGGGACCGTCCTCGACCGGGACACGCTGGCAAAAATGATGCGGTTTCATAACGTGGACCCCATTGTGGGATCGGTAAAAGTAAGGCAGAAATAGACCTATGGATTTTGGCACGCTGGTAGGAATAATCGCGGGTCTTGGCCTGGTGATCATCGCCATTCTTTCGAATAGCGGGCTCGGCCTTTTCGTGGACCTGCCCTCGATGATGATCGTGGTGGGGGGCATGAGCGCCGCCATCCTGGTCGCCTATCCCCTCAACGAATTGTTGCGGGTGATCGGCTTGTTCATCAAGGTCTTTTTCGTGAAAAAAACGGACCAGCACGAGATCATCGAGACGATGGTCATGATCTGCAACGTGGCCCGGAAGGGCGGCGTTCTGGCCATCGAGTCCAAGCTCAAGGACATAGACAACGGATTCTTGAAGAAGGGGTTGCAGTTGACCGTGGACGGGAAGGACGAGAACACCGTCAGCACGTTACTCAAGCGCGAGATAAAACAAATCCAGGTTTCCCACCGCGACGGCTGGGAGATCTTCAGCGAAATGGGCAAATACGCGCCCGCCTTCGGGATGGTGGGGACCCTCATCGGCCTGGTCCAGATGCTGGCGTCCCTGGCCGACGTGGCCTCGGTCGGCCCCAAGATGGCCGTCGCCCTGATCACGACGTTTTACGGCTCCATACTGGCCAACCTGGTGTTCATCCCCATGACCACGAAGCTCAAGCGCCGTAGCGCCGTCGAGACCCTGGAAATGAACCTGGTCCTCGAAGGGATCACCTATATCCGTAAAGGCGTCAACCCCAGGTTCATGCAGGAGGTGTTGGAGAACTCCCTGGCGGCGTATCACGGCAAGAGAATGCAAAAAGAGGATTTCGAGAAAAAAACCGCGAAGGTCAAAAAGGCATAAGCCATGGAAGCGTCCACATCGTCGCCCCCGCCGGCATCGCCGCCGCCGTCGCCTCCCGCGACTTCGGCGCCGCCGGGCGCGCCGCCCAAGCCGCCCGTCAAACCGCCGCCCAAGCCGCCCGGAGTGAAAAAACCGCCCGAACTGCCTCCCGCGCCGCCCGCCGAGGACGAGGAGGGCGAGGAAGCGGTTGAGGGAGGAGGGGAAGGCATTCCGGAATGGGTCGTCACCTTCGCGGACATGATGACCTTGATCATGGTCTTTTTTATTCTTATGTTCGCCATGGGAAAGATCGAGGCGGAAAAATTCAAGCAACTCTCGCATTCGCTCAAATCGGCGCTGGGGGTCGAGGAAGTGCCCATGGCCGGCACCCGGCAGGGCCTGGACGTGATCAAGGAGGCGGTCCTGGACGAGAAGACCGTCCATGCCGTGGACGAGGTGGGCTCCATGGTCGCCAAGGAAATCGAGGAGATCTCCTCGGAGGTGGAGGAGTTCGTCTACAAGAACAAGCTCTCCGGACAGGTGGAGGTCCACTCGGACGAGCGGGGGGCCGTCATCACCGTTTCGGACGTCGTGCTGTTTCCTCTCGGTCAGGCGAGGATGACCCTGGAGGGCGCGAAAGTTCTCAAGCAGATTTTCGATTTGTTAAAGCAGTTCAACTACGAAGTCAAGATCGAGGGGCATACGGACAATACGCCGATCAAGACGGAGCGGTTCCCGTCGAACTGGGAGCTTTCCGCCTCCCGCGCCAGCGACGTGGCCCGGATGCTCGTGGAGGCGGGGTTCCCTCCCGAAAAACTGTCCGTGGAGGGGTTTGCCCAATACCGCCCGAAAGTTTCCAACGACAGCCCCAAAAACCGCGATCTCAACCGCCGGATCGAGATCGTGTACCAGCGCGGCAGTATCCGCAATCACATGGTCGATATTTTGCGCCGGGGAAACTAGCCGTGATTCCCGAAAAAAGCGTTCCTTAGAGCGTCTGACAAAATGAACCCTTTGGCTCGACCCTCAAATTACCCCCCTCCCTTGACCGGGGAACGCCCCGGAGCGGGATGGCCAAGCCCGGATTGCTCCCGATGACGTCCATTCGCCATCGGAGCCGAGCCTGTTGAGTCCAGCGTCACGCTGGGGAGGGGGCTGGGGGAGGTGACCAGCGTGAACGCTGGACCCGATACCGCCTCAGGCTAACGCCGAGGCGGGATGTAGCTCCCCCTTGCAAAGGGGGCCGGGGGGATTTGCATTTCGGCGATCGCGTCAGCGTCATCGCTGTGTTGCCTCCGGGCATTGCCCGGCTTTTCACCCCCACCTGACCTCCCCCTTGTATGTTAGGAAGGAAGAGGAAGTTATGGAATACTTCATTTTGTTAGACGCTCTTAACGTTGATGGCAGGCTCTTCCAATGAACGTCCTCCACGGGCCGATTCCTCTTGTGATTTGACCCGTCCCCTGTTATTTTCTTGATACAGACCGTTGATTTTCAATCCGTTTGTCGTACTGCGCCGGCTCCGGCAAGGAGGCGGTTTTTGCGCGGGAAGGGACGTTTGGATAGCGAGGACTACATGCGGCGGGCCATCGAGTTGGCCCAAAAAGGCTCCGGAAGGACCAGCCCCAATCCCATGGTGGGGGCGGTGGTCGTGAAGGGCGGCAAGGCGGTCGGCGAGGGCTACCATGCAAAGGCCGGCCGGCCCCATGCGGAAATCGAGGCCCTGAAAAAGGCCGGCCGGCGCGCCCGGGGCGCCAGTTTGTATCTCAACCTGGAGCCCTGTTGCCATTTTGGGCGAACGCCTCCCTGTACGGACGCCATCCTCGCCGCCGGGATCGCCAGGGTCTTTGTCGGCATGCGCGACCCCAACCCGCTGGTCGCGGGCAGGGGGATCGGGATTTTGCAAAAGGCCGGCGTCCGGGTCCAGACCGGGATCCTGCGCGAGGAATGCGAACGGCTGAACGAGGTTTTCGTCAAATACATACGCTCCCGGACGCCGTTCGTCGTCCTTAAGGCCGCGATTTCCCTGGATGGGAAAATCGCCACGGCGGCGGGAGAATCGCGGTGGATTTCCGGGGCCGCCTCCAGGAAAATCGTCCATGAGTTACGGGACCGGGTGGACGCCGTGCTGGTGGGGGCGGGCACGGTGTTGAAGGACGACCCGCTCCTGACCACCCGGCTGGGAAGGAGGAAAGGGAAAAACCCGGTCCGGATCGTTCTGGACAACCGCCACCTTGCGCCGCTGAACTCGCGGGTGTTTTATAACGCCGATACCCAGAGGGTGATTTACGTATCGACCGGTCAACTCCCGGAGGAACGGGAGAGCGAGTTGCGCCGCATGGGCGTGGAGATTTGCCCCGCGCCTGAAAAGGACGGCAAGGTCGATTTGCGTCAACTTCTGCGCAAGCTGGGCGAAATGGAACTGACCAGCGTCCTGATCGAGGGCGGGTCGGAGGTGAACGCCTCCGCCCTCGAGGCGAAGGTCGTGGATAAGGTCATGTTTTTTGTCGCCCCCGTCGTCATCGGGGGCCGGGGCGCGCCGGGAGCGGTCGGGGGGGAGGGGATCGAGAGTCTCCGGGATGCCCATCCCGTCAAGCGCTTGACCGTCCGCCGCGTGGGCAAGGACTTTCTGCTGGAGGGCTATCTGTAATCATGTTTTCCGGAATCGTGCAATCCCTGGGCACGGTCAGGGAGATCCACCGCCGGGACGGAAACGCCCGGATGACGGTGGCAACGGACCGCGGTTTCGAGGGACTCGAACTGGGCGAGAGCGTCGCCGTCAACGGGGTGTGTCTCACCGTGTGCCAGATCATGCAAAACGCGTTCGCGGTCGATATGACCGCGGAAACGCTGGGCCGCACCAGTTTCAAGCAGGTCCGTCCCAAGGCCCGCGTCAATCTGGAGCGCGCCTTGACCCCCGCGCAGAAGGTCAGCGGCCATTTTGTCGCGGGGCATATCGACCAAACGGGCGTCGTCGTCGAGATCGACCGCGGCGCCGGGGAGACGCTGTTCCGGTTCGAGCATCCGCCGGAACTGGCCCCCTATCTTGTCGAAAAGGGCTCCGTGGCGGTGGACGGCATCAGCCTCACGGTATTTGCCTGCCGGGACAACCGGTTTTCCGTTTCCATCATCCCCTTTACCCTCGAGCACACCAATTTGAACGAGCGAAAAGTCGGCGATCATGTCAATATCGAATGTGATATGATTGGAAAATACGTGTACAAGGCTTGCGAGAACTTTTTGAACCGGTCCCATGGTCCGGGAATCGATCCGGATTTTTTGAAACGTCATGGTTTTGTGTGAGGGACGAGCTTGAGTCTTTTCTGTTCCATCGATGAAGCGTTGGAGGAGGTCCGCCAGGGAAGGTTGATCGTCATCGTCGACGACGAGGCCCGCGAGAACGAAGGCGACCTGATGATCGCTTCCGAAAAGGTGACGCCGGAAGCCGTCAATTTCATGGCCCGGTTCGGCAGGGGGCTGATCTGCCTGACCCTTACGGAGGAGCGGACGCAGGAACTGGACCTCGACATGATGGTCCGGGACAACCAGTCGCGCTACAACACGCCGTTCACCGTTTCCATCGACGCCAAGGAGGGGATCTCCACGGGCATCTCCGCGGCGGACCGCGCGCATACCGTCAAATTGGCGATCGACCCCAAAACGACCCCCGACGACCTGGTCCGGCCGGGGCACGTCTTCCCCTTGCGGGCCAGAAGGGGCGGGGTGCTCGTCCGCACCGGGCATTCCGAGGGCTCGGTCGATATGGCGCGGCTGGCCGGACTCTATCCCTCCGGCGTGATCTGCGAAATCATGAACGACGACGGGGCCATGGCCCGCGTGCCGCAACTGAAAAAGTTCGCCCAAAAGCACGGGCTGAAAATGATCACCATCAAGGACCTCGTCGAGTATCGACTCCAGAGAGAGACCCTGGTGGAAAAAGTGGCGACCACCCTCATCCCCACGGACCTTGGAGAATTCAAAGCCGTGGCCTTCCGTAACAAACTGATCGACCAGGTGCATATCGCGTTGGTCAAGGGCGACATTCAACCCGACCGGCCGACCCTGGTGCGGGTCCATTCCCAGTGCCTGACGGGGGACGTCTTCGGTTCGCACCGGTGCGATTGCGGCGAGCAACTCAAGCAGTCCATGCAGATGATTCAAAAGGAAGGGATGGGCGTCCTGCTCTACCTGTACCAGGAGGGCCGGGGCATCGGCATCATCAATAAGTTAAAAGCGTACGCCTTGCAGGACGAAGGGCACGACACCGTGCAGGCCAACGAAGCTCTCGGGTTCAAGCCCGATCTCCGGGAATATGGCATTGGGGCCCAAATCCTGCGTCAGCTCGGACTGGGGAAGATCCGGCTCATGACCAACAATCCCAGGAAAATCGTCGGATTGGAAGGGTACGGACTGCACATGGTCGAGCGCGTTCCCATCGAGGTCCAGCCCAAGAAAGATAACATCAAGTATTTGAAGACCAAGCAGGTCAAGTTGGGGCATCTCATCAAAAACATTTCGTGAATCGTGAAATAAGGGGAAGGGATGGCGAAATACATTGAAGGGAAGATGATCGGCGCGGGGCTCAAGTTTGCCATCGTGGCCAGCCGGTTCAACGACTTCGTCGTCGGGCGGCTGGTGGACGGGGCCTTGGATGCGTTGAGCCGCCACGGCGTCAACGACGGCGACGTCGAGGTGGTGAAAACTCCGGGGGCTTTCGAGGTCCCCGCCGCGGCGAAAAGGTTGTGCGCGAAAAAAAAATACGACGCCGTCATCTGCCTGGGAGCCGTGGTCCGCGGCGCCACGCCGCATTTCAACTACGTGGCCGCCGAGGCGAGCAAGGGCGTCGCCGCCGTCGCGCTGGAGTCCTCCATCCCGGTGATTTATGGGATTTTGACCACCGATAACCTGGAACAGGCGCTGGAACGCGCGGGCGCCAAATCCGGGAACAAGGGATGCGAAGCCGCGCTCGCCGCCATCGAAATGGCCAATTTATATAAACAAATATAAGGGAAACCTCGATATGGGTAGAAGACGGTCTTCCAGGGAGTTGGCGCTGAAGTTCCTCTATCAGACCGAACTCAATCGGGGAGAGTTTGAGGAGCAGATGCAAGACTTCACGGAGCGTTCCGCCTGCCAGGGCGAGGTCAAGAAATACATGACGGAACTGGTGGACGCCATCGCCATTCACAAGAGCGCGATCGACGGGCTTTTGGAAAAATGTTGCGAAAACTGGACCCTCTCCAGGATGAGCGTGATCGACCGCAACATCCTCCGCATCGCCGCGTGCGAATTGATGTTCCAGAAAGACGTCCCTCCGAAAGTGGCGATCGACGAAGCCGTTGAAATCGCGAAAAAATTCGGTAGCGACGATTCTCCCGATTTCATCAATGGCGTCCTGGACCGGGTGAAGAAAGAACTGGAAAAGGAATTAGCGGAGCCCACGCCCGGCAAATCGATCTGAGTTGAAAAAAAAGGGGGTGGACGGTGATCTACATTGTTTTCTCCGATGTCCACGGCAACCTGGAATCCCTGGAAACGTTTGTCCAGATCTCCGGCTCCATCGTACACGATAAAAAAGTCTGCCTGGGAGACATCGTCGGATACGGCGCCGACCCCAACCCCTGCGTGGAATGGGTCAAGGAAAATGTCGATATCGTCCTGGGCGGCAACCACGATTACGCGGCGGTCGAGAAAACGGACGTCTCCTATTTTAATCCTCATGCCTATCAAGCGTGCCTTTGGACGCGGCGCGAACTGACGCGGGACAATATCAAGTACCTGCGCTCGCTTTCGGCCGCCAGGGAGGAAGACGGGGTGTTTTGGGTCCATTCCTCTCCCTTCGAACCCGAACGATGGCATTATGTTACTTCTCTTTATGACGGAATGGAAAACTTCGCGCATTTCAATGCGCCGATTTGTTTTTTAGGGCATTCCCATAGACCGTTGATCCTTGAGCAAGATGTCGAGGGCCAGGTCGACGCTTATCCTCCTTCCGCCTTGCGGTTGAACGCGGAACGCCGTTACATCGTCAATGTGGGAAGTTTGGGGCAACCGCGGGACGGTAACCCCGACCCTGCTTTCGCGATCTTCGATTCGGACCTCCAGACCCTGGAGTTTCGCCGGTATAAATACGATCTCCAAACCGCGCAGAAAAAAATCCTCGAAAAAGGCCTGCCGCCCTTTTTAGCCGAGCGCCTCAGCTACGGTATTTAGAGCGTCTAACAAAATGGACCCTTTGGCTCGACCCTCAAATTACCCCCCTCCCTTGACCGGGGAACGCCCCGGAGCGGGATGGCCAAGCCCGGATTGCCCCCGACGACTCCCATTCGCCATCGGAGCCGAGCCTGTTGAGTCCAGCGTCACGCTGGGGAGGGGGCTGGGGGAGGGTGACCAGCGTGAACGCTGGACCCGATACCGCCTCAGGCTAACGCCGAGGGCGTCCGGCGTGACGCCGGATTCGTTATCGCCCCGGCGCAAGCGCGGGGCGGCATTGCCCACCGGGGGCGTCCCCGGCGTCATCGCCGCATTGCCTCCGGGTTTGCCCGGCTTTTCATCCCCACCTGACCTCCCCCTTGTATGTTAGGAAGAAGGAAGTTATGGAAAACTTCATTTTGTTAGACGCTCTTAGTCTTTTGTCGTCATTCCCGTGAAAACGGGAATCCAGTATTTTTCAAGAACCTTCTGGATGCCCGCTGTCGCGGGCATGACGTTTTTTGGGCACAAAAGGGACTTTTCCCAGCGCCCTGTTAGAGGCGTTTTTGCCTCCCAGCCTTTTGTTGACCTCCCTT
>JACRGP010000129.1 GCA_016217765.1 Nitrospinota bacterium | reverse complement strand
TTTTTGTTTTTATTGTTCTTATTCATATTTGAAAAGATTACCGGTCCAAAAAACGGTTGCCGACAATAAATTTTTAAAGAGACGCGCCGCCTCATTATGCCAGTTTTTTTTCAGCGGCAAAGAGAATATGGGGAAAATGCGCGAACTCCCGGACGTCCGCGACCCATGAACTGGAGGCCCTCCGCCGATTTGCTCCATGGGACCAAACGGTCCGCGGGTCTTTCCGCCGGGGTCAAATGGGGTTGAATTTTAAAAAACTTTCTCTACACTGGTATTCAAAGGCGCTCAAAGCGCGGTCTCTATTTCGGGCGGGAGTCGAAAACCGTCCTCATTTTATCTTTTCAACTTTTCCGCAAGGGGCTTGGTTTATGGAACAGAACTTGGAAACCGCTTACAGGGAAATCTTCGGGAAACTCAGGACCCGGAAGAAATTTTCCATCGCCAAAATCGAAGGCGCCCGGATCGTCCTGCACGAAGACCAGGAAATCTGCGGACAAAAGGAACCCAAACAGATCGAGTTCGACAGCGTTCAGGAACTGGAAACGTTCGTGAGGGACGAAAACAGGAAAGAAGTGGACATCCAGAAGCAACTCTCCGGCAACGAAATGCCCTACCGGTAACCGGCGTGCCGCTGGACCCAATGCCGCCCCACTCGCCGTGGGGGGGCAACTCGGCGATGACGCTCCGCGATCGCCGGAACGCGAATCCCCCCGGCCCCCTTTGCAAGGGGGAGCCATTTCCGCCTCCGCGTCAGCGGGAGGCGGCGTTGGGTCCAGCGGCACGCTGGGGGGTTATTTTTTGACCGTCCAGGTCCCGTCCTCCAGTTGGATTTTCTCGCCGGGTTTGGCGTTGTCCCGGTTCAAGCTGGCGGAGATTTTCCTCACTTTCGGCAGGTCGTTCTCCGTAAAGCTCTCGTTCGTGGCCACGATGCGTTCCATCGTGGCCAGGCGGTCCTCGTTTTCCTCCTTGACGATCGTCTGGGCGAATTCCTTGAACTTCGGGTCCTTCTGGGCGCGGTCCACGTCGAAGAAGGCCAGGAGCCCGTCGTTGCCCTCGCCCGCGCAACCGATCTGTTTGAACGACTGGATGTCGTCGCGGTTGAACTCCCGCCGTTGCATGGCCCGGATGGCTTTCAGTTTTCCCGGCGGGATCTGCGCGACGGTCTTCAGCCGTCCCGACTCGTCCACCGAGCGGACGGAGGCCAACAGCATCATGTCGTTCCCCAACTCCTCGTAACTGCCGAGGATCTGGTTCTCCAACGCCGTTTTCCGATCGACCACGGTCACGTTGACGTCCACCAGTTTCCCGGCGCAACCGGAAAACAGGACCGCGCTCAAACCCGCGGCCCAAAATCCCGCCGCTGGAACATTTCGTCTTTTCGGCGCGTTCATGTCAGGGATGGCCTCTAGCAAAACCGTTTGAGGACGATGGCGGAGTTCTTCGAGCCGAACGAAATGCAGTTGGCGACCGCCACGTCGATGTTTTTTTCCCTTCCCTCGTTGGGGATGTAGTCCATGTCGCACTCCGGGTCCGGTTCCTCGATGTTGATGGTGGGCGTCAACACTCCCTCGCTGAGGGAAAGGGCGGCGACCGCCACGCCCAACGCGCCGGAAGCCCCCTGCGGGTGGCCGACCATCGACTTGGTGGAACTCACGGGGACCCCCATGGCATGACCGTTGAGCGCCCCCTTGACGGCAAGCGTCTCGATCTTGTCGTTGAGCACGGTGGACGTGCCGTGGAAATTGATGTAGTCCACGTCGTCCCCGCCGGTCCGCGCGTCGCGCAGGGCCAGCTTGAGCGCGCGCGTGGACTGCCTGCCGTCGGGCATGATCGCCACCCGGTGGTACGCGTCGCACGTGGTCCCATAACCGGCGACCTCGGCGTAGATCCGCGCGCCCCTTTTGCGCGCGTGCTCCAGTTCCTCCAGCAGGAACATCCAGGAGCCCTCGGCCAGCACGAACCCTTCGCGGTCCCGGTTGAACGGCCGCGAGCCGCGCGTGGGGTCGTCGTTGAAATGGACCGGGTTGGCTTTCATGCGCTCGAACCCGTTCATCATGGCCGGGGTGATGCACGACTCCACTCCGCCCGTCAGGCACCAGTCCTCCTGTCCAAAGCGGATGCAGTTGAAGACGTAACCCAGCGCGTCGGACGAACTGGCGCAACCGTTGGCGATCACGTGGCTCCGGCCTTTCAACCCGAAATACATGGAAATCTCGCTGGACGCCATGCCGACCAGCGAATTGGGGATGGCGTAGGGGGAGATTTTTTTCTTCTGGCCGGAGAAATGCAACTCGAACTGTTTTTCGGAAAAATCGAACCCGCTCCCGCCGCTCCCGAGCGCCACGCCCAGGCTCTCGAAATCCTCCTCCGCGAACGATTTCAGATCGACCCCGGCGTCCTCCAATGCCTCCTGGGAGGCGGCGACGGCCAGAGGGACCGAGCGCGACATCTTTTTGAGCTCGGTTTCGGGATAATAACGCGTCGCGTCGAATCCCTGGACCTCGCCGGCGATCTGGCAGGCAAGCCCGGACGGATCGAAACTCGAGATCCTGCCGATGCCGCTGACCCCGTTACAGGTATTGTCCCAGAACGTTTTTTTGCCAATGCCGTTCGGGCTGACGGCGCCCAAACCCGTGATCACTACCCTGCGTTGCATTATTCGCCGATCTTATTCAATTGTTTTACGAATCACGAATTTATATTAACATAAGGGCGTTTCGCGGAACAAAACATTTAGAGCGTCTAACAAAATGAGACGATGACTTGACGCTCAAATCGCTCCCCTCCCTCGAGGGAGGGGGCTGGGGGAGGGTGACCGGCGTGACGCCGGATTCATTACCGCCCCGCGCTTGCGCCGGGGCGGCATTGCCCACCGGGGGCGTCCCCGGCGTCATCGCCGCGTTGCCTCCGGGCGCTTGCCCGGCTTTTCACCCCCACCCGACCTCCACCTCAAGGGGGAGGATATTAATGAGAGTCTCATTTTGTTAGACGCTCCTAGGACCCTTACTCCCTCGGAGAACTCCCGTCTTGGACCATTCCTTTTCCCTGAAAGAACAAACGGGGCAGATGATCGTCGCCGGATTCGACGGCGTTACCCTCGCCCCGCAAATTGAAGAGTTGATCCGCGACTGCCGCATCGGCGGCGTCATCCTGTTCGGACGGAATTACGAAAACCCCGCGCAACTGCGCCGCCTCGTCCGCGACCTTCAGGACCTGGCCCTGAGCCATCCGCCGCACCTTCCCCTGTTCGTCTCCGTGGACCAGGAAGGCGGCAGGGTTTCCCGGTTGAAAACCCCGTTCGCCGATTTCCCCCCCATGTGTTGTCTGGGCGAGGCGCGTTCCGAGGAGCTGGCCTACCGGTTTGGCAAGGCCCTGGCGCGCGAACTGACGGCGGTCGGGATCAACATGGACTACGCCCCGGTCCTCGACGTACACACCAATCCCCAAAACCCGATCATCGGCGACCGCGCCCTGAGCGACCGTCCCGAATGGGTCGCCCGGCTGGGGTCCGCCATTATCCGCGCGTTCCAGGAGGACGGGATCGTCCCCGTCGGGAAACACTTTCCCGGTCACGGCGACACCGCCCTGGACTCCCACCTCGAACTGCCCTACGTCGACCGGAGCGCCGCCGAACTGGAAGCGACCGAACTGTATCCGTTCGCGCGGACCGTCCGCGACGGACTGGAAGTCGTCATGACCGCCCACGTGGTGTACCGCGCATGGGACGAAAACCATCCCGCGACGTTCTCCAAAAAAATCCTGCAAGGCATCCTGCGCGAAAAACTGGGGTTCGACGGCGTCATCGTTTCCGACGACCTGGAGATGAAAGCCATCGAGAACCATTTCCCGTTCGAGTCCCTCGCTTCGCTCGGCATCGGCGCCGGCATCGACCTGTTCCTGATCTGCAACAATCCGGGCAAGGTCCGGCCGTTCCAGGAGCAAATGGTCCGCGCGTTGGAAAACGGGGACCTCGACGCCGGACGCGCGAGCCAGTCCGTCCAAAGGATCGTCAAACTCAAAAAACGGCTCGCCCCAGCGCCCAGCGACGCTCCCGATTTCCAGTCCTGGGCCCAATCCCATCAAAAGCTCGCCGACGAAATGCGCGCCTTCTTGAAACGATGACCAAATATCCGGGAACCTCCGCCCAACCTTTCTTTTCCTCCGCGGCGCTTCCAGCGGTCCTCGTCTATGTCCTGCTACTCGGGTATTTGTATTCGTTTTCCAGGTACGGGTTCAACATCTGGGACGAAGGGGCGTTTGCGTACGGGTGCCTGAGAACTTACCTCGGCCAGATCTCCATCAAGGACTTTTACGGTTACCCGCCCGGCCAATACCTGTACGGCGCCCTGTTTTACAAATTGTTCGGCGTCGACGTCCAGAGCCTGAGGATTGGGATCATCGTCCTCACCCCCGCCATGGTCCTGATGGTTTATGGGACGGCCCGCAAACTCATGTCCGACCGGTTCGCCGCGCTGGCCGCCCTGTTCATGCTTTCCGCCCCCTCCATGTATTACAGCCGGTATTATACTTTCTTCTGCGTGTCGAGCCTGTTCTGCCTGGTCGAACTGCTGGAGAAGCGGCGGGCGTTGCAACTCTTCATGCTGATCGGGTCCATCATGCTGTCCTTTTATTTCAAAGTCGAAGTCGCCCTGTTTTCCGCGGCGATCGGCGGCGTCGCGCTGGCCCTTCTGTTTGTCAGGGAACGGACCGGCGGAAAACCGGCCCAGGGAAAACCCTCCGGCCCGGACTCCTGGGCCTATTCGCTCGCCGCGCGCCCGAGTTCCCGGATCCTGCTTTTTCTCGCGTCCGCCGGGATCGCCCTGTCCCTGGTTTACTTCGTGAAAAACGACATCCTCGAACGATTCATCGATATCGTGTTTGGGATCCACCAGGTCTGGGGAAACCCGTTCCCGCAAATTTTCCCCTTGGTCCAACTGTTCGAGACGTTGGGTCCGCGCGAAATGTTCGAGCGGCTTTTGTTTTACGTCCCCGTCTTGGTCTATGTCCTGACCGGCGTCCTGCTTCTGGTCCGGTTCCTCGGCAAAACGCGGAAAACCGGCAAAACCGATTTGTATCTCCTGGCGACCCTGCTGTTCGGCGTCTGCGCCTTCGGCCTGGTGATCTGGCGGGCGGGGTTCGACAACCTGCTCCGCACCCTGCCGCCTTTTTACGTCCTGCTGATGTATCTCCTGTCCCTGGCCTACGAAAAACTTCTGGGACGCCCGGACGGCGCGAAAAAGAAACCCGCGGTCTTCTGGCCCAAGAAGCTGGCGGTCGAAGCGGTCATCCTCGTCCTTCCCTTGATCTTTTTTTACGAAATGAACGTCAAACACGGGTTTTACGCGGGGACGGTCGGGGCCGTAAACATCGAGACGGCGCGGCTGACCATGGACCGGATCGACGTCTACACCAACCCGTCGGAAGCCAAGTGGATACGGCGGGTGGTGGAACTCATCAAGACCCATACCCGGCCGGGAGACCCCGTGCTGGCCCTGCCGCTCAATGCCGGGTTCAATTTCCTCTCCGACCGCCCCAACCCGATCTTCTACGACTGGATCCTGCCGGGAATGCTGGACGAAAAGGAAGAGAACAAGTTGGTGGAACAACTCAAGGGGGACCTGCCGAAAATAATCGTCTATGTGGACATCGCCATCGACGGAAAAGACGAGCGGCGGCTGATCAATTATGTGCCCAAATTGATCGGTTTCATCGCCGAACGCTACCGGTTGCTGGAAACCGTTGGGTTTTTCAACGTCCTTGTCCCGATCGAAACCGCGCCGAGGAATGACGGGCGGGAAGGGCCTTTAATAGGCAAATTTTGACAAAATCTTTGATTTTCGGCCTAATAATCGCAAAAAAGTATTGACCCGGTTATTTCTTGGAAGTATCATGGGCGGCCTTTTCGAATGCTGGCGGAATTCCGTCCTTAAGCGCGTGTAACAAAATGAAGTATTCCATAATTTCCTCCCCCTTGTAGGGGGAGGTTAGGTGGGAGTGAAAAGCTGGGCAAACGCCCAGAGGCGACGCGGCGATGACGCCGGGGACGCCCCCGGTGGGCAATGCCGCCCCGCGCTTGCGCCGGGGCGATAACGAATCCGGCGTCACGCCGGCCGCCTCGGCGTCAGCCTGAGGCGGTATCGGATCCAGCGTTCACGCTGGTCACCCTCCCCCCAGCCCCCTCCCCAGCGTGACGCTGGATTCAATAGGCTCGGCTCCGATGGCGAATGGGAGTCATCGGGGGTAATCCGGGCTTGGCCATCCCGCTCCGGGGCGTTCCCCGGTCAAGGGAGGGGAGTAATTTGAGGTCGAGCCAAAGGACCCATTTTGCTACACGCTCTAAGTAATGCGGGAGAGATCGGGCTTTCCTCGTCCCGCGCGGCATTATTTCTTACGGGACATTGACTTAATCGTTTCACTTATTATATTATAAATAGAAGATTACCCTTTTTCGATATTGGAATTTGGGACAATCGTTTCCAAACGCTCGCATCATCGTCTAACTGAATTGCGATAACGGTTTCATTTTAGGGCACAATTCGGCTCACTCCAAATTTTAAGAAACCCAATGTCAAAACTGGGTTGCGTTCTTTAGGGCTACCTTGCGGACAGACCCGAAAGCTCATCGGAAGAAAAACCGCGCACTCCTGTCATAAATCCCGCTGAGAAATGAGTTGAGGGTTTACCCCGCTTTTTCAAGCATATTCGCTTTTTATTATATAAGAGGTCATCTCTTGAAGCCCCATGAAACTCAAGGCTCTGTGTATTTCGGCAAAAATCGGATTTTTTATCGAAAATACAAACCGGCATTTTGACATTTTAATTCGGAAAAGGGAACTATGCAAGAAAAAAATTACGGAACAGCAAAACATCTAGGGACCCGCTTGCGGGAATGGCGGAAGACCCTGCACCTCAAGTCCTACGAGTTGGCGAAACTGATCCATATCTCTCAAGGATCGCTGTCGGACATCGAAAACAACAAGTCCCTTCCTTCCGCCGATACCATAGCCAAATTATATCAGCACACCCAGCTGAACATCATCTGGCTGTTGACCGGCAGAGGACCGATGAACAGGGCCAAATCGGCCTCGGAAGAGGGGGACGCCGCGGGTTCGGAAGACCTTCTGCCGCGCGGACAAGATCCCACCCTCAAGGAACTGGTGGAAAAGGTCATCCGGATCTACCAGCGCGGCGATCCCGAAAAGAAAGCCCACCTTAAGGGTTTCCTGTCGGGCGCCGATCCCGGATATTAAGCCTTCGTCGCGCCCGGCAAGGATTTCCCGAGGGCCGGATTATTTGTGTCCGGGCGGGCCTTCCCCCGATAATGCCCTGACAGGTTACGGCGCCTGGCGCGCCGGGCCGGTTCCCGTCTCCGTTTGGTTTGCCCATTCAGCCTCGCTTTATCCCCAATCCCCCAAATACGCTTCCGCCCTTTTCGCAACGAGACCTTTGCATATGCCGTATTGTAGTTGCCTGATTCATCAGGCCAGCGTGCCGCCGGATTCATTACCGCCCCGGCGCAAGCGCGGGGCGACATGCCCACCGGGGGCGTCCCCGGTGTCATCGCCGCGTCGCCTCCGGGCGCTTGTCCGGCCCAATAAATTGGGCAACCACAACTTTTTAGAAACGGTTGGACTCAAGAAAAAGGCGATTTTTAGCAGGGCGCTGAAAAAGTCCCTTTTGCGCCCAAAAATCGTCATGCCCGCGAAAGCGGGCATCCAGAAAGCCCTTGAAAATACCGGATTCCCGTTTTCACGGGAATGACGGCAAAAGACTAAAAAATAGTTTTTCAGCAACCCGTTAGAGATCTTCTTTTAGAGCGCCTAACAAAATGAAATATTCCATAACTTCCTCCCCCTTCAAGGGGGAGGTCAGGTGGGGGCGCCGGGCAATCGCCCGGAGGCGACGCGGCGATGACGCTAACGCGATCGCCGCCTCGGCGTCAGCCTGAGGCGGCATGGGATCCAGCGTTCACGCTGGTGGCGCCCCCCCC
>JACRGP010000128.1 GCA_016217765.1 Nitrospinota bacterium | reverse complement strand
TCCCCCCGGCCCCCTTTGCAAGGGGGAGCTACATCCCGCCTCGGCGTCAGCCTGAGGCGGCGTTGGATCCAACGGCACGTTGGGGGCTGGGGGAGGGTGACCAGCGTGAACGCTGGACCCGATACCGCCTCAGGCTAACGCCGAGGCGGAAATCGCGTTCCGGCGATCGCGTCAGCGTCATCTCGCCGCGTCGCCTCCGGGCGTTTGCCCGGCTTTTCACCCCCACCCAACCTCCCCCGTGCTTCAAGGGGGAGGGAATTATGAGGAATTTCATTTTGTTAGACGCTCTTAGGTAAATTCGAAAAAAGTCGTGGGGGATGAGGAAAGGAGTTGCCGGAAAGGAATCGCGGTCAGTTTTGATTGGACCCGTATTTATCCAGAATGTCCTTGATCCGGTGTTCGAAGTCCTCGCGGATGGGTTTTACCAGAAAATCGGCCCCGCCTTCCTCCATGAACTGCTTGACCAGCGCTGAGTGCGCGTATGCGGTCATCATGACGCAGGGCACCTCGGGTTTGAAGAACTTGATCTTCTCGTAAGTTTCGATCCCGTTCATGACTTTCATCATGAAATCCAGCAGGACGAGATCGACGCTCTTGGCGCGAAGCAGTTGGAGCCCATCGGCGCCGTTCTCGGCTTCCAGGATGTTAAATCCTTCCTTCGCCAGCCGGCGGTTGAGGACTTTGCGCGTTAGCGCATGGTCGTCTATGATCAGGATGGTTGCCATTTCAATTCACTCCCTAAATACTTTTATAACTCAAGCAAATTCAAACATTCATTAATAGATATGCAATTTATATTCCAACATAACAATCCTTTGAGCCTAAGCGTAATTTCCCCGAATTTATCATATACTTGTTTTAAAATCAATAGGTTATTGTCTTTATCTTTTAACGGCAAGGTTGTCGGTGAAGGCCGGTTGTATGATAAAAGATAAACCGTGTTGGCGGAATTGCGTAGGCGCTAGGAAAAATGGGTCTGGACTTCAAAAGCTGAAAATGCGGCGCATGGATTCCTTTTGCTTGAGGATGGTTAATTGGAATTGATGGCCCAGGCACTCGAGAGTCACCCGGCAGACCGTCTCCGTCATGGGGAAATGGAGTTTGTGCCCGTTCAACGCGACGATGGGGAGGGAGAGTTCGCAGGGCGGCGGCAGTAAGGCCTTGAGGTTTCCTCCGATCATGTTCGCCAGTTCCCCAATGGCGTCCTGGACCTCCTCGGGGGAGACTTCCGCGGGTCCCAGATGAAACATGATTTCCGCCACCTTGCGCGCCAGTTCGCCGGGACAGCTCAGGGTCACCATTCCTCTCCAGGCGCCGGCGATCTGCACGCAACCCTCCGTTTGGTCCTCGCCCGCATTGAAGGGGCGATCGCTGGGTTTGACGTCGAGGCCCAGTATCGATTGCCAGACCATTTGCGAAAACTGCCTGAGTTCGTCTTCCTTGAATTGCATAGTCGAGGTTCGCGGCCGGGAAAGCTCACGGACTTTGCGGTTTGACCGGGGTTGGATTTGGGTTTCCCTTGATCGTTCTCTTCAAAAGAGCCACCGCGAAATATTCGCCGTCGCATTCGAAGGTGACCTTGGTGACCAGTTCGGTCCCCGGGATGCGCAGGGTGTAATTGGTCACCGCGACGGCCGGCAGGGACAGATAGCTCGGTTCGGGGAGGTTGGATTTGATGTTGCCGCCCGTCATGTTGGTCAGTTCGCCCAGAGCGTCCAGGATTTGCTCCAGGCCGGTTTCGTCCACCTTGGTGTTGAACATGATGGACGCGGCCTTGCGGGCCAGCGAGGTGGGGCATTGCAAGGCGACCGTCCCTTCCCACACTCCCATGATGTGGACGCAACCCGCGAGGGAATTGTCTTTTCCCGTAGTTTCGTAAGGGGCGTCGGTTGGCGTCGCCTTGAGACCCAGTATGGAGTCCCAGATATTTTCGGTGTAATAGCGGATTTCCCGTTCGATGAATTGCATGGCGTCTAATTGTCCTTAAGCCGGTAACATCCCGATTGGGGGAAGTTCATTCTCGTGAAGTTGTCGTCCAGGTTCAGGGTGGTTTCGGCGGCGCCTAAAAACAGATAGCCGTCCGGTTTCAGGAGTTGCCGTATTTTCCCCAGGATGGTCTTTTTGGTGTTGACGTCGAAATAGATCAGGACATTGCGCATGAAAATGATGTCCAGCTTGGGGATGTGGGGCCAGGCGCCGCACAAATTGATTTCGCGGAAGTCGATCGTCTTGCGGAGGTCCTCCTTGATCTGCCATTCCATGCCCACCCTTTGAAAATACTTGACCAGATAGGCGGCGGGAAGCCCGCGGTTGATTTCCAACTGGCTGTACATCCCGTTCCGCGAGCGCGTCAGCATTTCCTGGGAAATGTCGCTGGCCATGAAAACGACTTTCCATTTCGCCAGTTCGGGGAAATTTTCCCTGAGCAACATGGCGATGGTGTAGGGCTCCTGTCCGCTGGAACTCGCGCCGCACCAGACGTTGAGTTCCCTCAGGCCGGCGCGTTTGGCCATGATTTCCGGAACGATGATTTTCCTCATGGTTTCGAAGGGGTGCACGTCGCGGAAGAACGAGGTTTCGTTGGTGGTCATGGCGTCGACCACTTTTTGGTGCAGGCAGTTGAAGCGGTCCGAACGCAATTTGGCGACGAGTTCCTGGATGGACGGAAAACCTTCTCTCTGCGCCAGGGGTTGAAGACGCGCTTCCACCAAATATTCCTTGCCCGGTTCTATGACGATGGCGGACCGCTCGTGGATCAACTTGCGGATAAAATCGAAGTCGGGTGCGCTTATGGCCATATTTTTCCCGTTCCTGGGAGCCTCTTAATTTTTAGCCCATGCGGAAGCGGGTTCCGCCCGGTCCTGGTTTACCCTCTTGCGGATTTCCGCGCCCAATTGGTCTAAAGGTAAAATCTTGTCCGCGAGCCCGGCCCGGCTCACGAATCCTGGCATCCCCCAGACGACGCTGGTGCGTTCGTCCTGGACGAGGACCTGTCCGCCGGCCTCGTAAATCGCCTCGCACCCACGCAGTCCGTCCTGTCCCATGCCCGTCAGCGCCGCGGCCAGCGAATGGGCCCCATAGGCCTCGGCCACGGACATGAAAAGAACGTCCGCGGCGGGTCTGCACGAGTTTACCGGCGGCCCCTGGTGCGTCTGGATGACGCCGGATTTCCCTTCTCTCTTGACAACCATATGGTAATTTCCCGGGGCGAGCCAGGCCATGCCCGGTCCGAGGACGTCGCCCGGCGAGGCTTCAACGACTTTTATGGCGGTTTTTCCGTCCAGACGTTGCGCCAGGAGTTTGGTGAAATGGGGCGGCATATGCTGGACGATGACGATGGCCGCCGGAAAGTCCTCCGGGAATTCCGGCAACAGTCTGGCCAGGGCATTGGGACCGCCCGTGGAGACGCCAATGGCCAAAATGTCCACGCGGCGCCGCGTGCCGAGGCGGTTTCCCGGCGCCATGGTTTTTTGAAATTCTCCCGGTCCTCGCGATCGCGCTTTTTCCGCCGGGGCGGGCGGCATCTCGTCCCGCTCGGAGGCTTGGGGAAAAAACATTCTGATTTTCGGGACCAGGTCTTTGCGGACGGTTTCTTTCGCCGCGGCGAACTCCCGCGTGTTTTCCGGTTTCGAAATGTAATCCTGGGCGCCCAAAGCCAGCGCCTCCAGCGTCAAATCGACCTGGTTCTCTCTTGTCGAGCCGAGCATGATCACCGGAAGGGACGGGTGGGTTTCGCGGATGCCGGTCAGGGTTTGCAACTTCCGGGGGCCGTCCATTTCCAAGTCCAAAAGGACGATGTCGGGATTGACCTGGGGGATTTTGGCGAGGGTCAAGGCGCAATTCGGGGCGACCCCCGCGACCATCAGGCCCGGTTCCGCCTCCAGGACCTCGGAGATCAAGCGGCGTATCGTCGCTTCGTCGTCGGCGATCAGGACTCGAATAGTGCGCATGGTTCGGGACAATCAGGATAATTGCATGCCCATCAAGGCAAGTTTTTCCTTGATGATTTCCTTGGTGAACGGTTTCATGACGTATTCGTTGGCCCCCGCCTCCAGCGCCTTCACCACCTGGGACATCTCGGTCTCGGTGGTGACCATCATCAGGCGCACGTCGTTGTACTGGCTGTCCTTGCGCACTTCGCAGACGAATTCCAGCCCGTCCATTTCGGGCATGTTCCAGTCCACCAGGGCAAGGTCCACCTTGCCCGCGGACTTAAGCTGTTGCAGGGCCTCGAGTCCGTTGCTGGCGCTACAAACCTCGAAACCGATTTCCTTCAGGATTTGACCCAGTATGAGCCTGATTGCTTTTGAATCATCGATCACCAGTGCGCGCACAAGATGGTCTCCTTTTTTGCGGCGATTACGAAAGGCTGGTTGCGAAAACGACATGTCGGCAAACGGGAGTCGCTGAATGTATATGCAAATATATGTGCAGGGGAAAAACTCATTATGTCCAAAACTTGATGCGCCGGTTTAACGGGTCTCCTGGGCGGCTCCAACAACCCGGCAATTGGAGGGAATCGCGTTATTCTTGTTCCGCCGGCAAGGGCTTGTAAATGATTTTACAGAAAAAGGCCCAAAAAAACAGGAAAAATAATTCGCCGGTAAAATTTTATAGGGGGAAAGCCGCCTTGTTCGTATCGCCGAAGATTGGGGTATTGACGGAGCGTTCTCCTATATCAGTTCCGGGGCAGGCATTTATTTTCCTTGAGGAGTTTCGTGAACTCAGCCTGGGGCAGGGGCTTGGAGAAATAATATCCCTGGATCTCGTCGCATTTTATGTTCCGCAAAAACTCCACCTGCTCCCGCGTTTCCACTCCCTCGGCGATCAATTTGAGGTTGAGGCCTTGCCCCAGGTTCACGATCGCCCGGACGATGTTCGAATCGCTGACGTTTCGAGCGACTTCGCGTATGAAGGATTGGTCGATTTTCAAGGTGGATATGGGGAGGTTCCGTAAATAACTCAGGGACGAGTACCCCGTCCCGAAATCGTCGATGGAAAGGGAGACCCCCAGTTTGTTTAATTTCCCCAGGACATCGACGGCGGAATCCGCGTCTTTCATCAACAGGCTTTCGGTGATTTCCAGTTCCAGACAGTGGGGAGGGAGGCCCGTTTCGCGCAAAACCTTTTCCACGGTATGGACGAGGTTATTTCCCTGGAATTGGCGGGCCGAAACGTT
Source organism: Nitrospinota bacterium (assembly GCA_016217765.1). Taxonomy (GTDB): domain Bacteria; phylum Nitrospinota; class Nitrospinia; order Nitrospinales; family JACRGP01; genus JACRGP01. Next base: position 13,797 of record JACRGP010000128.1, on the reverse strand, counting down.
GACCCCCATTCGCAGACCCGGGAACCCGTCCTTCTCCCAGCGCTTGCCTTGTTCGCACGATTTCCGCAAGACCCATTCGCCTATGGGGACGATGAGGCCCGTTTCCTCCGCGACGGGGATGAATTTCGCGGGCGGGACCATCCCCCGTTCCGGGTGTGGCCAGCGGATCAAGGCTTCCATGCCGATGATTCTCCCGGTGGCCAAGTCCACCTGGGGTTGATAATGGATCTCCAGTTCTTCTTTTTGCTGGGCCTTGCGCAATCTGCTTTCCAGCTCCATCCGGGCGACGATCCGCTCGTTCATGGTGGCGGTGAACATCTGGTAGGTATTGCGCCCGCTCTCCTTGGCCCGGTACAGGGCGATGTCGGCGTTTTTGATCAGCGTTTGGGGTTCCGCGCCGTCCTCGGGGAAAAAAGCGATGCCAAAGCTGGCGGTGACAAACAGTTCCCGGTCCTCGATTATGAATGAGGGTTGGATTATTTCCTGAATCCTGGAGGCCATGTGGGTGATCTCGCCTACCGAGCCGACGGCGCTCAATAACAGGACGAACGCGTCTCCGCCAAAACGGGAGACGGTGTCGCCCTTGCGGATGGATTGTTCCAGACGCCGGGCCATGGCTTTCAGCAACAGGTCGCCGAACGAGTGGCCCAGCGTGTCGTTGATCGTCTTGAAGTTGTCCAGGCCGAGGGCGATCACCGCCAGCATCTTGTTTTCGCGCTTGGCCTGTTTGAGACAGTGTTCGAGGCGGTCGATCAGCAATGCCCGGTTGGGCAATCCGGTGAGGTCGTCGTAGAAGGCCATGCGCCGGATCGTTGCCTCGGCTTTTCTGCGCTCGGTGATGTCCCGGAGGATGACGAGAAAGGAGGGCTCGCCTTCCCATTCCGTTTTGACCGCGCGGGCTTCCAGTAAAACGGCATGTCCCTTGTCCGGATGGATTTCCATCTCGTGGCCCGTTTCGCCGTCCAACCGGAACTCCCGCAACCATTTCTGGAACTCCATGGCCTTCCCGCCCAGGAAACGTTCCGCCACGGGGTTCACGAAACGGACGTTCTTGCGCGAATCCACGACCACGATGCCGTCCGGATTTTTCTCGATCAACCGGCGGAGATTGGTTTGGGAGGCCTCGAGTTCCCGGGTGCGCTCCTTGATCTTTTCCTCGAGCCGGTCGTTGAGGGACTGCAATTCCGCCTGCGCCTTGGCCAGTTGGCGTTTTTGCTGGATGGAGTTTTCGTAGGTGGAATGGAGAAAGTTCAGGATTTGCTGGGGCGGCGAATCGATCTCGCTGTAGACGCCGCCGATGGAGATGCCGGCCGTCATCGGGTCCGTCTCGTCCGCGCGTTGGCGGTGGGCCAATAGCTCCTTGACCTTGGAGAGGAGGAATTCCGGATGATAGGGTTTGGTGATGTAGAAATCGGCCTTGGAATGGAGCCCGCGAATGATGTCCTGGGAATCGTCCAGGGACGAAACCAGGATCACGGGAATGTTTTTCAGGACGGGGTTGTCTTTCAGCGCCCTGCTGAGTTCGTAGCCCCCCAGGACGGGCATGACGACGTCGGTGATCACCAGCTTGGGCGGTCTCCGGCGGATAATGGACAGTCCCTCCGCCCCGTTGAACGCGATAAAGGTTTTGAAACCTTGTTTCGAAAGTATTTTCTCGAGGATCCGGGCCTGCGTCGGACTGTCCTCGACGATGAGGATTTCCATGTCCTCGGGGACGGACATTCCCCGTCCGGGAAGCTCGTCCTTTGGGGGCCTCGCGATTTCTCCGTGAAGAGGGCCGGGTTCCGCCACGGGGCTCTCGGGTTTGGCGCCGGCGGGGGGCCTTTCTTCCTCCAGGCAGGCCAGCAACGGCCCCATTTCCTTGTGGAGGGAAACTTTGTGGCAGTTATCGAGGTCCTCCACCATGAGCCGCAGTTTGCCGATCGCCGTTTCCAGGTTCTTTTTCAATTCGGGGGTCAGCAACAATTCCCGGTTGCCGATGCGCTTGAATATTTTTTCCAAAGCCAGGCTCAACTTGACGATATTGGGCTTCTCGAAAAAAGAAAAGCCGCCCTTGATGCTGTGGGCGGCGCGGACCATCTCCTCAATTTGTTTTGCGGAAGGGGTCCCCTGTTGCAGGGATTCCAGGAGCGACAAATGGTCGCGGGACTCGAAAAGAAGTTGTTTCAGCGCTTCATCCATGGCGTTCCTCTTCCGCGGACGCATTTTGAATTATTTCCTCCGCGCAAGTTTCCGCATGAGGAATTCGAGCTTTAAATTCTGGCTGGGAAAAAGTATTGACCGACGCCCTGCCCGGAGGGCATCTTGTGAACAACGGCGGCTTCTTTCTTATGGAAATGCCGTGTAAATTATAGCGCTATTTGGGATGGATTGGTCAAAATACTACGAGACCTTTGCGTAAGTCCCATATTGAGCATCCTGGGCATATTGCGGTCCGTCATCGCGAGCCGCCCACTCGTCGCGGGGGGCAACTGGCCAGACCCGGATTGCCCTCGATGACGCGCATTCGCCATCCGGGTCAAGCCCATTGGGTCCAGCGGCACGCTGGGCGGCGCGGCGATCTCGTTTGTTGAGGGAAGAGGTAAAGAAACATTCGCGCTATCCCGGATATGGCGCGAGTGAAATAAACCGGTGACAAAAAGCGCCTTTGTTTCATCCCCCCTTGCAAAATCCCCCCCTCGCCCCCCTTTGGCAAAGGGGGGAGGGGGGGATTTGAAACTGTTATTCGCGGTCATAACGCGAATCCCCCCGGCCCGGCTCCCCGCTTGAAACCCGCGGGGACAAGCTTTACAAGGGGGAGCAATTCCATGCCCCCATGGTACATGAAAATGCGGAAAAAACAATTCGCCCGCGGCGGCTTGATGGACAGGTCCGTTTTTCCTGGATTCCGGAGTTTTTCCAAAAAACATGACCGGTTTGTTTTTATATTGCAAAATTATGTCCGAAGATGCAAATTTACTCTTGTCAGGCATCATTACGGCGATCGAAACTCGGAAGACTTGGCAAAACCCGGCTTGTTGAGAGACCTTTGCATAACTCCCGTTTTGCCGGGCGACCTTGTGTTCGTCATCGCGAGCCGTCGCAGACGGCGTGGCGATCTCGTTTGTTGAGGGAAGAGGTAAAGAAGCATTCGCGTTATCCCGGATATGGCGCGAGTAAATGATACATGGAAGCGGCTTCAGGTTTTGGAACAGGGTATGCGGTCTTTTGGAGAGGGAAAATATGCGGCGCAAAAAGCGCCCTTGTTTCGTCCCCCCTTGCAAAATCCCCCCCTCGCCCCCCTTTGGCATAGGGGGACAGGGGGATTTGAAACTGTTATTCGCGGTCATAACGCGAATCCCCCCGGCCCGGCTCCCCGCCTGCGCGGGGACAGGCTTTACAAGGGGGAGCAATTCCGTCCTTTCGCTCATGCAATATGCGCGTTATACAGCCAAGCCTCTGAAAAACCGCGGTTCCGCGATTTATTCAATGAGCGCGGACAGGTCTTTTCCAGAGGTTTCACAAGGACACAAAAGCTTTACCGTTGCCAAATCTTTAATAAGGGAGATGAAAAATGAAACCGGGATCTAGGTTTTTCGCGCTTTTGGGCCTCATTTCTTTAATTACCCTTTTTGCCGCATGCGCTTCGGAGACGCCCGCTGTCGGGAAGAAACCCACTTTGGCTTCCCTCAAGCCGCCGGAATGGGTGATCAAGGGGGGCGGGGCCTTCAAGGACTCCAACGGACGGGCTTTTTATGGGGTCGGGTCCGCGACGGGGATCGCCAACTATTCCCTGCAACGCGCGGCGGCGGACAACCGCGCCAGAAACGACCTCGCCAAGGTCTTCGAGTTTTACACCAAATCGCTCATGAAGGATTACATGGCTTCCACCACGGCCGGCGATTTCAAGGCTTCCGCGGAGGAACAGAACGTCGAGCAGGCCATTAAAACCGTGACCGACGCCGTCCTCTCGGGCGTGCAGATCGTCGACCACTGGGAGCATGCCGACCGGGACGAACTGTTCGCCCTGGCCCGTCTCGACCTGGCCGCCTTCAAGGAAAATTTCGACCGGCACAAGGAACTCTCCGAGGAGGTGCGCAAGGCCGTGAAGGAACGGGCCGATAAATTGCACGAGGAACTGGAAGTGGAAGTCCAGAAAAAGAAGTGACCCGGAGCGTCGGGCAAAATGAAATTCACTTCCTCCCCCCCTTGAGGGGGAGGTCAGGTGGGGGCGCCGGGCAACCGCCCGGAGGCGACGCGGCGATGACGCTGACGCGATCGCCGAAATGCGAATCCCCCCGGCCCCCTTTGCAAGGGGGAGCAACATCCCGCCTCGGCGTCAGCCTGAGGCGGTGTCGAATCCAGCGTTCACGCTGGTTACCCTCCCCCAGCCCCCTCCCCAGCGTGACGCTGGACTCAACAGGCTCGGCTCCGATGGCGAATGGGCGTCATCGGGAGCAATCCGGGCCTGGCCATCCCGTTCCGGGGCGTTCCCCGGTCGAGGGAGGGGAGGTATTTGTGTGTCCAGACAATCGGTCCATTTTGTTAGGCTCTTTAAGAGGGAACTCCGATGAAAATGGGACGCTATGCTTGGTTCTTGCTTTTGTTCCTCGCTTCCTCCGCGTCGGCGGCGGATTTCGATCCCCGGGCGATTTTCCAAAATACCGCGAAAAGCGTGGTCCTCATCACGGCTTTCGATCCGGGAGACCAGGCGCGGAGCATGGGCACGGGCTCGATCATCGACGGCCAGGGTCTGGTCATAACCAACGCCCACGTGGTTTTCAATACCGGGAGCCTGCGTCCGTTTCAGCGGATCAACGTCTATCTCAAGCCCGAGCGGGTCACCGGCAACCTTAAAAAGGACACGGCCCTGGGCTTTAACGCAACGTTGTTGCAATTGAGCGAGGCGTTGGACCTTGCGCTCCTGAGCGTCGATTCGCCTCCTGGCTTGCCGCCGTTTCCCGTCCTGAAGTTCGCCAACCCGGAAAAAGTCGAGATCGGCGACCCGGTGGTCGCCATAGGCCATCCGGAGCAAGGCGGCCTGTGGACCCTGACGACGGGGACCATCAGCAGTTCGATCGAGGATTTCGAGCAGGTCCCGGGTAAGAACGTCTTTCAGACCGAGGCCAGCATCAACCGCGGCAATTCCGGCGGGCCGCTGATAAGCAAGGGCGGTCTCATGGTGGCGATCAATTCCAACATCGCCCGCCAGAGCGCCGACGGCCTGGCCATCACCGCCGTTAATTTCTCCATCAAATCCAGCGTCGCGGTCCACTGGTTGAACTCCGCGGGATATCCCTTCGCCTACGCGGACCTTGCGGTCCCGGCCCCCGGAGAAAAAACGGGCCGCCCCAAAACCGGCATTGTCCCGGTCCCCGGCCAGGCGGGGCCTGGAGCCAGCGGGCTTGGCTCCGATGGCGAAGGGCAACCATCGGGGGCAATCGAAGCCCGGCCAGTTGCTCCCGGGGGCGTCCCCGGCGCGGGAGAAACTCCGAAAGCCGAAACCGCGCCCCGTCCGGCGATCAAAGAGACGCCCAAAGGCCAACCGCCAAAGACCGGCGAGGGACCGCGCATTTTGACCGAGCGCAGACCGTTCACCGCGGACGACCTCTTCAGACAGGTGGAAACGGAAATGGAGGACATGATGCGGGACATGAAAGGCAAGCTCCGCAAAAAAAGATTTTAAAGTGGCTGACAAAATGAAGTATTCCATAACTTCCTCCCCCTTGGAGGGGAGTGATTTTTGTGTCGAGCCAACCGGTACATTTTGTCAGGCGTTTTTAGCCGGGATCCTTTTTCAAAGGACGCAACCATGAAGTTTTTTTCCGTCGCATTTCCCGCTCTCCTTGCCTTGGCGCTGTTGACGCGGACCCCCGCCGGAGCCGAACCATTCAAACTGTATTTGGACGAGACCTACACGCAGTTCATCATGGCGGAAAAGCAGGATTGCGCGATCCATAAGACCGAGGACGGGCGCATCACCCTGGGCTTCAAGGCGGGAAACTTCCTGATCAACGTCGGGCCGGAAATAACTTTCGGCAAAAAGGCCGGGATCGACTGGGACAGCACGATCCAGGGTTTCATCGCGCGCTACCAGGAATTGTGCGCCCGATTCAACACGGGCAGTCTCACCAAGGCCGAGTACGACAAACGTCTGGAGCGGATCGAGGCCCTCGATAGAGAAGCCTATGAGTTGTACCGGAAATATCTCGAGGAGCGGGAAAAGCAGAGGCAAAACCTGTTTGACGAACTGGACCGGGAAGTCGCCGCCCGGCCCGGCATGTTGTCCGCCATAAAAAAGAACCAAAGCCAGATCGACCGCCAATTGAACGATATCAAATTCAAGGATTGACGGACGTTTTCGCCCGGACCGCCGGTTTCCATGGCCCCACCCAGCGGGGACGAGGCGCGGCGTATACGCCGCGGAGGCTTTTTATGGCGACCCCTCTCCCGAATCGCTCATTTCTTGACGAGGTAGAACATCTTGTTGCGGGCCATGTAGTAGCCCGCCGCCGCGCCGGCGCGGTCGCCGGTCCCGAAATACAGGTCGGCGCGGGCCGGTCCCTGGATGGCCGCTCCGGTGTCCTGGTCCACCACGAAGCGCGAGAATTTTTTCCATCCGGCGATCTCGTCGGCGTCGTCGAGGACGGGTTTTTGTCCCACGACGAAGGCCAGCCCGCCCGCCGGGTACCAGCTCTTGTCCGTGGCGATGGAACGGTTGGGGACGAGGACCCCGCCTCCCGATCCGCGCGGCAGGTCGTCCGTCAGCTTGAAGAAGATGTAGCGCTTGTTCCGGAAGAAATATTTGGGGATGTCGTCGGGATGGTTTTTTAAATACTTCTTGATCCCCTGCATGGAGGTTTCGCCTTTTTTCAACAGGCCGTCCTCGATCATCAACCGGCCGATCCCGGCGTAAGGGTAGCCGTTGGAGCCGACGTACTGGACGCTCTCGCGCGTCCCGTTGACGTACTCCAGGATGCCGGAGCCCTGGACGTGCAGGAAAAAGCCCTCGATCGCGTCGCGGACCCAGGCGATCTCGAGGTTCTGGTTGGCCAGGGCTTGATGGGCGTCGATCTCCTCGCGCGTGAGGTTGCGGGCGCGGTAAACCGCGCGGTACTCTTTATCGGTATCGGAGGGGTCCTTCCGGCCGACGCGCGCGATCTTGAGCAGGTTTTCCGGCATGCTGTAAAGCGGGTAGGCGTACTCTTCGGTCTGGAACCGGCTGGCTTTCAGGACGGGGGCGTAATATCCCGTAAACGCCACCGCGTTGCCGGTCCCGTCTCCCGCCTCGTAAAAGACGAACCGGTCGCGGATTTGGCGGCTCCATTCCTCGGGCGGCAGGTCCTTTTTCAGGAGGCCCAGGAACTCCGTCAAGGTTTCCTTCAGGCGGTCGCGCGTGATGACCAGCTTGCCCAGCCTGACCGGGTCCGGGCCGGCGTCCGCCATGGCGGCAAGCTGGTTTTCGACGGCTTGTATCAGCGACGCCTTGTCCAGATCGTCGGAGAAGATTTTGGGCAGGTCTTCCAGATCGTCCGCCTGGTAAGCGGCCTTCAGGGTCAGAGCGGTCAGCGGGGGCTTGGACGGACCGGTTTTTTCCGCGGGGAGTTTGGACTGTATGGCCGTGCCGGTGGAGACGGGAGCCGTCTTGAAGGGGACGCAGGACAATACGGCGGCAACGACGGCCCCGGCCCAAAAAATCCTGGCGAACAAGAAAATGGGAAGGTTTTTATTCCGCGTCAGATTGTCTTTGACCATGCGATTTTGACCAGTAATCTTTTATGGTCATTCCCGCATAGGCGGGAATCCAGTATTTTCGCGGGATTTCTGGATGCCCGCTGTCGCGGGCCTGACGATTTTTGGGCAAAAAGGGACCTGTTCAACGCTCCGCTAAAGCCGGGCCATGGCCTCGTTCGCGAGTTGGTCGCAACGTTCGTTTTCCGGGTGCCCCGTGTGTCCGCGCACCCATTTCCAGGTGATTTTATGCTTTCCGTTCAATGCATACAGTTCCTGCCAAAGGTCCCGGTTTTTGACGGGCTTGCGGTCGGCGGTCAGCCAGCCTTTCTTTACCCAGCCCCGCAACCATTCCGTCATCCCCTTGACCAGATATTGCGAGTCGGAGGTCAACTCGACCTCGCAGGGTTCCTTCAACTGTTTGAGGGCCACGATGGCGGCCGTTAACTCCATGATATTATTGGTTGTCGCTTCTGTCGCGCCGTTGAGTTCCTGGGCTTTGCCGGCGAATTTGACGATCGCCCCGTATCCCCCGGGGCCGGGGTTTCCTTTGCAACAACCGTCAGTGAAGATTTGAATTTTTTTCATAGTTCCTTGCGAAATCCCGGAGGGATTGTGAAGCGGGGGAGGCCAAAACAAAACCGCGAATTTTATTACGGGATAAATCCCGACGCCCAATAATACCATGGATTTAAAAAAACGCGGCGGTCTCGAATCTTTTTTCGCGAAAAAACGATCCAACTGCAAAGCTTTTATGGTACAGCGCCTCCCTTCCGCGAAAACAAAATGTGGCGATTTGAGAAGACTTTTCTGGAAATAGAGTCCAGAGTGGAGCCATGACGTCTCAAGAGAGCAATACTCCATTCAATTTTCAATGCATCGACGCGATCAAGGTGAGTTTGTGCATTGAGAAAGAAGGGCTCGGGTTTTACGAGAAGGCATCCAAAAGAGCCAAGGCCCAAAAGGTGAAAAACGCGTTCGCGCGGCTCGCGGAGGAGGAAAAGGAGCATATCCGGTCCCTTCAGGAGAAGGCCCGGTTCCTGCAACCCGCGCTCTCCAGAAAATCCGAGGGGGTCCATGTCGAGCGGTATATCTCGCTGAACCTCAAGGGCCGGGTGTTCCCCGACCTCAAGCAAGAATCGATCGATCTCATGGAGTTCGAAAACGACGCCCAGGCCCTGGAAATGGGGATCGAGGCGGAAAAACGGTCCATCGAGGTCTTGAGCCGGTTTTTGACCGAGGAGCGGAAGATCGACGTCCGCGCGATTTTCATGCATTTGATCGTCGAGGAAAAGCGCCACCTGCAAACCCTGGAAGAGTTGCAGGGGAAACTCGCCGGGGATGGCCCCTGAGCGGCGGCGTATCGCCGGATACGCCCGATCGTTGCATGGCCGTGTGCAGGAAATATGTTTGCCGCGGCATCCGCGCCGTTCCCGTTCCGCCGTTAAGGAGGATCTTTCCGGCCGCTTGAATTGCCGCGGCCCGGCGCGTCTTGGCCGTGACGGACAAAGCGAAAAAAGGCGAATCATTTTTAAAAAAGCTCGATCATACAATGAGGTAATCCGGCAAAAAAATTCGAAATTCCCGGTCTTGTCGGCAGGGGTTGGCAAGGTTAAGTTATACTGAAGGCATCTTCGTTTTTAGAGTTTGACAACATAGGGGTTGTAGTTTATATTTCTCCATTTAACTCTTACATTAGAATAGGATCGGAAGGATGAGCGAATATAAGGTGTTGCCCGGACCCGAAGCGTATCTTCCTCCCTCTGCGGCAAGCATGGGGATCACTTTGCCCGACCCGGGGGAAGCTCTTATCGAAGGTCGAATTGTCCCGGAAGACGAGGCGATCGAATACGCCGCCCGCAAGCTTCTTTCCGCCAAGGTTCCGACCATTTTCCCGGGCCCGCAGGTGCTCTGGAAATGGGACGAGATGGCCCCAAAAATCGCCAAGGCCCTGCGGGAATTGGCGGTAATATTGCCCGCCCGGCTCATCCCCATGGCGGACTACCGGCCTAAATACCCGAAGATCGATCCGGCGGTGGAGATCAATCCCAATCATCCCAACCTGACGATCTGGCATAACAAGATCGACGTGTGCATGTTTGTCGGCGTGCATTGCCACCTGTCCGGGATGGGGCTCAAAATGATCCGGGGCGGGACGGACTGCTATACGATAGCCATGTGTTTGATGGCCGGCCACGAGGACGCTTGCATTTCCGTCCGGGACACCACCGACGAAAAAATCCGGAAATTGATCGATGCCGTCAAAAAGCTCAAGGCCCAGGGAGTCAAAAGCCAGGCTTTGCCGTTCACCCAATTCAAGCACGATTACAAGAGCGTGAAGGAGTAATCCGCCGCTCTTGACAATAGTAGAAAACCAAATCCGTCATCCATGGATGGGGCGCTTACGACGCCCCGTCAGGGGAGAAAAAATATGAATAAAAAAGCGGCTGTTGGGAACAAGAGGATCATAGCCTCGACCCATGTCAAATTGGGCCAGAAAAACAAGAAGGGCCAGACGTATACCGACCCCAACCGGTTCTTTTTCGAGACGCCGGGCACGGCGAACTTCCTCACGGGTAGCGAAGTGATCCGCGAGGCCATCAAGCGGGCCAGCATCGACATGTCCGTGGCGTATCCCATCACCCCGCAATCCGAGGCCGCGGCCCTCATCGGCGAGTTGTACGCCGAAGGCTACATGGGCGACTACTTCCGCGGCGAGAGCGAGTTCGCCGTCATGAGCCAATGCGCCGGCGCGGCGTTCGGCGGGGCGCGGGTGTTCACCACTACCGCCGGTCCCGGCACGATGCGCGCCTTCGAGAACTTCCCCATGTGGGCGGGCGCGCGGTTGCCGATCCAGGTGTGCGTGACGTGCCGGGGCATCAACTCTCCCCTGAGCATCCAGCCGGACACCCTGGAGCTGTACTTCCTCCTGGAAACCGGCATGCTGATCTGGCATGCGGAGACGGCCCAGGACCTGTTCGATTTCATATTGAAGGGGTTCGTCGTGGCGGAACAGCCCGACGTCCACCTCCCCATCGCGGTCTGTTGCGACGGGTTTTTCGTGACCCACACCAAGGACACGGTGATGTTGCCCCCGGACGACGTCTGTCTGCCGCCTTACGACCCTTACAAGTCCCCCGTGGTGTGCATGGACATGGAATGTCCCCCGGTGCGGACGATGCGCGACCCGTTCGTCATGAAGTCGAACTACATCAGTTACGCCGCGCACGCCACCTGGCAACAGGAAATGCGCGCCGCTTGCGACCGTTCCCGAAAACATACCATCTCCTTGCTGGACGGCCTGATCGACGCGGAGAATACCGACCGGGAAATCCTCATCGTCGCTTCCGGGACGGCCGTTTCCCAGGGCCGCGAGGCGATACGGCTCCTCGAACAGGAAGGTGTCAAGGTGGGTTTGGTCAAGATCAAGTCCCTGCGGCCTTTCCCCACGCAAGAAGTGCGGGAAGCCACGAAGAACGCCAAGCACATTTTCGTCCCCGAATTCAATATGGCCGGCTGGCTGGCCCGGGAAGTCCAGGCCGTTATCCCGGACAACCACAGGGTGGTTGCCGGGCCGCGCGTCGGCGGCGGCATGACCCTGCCCTCGGAAGTGATCGTCGAGGAAATCAAGAAGCGGCTGGGGATGAAGGTGGCCACCCTGGCGAGCCGGGGCAGTTAGCCGTCCCGGTCGAGATTCGCGCCGCCGCGTTTTATAACCCATGCTTCCGTAAACGTTGAAAGCGAAAGGGAACCATTTATGAGCAAGGAAAAAATCCAGATCTGCGAGGATCTTTACGATATCATGCCGCCCGAATATCAAGACATGGTGGAAAACGCCACTTATGGGAAAGAAGGCCGGGGTTGGAAAGATATCGGCGAATCCAAGGAACTGATCGAACAACATTCCCTGTGCGCGGGATGTCCCGAGGCCATCGCCTTCCGGTACGTCCTGGCCAGTCTTCCCAACCCGGAGAACACCGTCATGGTGGGTTCCACGGGTTGCACGAGCCTGGTGTTCCCGCACGTGGCCGTCCATAACATCCACTCCCTGTTCGGCAACCAGAACGCCGTCGCGTCCGGGTTGGCGCGCGCCCTCAAGGTGCGGTTCCCCGATGTCCAGAAAGACGTCGTGGTGCTCGCCGGCGACGGCGCCACCGTGGATATCGGCCTGGACATGACCATGCAGTCCTGGTTCCGGGGCGAGAAGTTCACCACCATCTGTTTCGACAACGAGCTTTACGCCAACACCGGCGGGCAGGAGAGCGGCCTGATGCAAAAGGGCTTCGTGGCCAAAATGGCGCCGGTGGGCAAGCTGTTCGACAAAGTCCGGCTCCCGGAAATCGCGCGCGAGGCCGGTTGCCACTATGTGGCCTGCCTGACCGTCAGCAAGCCGCAACGCGTCGAGAAGGCCTTGAGAAACGCGATTTTCGTGGCCCGCGAATTCGGTCCGACGTACATCCAGCTCTACACGCCTTGCATCCTGGAGATCGGCAAACAGAGCATGGAGGGACTGGACGAAATGAAGAGCGCGGAAACCGTCGGCGGCCGTTTTGTCTTCAAGGAATACATGACCGACGCCGTCAAGGATTTCCTGGCGGATTTGGAGGCCAAGGAAAAAGCCCAGAAAAAAACCGCGAAAAAACCCGTGACCGCTTGATCGACTTTTGAATTAGAAAGAGGAGACGCTATGAAGAAAAGAATGAACATCCGGATGTCCGGACTGGGTGGGCAAGGCGCCGTGACGGCGGCCCACATCATGGCCATGGCGGCCAACAAGGAAGGGAAATATTCCATTTCGAACCCTTTCTTTGGAGCGGAAAAACGCATGGCCCCCGCGGAAAGCTATGTGCGCATCGGCCCAGAGCGCATCTATGACCGCGGAGAACTGGTTTTCCCGGACGTGATCATGGTTTTTCATCCGCAGGTCATAACCATGCAAAAGAGCTATACCGCCCCGTTCTACTCCGGCATCAAGGAGAAAGGCCTCATTATCATCAACACCAGCGCCGACCTGTTGCATGAGGAAGACTACGAGCGGCTGGGCAAACTGGGCGTCAGCGTATACAATTTCGACGCCATCAGCATGGCCCTCGAAATCGGCGGCACCGAGCTGTCCACCAACATGGCCATGATCGGGGCCGTCGCCGGCATCACCAAGGTGGTTTCCCTGGACGCGCTGGACAAGGCGCTTCAGGAACGGTTCGGGAAACGGTACGTCGCTTCCGGCGGCACCGCCACGTTGGACGAGGCGATCAAAAAGAAATACGCCAAGAAGGAAATGTTGCTCAAAAAGAACATGGATACGATCCTGAAGTCCTACGAAATTGCCGGCGCCTGGGCCGCCGAGCACAAGCAGGAACTGGAAGCCGTGGCCGTTTGAACGATTTTGTCGCCTGCGTGACGTCCCGGGCGGCGCTACTTGAAATCTAAAGAAGGAGAATTTCGTGTATAACGTAGCGTTTGTAGATGACACTAAATGCATTGCCGAGAAAGGGTGCAGGCTGTGCATCATGTATTGCCCGGAATCCAATTGCATCACCTTGGACAAGACCAAGATGAAGGCTTCGGTGAACGTCAACCGATGCAAGGGATGCGACCTCTGCGCCGTCGTTTGCTCCACCCATAAAGCGATCACCATGTATCCGGTGGATGGCCCGACAGGAAAGATCGTCATGGGCCATGACAAGGCCGAAACAGCGGGTTTGGGCCAGGCCTACGCCGGTTAACCGGGATTTTTTCAAAAAATAACCCATGGATTTTTCCATGGGTTATTTTTTTGTCTCGATGTCCGAAAGTTTGGAACGGCTTATCCCGCCCGGCATCTAAAGAACATATCTTATCATTCTTTTCTGGGGATAAGCTCATGAGCGAATCATTGTCCGGGAATGTCCAATGCCTGCTTTGCCGGGAACCGTTTTCTCCCGTCACCGGGCCGCGGGAAGGTCAAAGCGCCTACCCCATCTATTGTTCTTCCTGCTCTAATTGCCTGGCCATGCGGTCGAACGATCCCGCGCGCGTGACCTTTCGCGACGTATTGGGATTGAAAGACGCCGCGTTGTCCGAAGCCATTCAAGAAGCCCTGATCGC
>JACRGP010000127.1 GCA_016217765.1 Nitrospinota bacterium | reverse complement strand
GGGAGGGGGCTGGGGGAGGGTGACCAGCGTGAACGCTGAACCCGATGCCGCCTCAGGCTGACGCCGAGGGCGGCCGGCGTGACGCCGGATTCATTACCGCCCCGGCGCAAGCGCGGGGCGGCATTGCCCACCGGGGGCGTCCCCGGCGTCATCGCCGCGTCGCCTCCGGGCGTTGCCCGGCTTTTCACCCTCTTCTCGCCTCCCCCTGGAAGGGGGAGGAAGTTACAGGGACTTCATTATGTTAGACGCTCTCAAGACGTTATTTCTTCCAGGACATAGGGTTCCACGATGTCGCCTTGTTTCAAGTCCTGGTATTTGTCGAACGACAAGCCGCATTCGTAGCCGGACTGCACCTCCTTGACGTCTTCCTTGAAGCGGCGGAGGGAGTTGATTTTCCCCTGGTAGACGACGACGCTGTCTCTAATGAGACGCGCGTTGAGGTTGCGCTCGACTTTTCCGGAGATCACCGAACAACCGGCGATCACGCCGATCTTTGGTATGGAGAAAATCTCCCGGACCTCGGCCCGTCCCACGACCTTCTCCTTGAACTTGGGCTCCAGCATGCCCTGCATCGCCTTCTTCATGTCGTTGATGGCGTCGTAGATGATATTGTAATGGCGGATGTCCACGTTGTCCCGGACCGCCAGATGGCTCGCTTTTTCCGTGGGACGCACGTTGAAGCCGATGATGATGGCGTTGGAGGCGCTGGCCAACAGGACGTCGGTCTCGGTGATGCCGCCCACGGCCCCGTGGATGATCTTGATCCGCACTTCCTTGGTCTCCAGTTTGTTAAAGGCTTCCTGGACGGCCTGGATCGAGCCCTGCACGTCGGCTTTGATGATGAGGTTGAGTTCCTTGATCTTTCCCTCGGCGATCTGGCGTCCCAGGTCTTCCATGGTGATGCGGGAGCTTTGGGCCAGGGCGGATTCCCTTTGCTTCTGGAGCCTCGACGCGCTCAACTGGCGGGCCTTGCGCTCGTCCCGGACCACGTGGAACCGGTCGCCGGGTTGCGGGACGTCGGGGAGTCCGACCACCTCGACGGGCGCGGAAGGCGGCGCGGACTGAATCTTGTCGCCCCGGTCGTTGATCAGGGCGCGGACCTTGCCGAAGTAGGAGCCGACCAGGAAGGGGTCTCCCACCCGGAGGACGCCGTTTTGGACGATGACCGTGGCCACCGGCCCCCGGCCCTTGTCTAGTTTGGACTCGATGACCACCCCTCTACCCAATAACTTGGGGTTGGCTTTCAATTCCATCACTTCGGCCTGCAGGAGGATCATCTCGAGCAGGGTGTCGATGCCGGTTTTTTTCAATGCCGACACTTCGGAGAAAATAGTCTGGCCGCCCCAGTCCTCGGGCAACAAGCCCTTGTCGGCCAGTTGCTTTTTCACTTCGTCGGGTTTGGCGTCGGGTTTGTCGATTTTGTTGATCGCCACCACGATGGGGACGTTGGCGGCGTTGGCGTGGTCGATCGCTTCGCTGGTCTGGGGTTTGATGCCGTCGTCCGCCGCCACGACGAGGACCACGATGTCGGTCACCTGGGCCCCTCGGGCGCGCATGGCGGTGAACGCCTCGTGGCCGGGGGTGTCCAGAAAAGTGATTTGCGAATTCTTGATCTTGGCCTGGTACGCGCCAATGTGCTGGGTGATGCCGCCCTTTTCAAACTGGGCGACGCTGGTCTCCCGGATGGAGTCCAGGAGGGACGTCTTGCCGTGGTCGACATGCCCCATGATCGTCACGATCGGCGGACGGTGCTTCCTGTCCTCGGGAAGGTCCGCCTCTTCCTCGCCCAGCGCCATGTCGGATTCGGGGGAAACGATCTCCACCTCGAACCCCATTTTGTCGGCGACTTTGGTCGCCGTCGCCAGGTCCAGGCTCTGGTTGATCGTCGCCAGGATGCCGAACGACATCAACTGCTTGATGACTTCGTTGGGACTGCATTTCAGTTTCTCGCCCAGTTCCCGGATGGAGATGTTTTCGGACAACTGGATTTTCTCGAAGGTTTCTTCCTCCGCGGGGGCCGGAGCGGCCGCTTCCTCGCGTTTAACGGCAACCGGGACAGCCTTCTCCTCGGGCTTGGCCTTGACGCGTTCGGGGGCGGGTTTGGGTTCCGGCGCCTTGGCTTTTACTTCTTTCGGTTTTTCTTCCTGTTTGATTATTTTTAACGGGTGTTTTTTTCCGGCCTTGGGTTCTTCCTCCAACTCCGGCCCTGTCTCCAATTCCGCTACGGTCAAGAGGTCCTTTTCCAGTTGTTTCTTGCCAAAGGGAGGGCGCTTCGCTTTCAAGACCTTGCCGGCTTTCTTCGCCTTGGCAAGCTCCTCTTTTTCCATTTCCTCGAGGGAGATCTCCGGAGGTTTTTCTTCCTTGGCTCCGGGCCCTTTCGCGGCCTTGGCGGGCCTTGACGGCGGCGGAGAGACTTCTTTTTCGGCGATCGCGGCTTTGACGGCGGCCGGGCCTTCTTCTTTTTGTTCTTTAGGTTCCGGCTCGACCTTGGGGGCTTTCTTGCCTTTACCAACCGCGGCCGTTTTGGCAACGGCGGGTTTGGCGGCGGCGGGTTTGCTTTTTGCTTTCTTCTCGGTTTCCTCGGTTTTGGCCGGCCCTTTACCGGCGGGTTTCTTCTTTTTCCTGGAGGGGTCTTCCTTGGCGAAGATTTCGCGGATGTAGTTGGCCGTCTCCTCTTCGATGGAACTCATGTAATTTTTGACGACGATCCCCTTCTTCTGAAGCTCTTCGATGATTTGGTCGTTCTGGACGTTGAGTTCCAAGGCCAGTTTGTTGATGCGAATTTTACCCAAAAAAATTCCTCCTTGATCGGATGCGATTAAACGGTTTCAAGAGCGCAAAAGAACCATGGACCGATGGTCTCGATACCTATTGCCAGACGTCTCGGCGGACGACGTCGAATGTTCATGCGCTTTCGTATTTTTCCATATGGAGCCTGGCTTGTTCAAGAACAGTTCGCGCGGTCTCCGCGTCCATCCCCTCGATGGCCGTCAGGTCTTCCAGGGGCGTTACGGAAAGCTCGGCGACGGTTTGAAAGCCGTTGGCTTTCAGGATCTCGATGGCGGCCGGGTCGACATCGACCAGGATTTCGATGGGGAACTCATGGTCTTCTTCCGGTTCCTCGCCGCTCGGTTCTCCCTCGGGTCCGGCGGAAGCCGGGATTTCCTGCTCGGCGGCGGTTTTTTCCTCGGCCCGGGCGATTTCCTCAAGTTGGGACTGGGCCAGGTTCAATATGGCCTCGGCTTTTTTGGGGCCGATCCCGGGCAACTGGAGCAACCCTTCGATCCCCTGTTTTACCACATCCTGCGCGGTATTCAAGTTGACGCTGAACAGGACGGGGACCACTTTTTCGCCCAACCCCTTGGCCGTTTTGACGAGGTCCAGAAAATGGGTCTCCGGCGTTGCCGGTTTCTTCGTCAGCCCAAAAGGCTGTTGTCCCAGCAGGGATTGCGCTTCCGATTCGCCCTTGATGTCGATTTTCCATTTTACCAGTTTGGCCGCCAGCCTTACGTTCTGTCCCTTCTTGCCGATGGCCAGGGACATCTGGTCGTCGGCCACGATCAGGACCATGGACCTTTCGGCTTCGTTCACGATGATACGGGAGACTTTGGCCGGGCTCAGCGCGTTGCGGATGAACTCCTGCGGATTCTCGGAATATTCCACGATGTCGATTTTTTCGCCGCGAAGCTCCTGGACGATGGACTGGACGCGCATCCCCCGCATGCCGACGCACGCGCCGACCGCGTCGATGTCGCGGTCGTTGGTCTTGACGGCGATCTTGGTGCGTCCGTTGGGCTCGCGCGCGATCCCCTTGATCTCCACCATGCCTTCGCTGATTTCGGGGACTTCCAGCTCGAACAGGCGCTGGATCAGTCCCGTGTGGGTGCGGGAAAGGACCACCAACGCGTTCTTGGCCGTTTTCCGGACGTCCACGACATAGGCCCGGATCCGGTCTCCGCGGTTGAACGTCTCGCGGAACACCTGCTCGCGGCGGGGCAATATGCCCTCCGCCTTGCCTAGTTCGACAATCAAGTCGCCGTGCTCCACGCGCTGGACGATGCCGTTCACCAGGTCGTTCTTCTTGTCCTTGAATTCCTTGTAGACGTTTTCGATCTCGGCTTCGCGGACTTTCTGCAAGATGACCTGTTTGGCCAGCTGGGCCGCGATCCGCCCATAGTTCTCTATGGTCAGCGGTTCCATGACATGCTCGCCCAACCGCGCGTCCGGGGCGATCTTGACGGCGTCCTGGAGCAGGATTTCCCCGTGGGGATCGTTGACCGTCTCCACCGCGGTTTTTTCGGCGAAGATCTTGATTTCCCCCGTCGCTTCGTCGAATACGGCGTGCAGTTCCTTCGCCTCCGGGGCGCGCTTGTGCGCGGCCGCCTCGACGGCGGACTCGATGGCTTCGATCAATACCGCCTTGTCGATGCTTTTTTCGCGGCTGATCTGCTCGATAATATGTAACGCTTCCAAATTCATGTCGCTTTTCCGCCTTGTTAAAATTCCATGACCGGTTTCGCATGGGCGATGGTTTCCAACGGGATGTTCACGATGGCGCCCTGGATTTCGACGGCCAGAATGCCGTCCTTGAAATCCTTGATGGTCCCGGTGAAGTTTCTCCGGTTGTCGATCGGGGAGTAAGTCGTTATTCTCACCTTCCGGTTACGGGACCGGATGAAATCCTTCTCCTTCTTGAGTGGCCGGTCCAATCCGGGAGAGGATACTTCCAATATGTAAGGGTAAGTTATCAGTTCGTCGATTTCGATCATGTCCTCGATCCGGCGGCTGGCCTTTTGGCAGTCGTCCACCGTGACGCCCTGGTTTTTGTCGATATAAACCCTTAAATACCAGTTCTTACCCTCTTTCCTATAGTCTACATCCACGAGGTCCAGGTTGTCTTCGCGGAGCGCGGGTTCGATAAGCTCCGCTACCGATTGCGGGATTGAATGCTTTCCCATTGTCAACCTCAATGGGCGGGAAAAGAGAAAATGCGAATGGTCTTCAAATGAGATAACCTATTGTGTTTATAAGCGTTTATCTTATTTGGTCTCCCCCCGGCCATTTTGACAAATAATAAAAAAAAAGCGGGCAACATAGCCCGCTGATTCGGCAGACTTTAGATTTTGATTAGATTGTACAAGAACCGGTTTGCCGTTGCAAGGGAAATCCGACTTTCGGGGCGGTTGGGAATTATAAGCCCTTCAGCATTTCCGGGATCTTTTGCAAAACGTCCGGGAAATCGTGCAAGCCGGATTGGTTGGTCTTCCTGGTTTTTATTTCGATCTTTCCGCTTTCCAGGTTTTTCGGGCCGATGACGATTTGCAGGGGGATGCCGATCAGGTCGGCGTCGTTGAACTTGACGCCCAGCCGGTCGGAGCGGTCGTCCAAAAGCGTTTCCACTCCCAGGCTCCACAGGGTGTCGTAGGTCTTGTCGCTCGCGTCCTTGACGGCGTCGACGGCGTAGTTGACCGGGATGACGACGGCCTGAAACGGCGCGATGGGAAGGGGCCATACGATGCCTTTTTCGTCGTGGTTCTGTTCGATGGCCGCCGCCGCGGTCCGGCCCACGCCCACGCCGTAACAACCCATGACCATCGCGTTTTCCTTGCCTTGCGCGTCCAGGTATTGGGCCTTCAGGGGAGCGCTGTATTTTGTCCCCAGGATGAAAATGTGTCCCACCTCGATCCCCCGCCGGATTTTATACCGGCCCCGGTCGCACTTGGGGCAGGGTTCGCCCTCCTCCACCATCCGGATGTCGCCAGTCTTCTCTATGGAAAAATCCCGTCCCGCCTGTACGCCGGTATAATGCGCGTCCATCTTGTTGGCCCCGGCGACCATGTTCCGCGGAAGTGGGACCTCCGGGTCGGCGTAGATTTTGATGGGCAGTTTCACGGGGCCCACGAACCCGCGCGGGGCCTGGGTTTTTTCGGCGATGGCTTTCTCCTCGGCGGGATGGAGCCACTCGCACCCGATGAGGTTTTTCAGTTTGATGGGGTTGACCTGGCGGTCGCCGCGCACGAGACCGGCCACCAGTCCGGCGTCGGTCTCGAACACGATGGTCTTGAGGATTTTTTGCGGGGACACGCCCAAAAACCGGGAGACCTCCTCCACCGTTTTTTTATTGGGGGTGGAAACTTCCTTCAAGGGGGCCGGTTCCTCCGGGTTCGCGGGAGGCGCGGGAGCCCTTGCCGCCGCCTTTTCCATGTTGGAGGCGTAGTCGCAGGAATCGCAGAACCCGATCGCGTCCTCGCCGGAATCCGCCAAGACCACGAATTCGTGGGAATGGTGGCCGCCGATGGTCCCCGTGTCGGCCTCGACCATTTTGAAATCCAAACCGCACCGGCGGAAAATGTTGGAGTAGGCGTCGATCATGTCCTGGTAGGTTTCGCGGGCGCTGTCCTCGCTGACGTGGAAACTGTACGCGTCCTTCATCATGAACTCGCGTCCGCGCATGATCCCGAAACGCGGCCGGACCTCGTCGCGGAACTTGGTCTGGATCTGGTAGAACAGCGCGGGCAGTTGGCGGTACGATTTGATCTCCTTGCGCACGATGTCGGTGATCACTTCCTCGTGGGTGGGGCCGTAGCAGAACTCGCGGTCGTGACGGTCCCGGATCCGCAACAGCTCTTTTCCGTACAGGCTCCAGCGCCCGCTCTCCATCCACAGTTCCGCCGGTTGTACGCTGGGCATGAAGACCTCCTGGCCGCCGATGCGGTTCATCTCCTCGCGGACGATCTGCTCGACTTTCCGGAGGACGCGGAGCCCCAGCGGGAGCGTGGAGTAAATGCCCGCCGCCAACTGGCGGATCATTCCCGCCCGCACCATGAGCTTGTGGCTGATCACCTCGGAGTCCGCCGGGGACTCCTTCAACGTCGGTATGAACATCTTCGAATAACGCCTGTTTTCGCTTTCTAACGGGAACCGCGGAAAAGGTTTAGAGTGTCCGGCAAAACGAACAAATCGGCCCGAAGCTCAAATCGTTCCCCTCCCTTGAGGGAGGGGGCTGGGGGAGGGTGACCAGCGTGAACGCTGGACCCGACGCCGCCTCAGGCTGACGCCGAGGGCGGCCGGCGTGACGCCGGGTTCATTACCGCCCCGGCGCAAGCGCGGGGCGGCATTGCC
>JACRGP010000125.1 GCA_016217765.1 Nitrospinota bacterium | reverse complement strand
GGAATGGACGGCGAGCGATTATGAGGGTAAAACGGGCCATAAAGTTTCGCGCGGCGGGGCGTGGTCCTATAATCCGATCTCCGCGCGCCCAGCCTATCGCCTCCCCTACGATCCGGACAGGCGCTTCGACTCTATCGGTTTCCGTTGCGCCCGGTGATTTTTATCTTTTGCCTTTTTTGGAAAATCGGGATCGCGCCAAGACGCTAAGACGCAAAGAAAAAAACCTGGGCGGCTTCGCGCCTTTGCGTGAGAATCGGATGGTTTACGCTCTTAGGGAAACTGGATCATGCCAGGGCGTCAAGCCGCAAAGATGGGAAACGTGATGAAAGAAAACGAAATCGCAACGGAAATAGTGGATGTCTCTTTCCAGATTCACACGAACCTTGGCCCTGGCCTCCTGGAATCCGTTTATGAAGCGATCTTGGCGCATGATCCTTTGTGGAGTCCAGAATAGAGCGGGCATATGGGGCTCATGAGCGAGTCCATTTTGCCCCCCTTTGAAAAGGGGGGCTGGGGGGATTTTACAAGCGACCCTCACTTCAAATCCCCCTGAATCCCCCTTTGCTAAAGGGGGACTTTGGCGATGAGGGGTTTCGAGCGGATATCGTTGTCGAGGATTCCGTGATCATTGAAATCAAGTCCGTCGAAAAGATCGGGCCAGTTCATAAAAAACAATTGTTGACCTATCTTCGATTGACGGGCAAAAAGTTAGGGCTCCTGGTCAATTTTGGAGATGCGTTGATCAAGGACGGGATCGCCAGGGTCGTCAACGGCCTTAAGGACTAAACCCCTTCGCGCTTTGGCGACTTTGCGTGAGAAGAGAAACCTGGATCGCGCCAGGACGCCAAGCCGCAAGGATGGGACAAGCGATGAAAGAAAACAAAATCGCAACGCTTATTTTTGTCTTGTTCGCCTTGTCGGCCTGCGCCGCCGGCGGCGGCGTCAAGGACGCCGGTAGCAAAGACGACGCCCAGCGCGTCGAGGAGCGGCGCGCCCCCGTCCCTCCGGTCCCCAAACCGAGGACGGCGCAACCGCCGGGATGGGTCCTGGGCAAAGGCCATCCCTCCTATCCTTTAAGCCGGTACGCGGTCGGCGTGGGCGTGTCCGAGTCGAGTTCCGTCGCCGCCAACGAGTCCGCCCGGTCCGAACTGGCCAAGTCCCTGAAGGTGGAGATCCAATCCGAGATGAAGGACACCGCCACCTCCGAATGGACGTATGTCGAGGAGATCATCAAGACGAAGGTGAAAACGCGGCTGGAGGGCCTGGACATCCGCGACGGGTGGCGCGACCCCGACCGGGACGTGTATTATGCCCTGGCCGCCATCGATAGGAATTTGCTGGCCGCCGTTTTTCGCGACCAGATCAAGGACGCCGAAACGGGCCTCAAAAACCATATGGACGAGGGGACCCGGGCGGAGGACAACGGGGAGGTTATCGGCGCCCTCGCCCACTATTACGAGGGTTACCGCCTGGCGCCCAACCTCGACTCCCTGAAAAAAACGTTGCGGGTCGTCGTCCGGTCTCCCGAAACCGTCGTCCAGGACTTGCCCAGTCTGACGGCCGAGAAGTTTTCCGCGCGGATCGCCGGGATCGTCCAAACCCTTAAAATCGCGCCTAAATCCGGAGACAAGCAGGAGGTAAAAACCATAAAATCCCAATTGGCCCCTCTGGTGGCCAGCGTATATCTGGAGAAAGGGACCCAACGGATTCCCGTCCGCAACGTCCCGGCGATTTTCGAATACGAAAAGGGCGCCGGCGAGTTGACCCGCGAACAGGCGAGCGGTCCGGCGGGAGAATTGGAGACGGCGGTGCACTCCATTTCCTCTTTCGCCGAACCGGCGCACCTGATTTCCGTCAAACTCGATTTTCCAAAAATCGCCGCGAACTTCGACCCGGAGATGGTCCGGCAATTTCTGGAGCCCCTGAAAAACGTAAAGACGACGTTCGGTTATTTCATCAAGGTCATCGCGACCGGTCCCAAGACCCAGGATTGGCATGAGGGGATGGTCAACCTCGCGAATCAAATCATCAAAAACCTTTCCCCGGAAGGAAACCCGAGGATCGGGGTCATTGCGTTCAAGGACCAGCGGAGCGACAAGGCGACGACCGTGGGCAGGCTTTTAAAGGACGATTTCACGGTGGCCCTGGCGCAGGCGGAGAATTTGACCGTCAAGGAAGCCCATGTCCCCAAAAACTCGCAAGCCAGCTCGCAGGACATCGCCAAAAGCAGCGGGGTGGATTTTTACGTGACCGGCTCCTACCGGATGGGGAAAAAGGACCTCGACGTGCAGGCCACGCTGTCGGAGACGGGCACGGGCCACATCAAGTCCTCGGGGCACATCCAAATCGGCCGGGAATCGATACCGGCGGAGGACCTGGCCTCGCTCGCCCCGGGCGGCGGGTTTGCGGAAAAACCGGACGCCGCCCCGCAATCCCGTCCGGAGAACTATGAGGAGTCCCTCGAGAAACTGGTCGCCCTGAAACCCGAGGACGCCCGCTTCGGCATAAAAGTGTGGACCGACCGGATGGAATACCAAATTGGCGACAACGTCCGTTTTTATGTCAAGGCGGAGGAGTCCTGTTACCTCACCCTTTTAGACGTCACGCCCAACGGCGACGCGACGGTCATTTTCCCCAACAAGTTCCACAAGGACAATTACATACGCGGGGGCGCGACCTACGAGATCCCGGAAAAAAGCTACGGGTTCCAGTTCGCCATTCAAGGACCCGACGGCATGGAACGAATCAAGGCGATCGCCACCTTGAAGCCCGACCCGCTCCTGAACCTGGACTTGGACCAGGGGTTCCACGCCATCGAGAAAAATTCCCGCGGGACAAGGTCCATCAATGTCATGGAGGACAAGTTGAGCCAAAAGAGCGGGTCGGAGTGGGCGGCCGGATACGCCGAAATATTCATTTTCAACCGGGACCGGGTTTTTACCCGGGGAGCCCGGCAAATCCCGCTCAAATAAGGCTCGAACCCCATCATGGGAGCGTCGGCCAATCAAAATGCGTCGCCTACGGATATCAAGGCTCTCCATCGTACTCCTCTCTCTACTCCCGACTTTTTTTCTGGGTTTGCAACCCCTGTTGCCGCCCGCGCTTTCCGCCGGGGCGCTGTATGTCAAATCGTCCGGGACCCCGGTTTTCGAAAACGGGTCCGCGACCGCGAGAGTTATTGAAACTTTGGACGCGGGCGACGAGGCGCCAATCCTTAAAGAGTCCGGATCGTTTTACAAAATCGCGCTCCCCAAGGGAGGAGAGGGCTGGGTATTCAAATTCAAATTGACCGCGACGCCCCCCCCGGCAAAAGCCTCGACGAAAGGGACCCAGACCGTGCCATTTAACGAAAAAGAGGAGTTTTCCGCGCGAGAATCCGATTCCGGCTCCAGCATCCGCGCGCGGGACCCGAAGTTCAAGGCGCCGGACGGCATGAAAGCGGTCCCAAAAACGGAACGAGACCTCCCGGCGGACAGAAAGCGGGATGGCGGCAAAAAATGAGCCGCCGCCCGGGACCGGCGCTCCTTCCTATTGGGCATCTCTAAAAATTGTAGTTGCCTGATTCATCAGGCGCCCCAAAAGCCCAATAAATTGGGCAACTACAACTTTTGATAAACAATTGGGCTTGGGAAAAAGGCAATTTTTTGAGATGTCCAATTGATAATTGAAAAGAAGACGGCGGTTATGATAACGTACAACCCCTAAAGCCGAAGTGGTGGAACTGGTAGACGCGCTGGACTCAAAATCCAGTGGGGGCAACCCCGTGTCGGTTCGATTCCGACCTTCGGCACCATCAGTCAATCGAGGGCCCGGAAGGATCGCGACTTCCGGGCCCTTTTTCGTTCCAGCGGATATCCCTCGCCGTTTCTCTCGCCGTTT
>JACRGP010000023.1 GCA_016217765.1 Nitrospinota bacterium | reverse complement strand
CGCGGATTTTTGCCGGGCCCGCGGCTGGGACCGGCCGCTCTATAACGACGTCCACGTGAATTTGTACAACGCCAGGCGCCTGCTGTGTTTCACCGGACTGGCCGCGCTGTGTTTGTTTCTTTGGGCGAACGGCCGGAAGACGATATTTTGCCCATACGCCATCGTCGTCCTGCTGGCCCTGGACCTGTTTTTCGCCCACTCCGGTTTCTACTCGGTCGGGAAAGCGGACCAGTACCTGGAAAACGGCTCGAACATGAATTTCATTCTTGCCGACAAATCGCTGTTCCGGGTTTTCGTGCCCAGGAAAACCTTTTTCGCGAAAGAGTACATTTTAATGCCCGGCCAAGGCCCCGAGGAAATGGAGAAAGAACGGATCTCCCCAGGTTACGGGCTTTTTAGAAAAATGTTTGTCGTTTCCATGGGAGAGGTCACCGAACTATTGCGGTTTGCAAGAATCGTCGATCTCATGTCCTTGGCCCCGTTACCGGCCGGCGTCAATCTCTTCTCTCTGTTGAACATAAAATACCTCGCGCTCGTTTCGCCCATCGATTCCCCGGACTTCAAGCTGGTCCACATGAACATTCCCATGACGGGCGATATCGACGCGCTGATCAAAGGCCCCACCATCAAGATCTACGAGAACTTGCGGATCCTGCCCCGGGCGTTCCTCGTGGGCGCGTGCCAGGTTGTCCGGGCGGACGCGGACTACAAAAAAATCCTTTCCAGCGAAGGGTTCCGGCCGCGCGAGACGGTCTTGCTGGACGCGGCCCCCGAGGGTTTCGATTGCGACGGGGCGCCCAAACCCGCGAACGGCGCCGGCGAATTTGTCCGCGTCGTGGACTATAAAAACGAGTCCATCGAGCTGGCGGTCAAAACGAACTCCCGGAAATTCCTGTTCATGAGCGAGAGTTATTATCCCGGCTGGAAGGCGGCGGTGGACGGCAGGGAGGTAAAGATCCATCTTGCCGACTATGCTTTCCGGGCCGTCCTGCTCGGACCCGGAGAGCATGTCGTCCGTTTTTATTACGCGCCGCTGTCGTTCAAAATAGGGGCCGCGATCTCATTGCTGACGGTCTGCGTCTGCGCCGCGTTCCTGGTAACGCGGCGCCCGGCGTGACCAGTGGGCGTCATTGCGAGACTCCGCCGAAGCAATCCAGTATGGAGAGCGCTACGTGTCCCCGCGTTGCGCGCAAAGCCGGGAGGCTTGGCGCTCCAAAAACCTGGATCGCCGAAATGCAAATCCCCCTCGGTCCCCCTTTACAAGGGGGAAGTTTCGCGCCCCTCTTTGAAAAAGAGGGGCGAGGGGGGATTTAAAAAAGGGGGCGTCACTTGCCTCGCGTCATCCCGGCGACAGCCGGGATCCAGAACCTCGCGGCGCCGACCGGGAATATTCATTGTTTTTATTCCCCCCTTGCAAAGGGGGTCAGGGGGATTTGAAACTCCCGCTCGCGGTCATGGCGCGAATCCTCCCGGCCCCCTAGGGGGGAACGATTCCATTTTTTTTCATGCAATATCCGGTTAGTAGCTACACCAACCTCCCGAGTCTTGAATAAATGGCGCGATGTTTTCTCTTGGTTTCGATCGTTTTCCTGGCGGTCGCCGGCGGCGGGAACCGGTATTTGCCTCTCGATCGCGAGACGGTAGCCATCGTGAACGGGATTTTGTTTTTTGCGTTCTTTTCGTTTGCCCTGGCCCGATGGAAGGACTCGGGGGACGGACGGGCTGGGCTGTCCAGATTGACGGCGGCCCTGATCTTGTTTTTCGCCTGGAACGTCCTGGGTTATTTTTATACGGCGCGCGCCGTCTCCATGCCCTTGCTGGCGGCCCAATACGCCGGGACGGTCCTCTTGGTCCTCGGACTGGTCCTGTATTTGAGAGACGAAGGGCGGGTCCGCGAAATTTTCTGGGCGCTCGTCCTGTGCGCCGACGCCGCCGTGCTGTTTGGCCTGTACCAGCAATGGCGCCCCGCCATCCTGAAAACCGACCCGGCGTTTTACCGCTTGAGCGTCTCCTCCTTTTTTCTCCACCCCAATTTTTTCCCGACGTACCTGATATTTTTTGTCCCCATCGCCGTCCGGCTCTATTTGTCGGAAAACGCGAGGGCGCTCAAAATTCTAGCTGGCGCGTCCTTTGCGTTGATCCTGGCCGGGGTGGGGATTTCCGGCTCGCCGAGCGGCCAGATGGCGGCGGCGGCCCAGACAGCGATCATGGGCTGGTATTTCTGGCGGGACAAAAGAACGGCGGAAGTCAAGACCGCGGCGGCGGGAGCGGTCCTGGCTTTCGTATGCTACGCCGGGTGGGCTTACTTCCTGCATACGCGGTGGACGCCGCCGGGGTTCCCCGAGGGGCAAGCGCCTTTTTCGCTGGCGATGCGGCCCTGGATCTTCGGCGACTTGATGAACCGGTTCCTGTTGTGGCAGGTCGCCTGGGAAATTTTCAAGGACCATTGGCTGACCGGAAGCGGCCCCTGGACTTTCGTGGCGCTGTATTTGGAATACGAACCCCGCGTGGCCTCCGGGATCCGGCTCATGAATTTCCCGGACGGAAACCCTTATCATGCCCACAATCTGTTTGTCCAAACCGCATCGGATACGGGGCTGATCGGGTTAACGCTTTTTTTGTGCGCCCTGTTTTTGTTTTACAAAAAAGCGCTTGCCTTGGTCCACGACCGGAACCAGCCCTATCGCGACCCCGTGTTTTTCATCGCCGTCGGGATCTCCGGCTACCTGGCGCACAACCTGATCGAATACAATTTCGCGCCCCCCGCGTTCCATAATTCCTTCGTTCTGTTGATGTTGCTGGCGGATTTTTATTTCCGTAAAACCGCCGCCCCCCGGCCCGCGGCTTTGCGCACCCCAAAAAACTTATTGGCCGCCGCCTGCGCCCTCGCGGCGGTTTGCGCGCTGGTCCTGACGCACAGTTATCTTTACGGCCGGGAGATGCGGTTGGCGAAACACGGGAGCATAAACCTGGAGCAGGCGGAAGCGCATGTTCGGCGCGCCAAGTTTTTATGCCCCGTCTGCGAGGGACCCTACCTTTTCCTGGCTTTTCAAATGTTGTCAAATTTCAAGCTGGCGAATGATCCGGAATTCTTAAAGCGGGCGGAGGAGGAGGCGAACGGGGCGTTGCGCTTGACGGACCACTGCCCGGAGGCGCTCCTGATTCTGGGCGACGTTCGGATTTTTCAAGGCCGCTTGCCGGAGGCCCGGCAATATTACCGCCGGGCGCTGAAACTGGGGCTCATGAAAAAGACCGCGTTGAAAGGCCTGAAAATCGTCGACGGGTTGGAGAAAGAAAAAGAATCGACGGAATCCGGAGAACCCTAGCGTTGTGTCCCATGAATACCTTCCGAGGAGCCGAAGGCGACGAAGAACCTCGACTTGAACTTCGCGCGCGAGGCCATGCCAAGGTCTCCTCCGGGGAGGCGGCGGTTTTGCGACTCACTCCAGGGACCGCATGCAACGGAAACCGAACGTCGGGTTTTTCAGGGCCGGATCGACAATGTTACGGAAGGGAATTTTGGCCGCCATGGAGCTACTCGACCATCCCCCGCCCTTCGCGATGCGGAGCGTTTTGTCCGGGTCGATTTCCGCCGATTGTGGACTTTGCGAGGAAGCGTAAGGCGTTTCGACCCATTCCCAAACGTTCCCGATCATGTCCAGGACGCCGTAGAGGCTCGCTCCCATCGGGAAGGAACCCGCGGGGGCAACCGAGGCATGACCGTCCTCCTCGCCGAGCAGGTTGGCCCTGCCGGGCAGGAACCTGTCGCCCCAGGGCCAGGGGTCGTTGGCGGCCGGGCCGGAGGCCGCGGCTTCCCATTCCGCCTCCGAGGGGAGACGTTTCCCGGCCCACAGACAATACCGGTTGGCGCTGGCCCAGTCGATCCCCATGGCCGGGCAGTTGGGACAGGGTTTGTTTCCGGTATAGGGTTTTTCGTCGTACTTGGGATCGAACGCCTTGAATTTCTCCGCGGTGATTTCGTTCAGGTCCATGTAGAACGCCCGCGTATTTTCCGGAGACGCCGGACGCCCTTCGTCCCCGCGGTATTCCGCCCGGCCAGCCGCGCTCCTGGCCGGCGCGCTCCCGGCGTTGATCAAGACCATGACGGTTTTGTCCTTGGGGTTTACCGTCGTCGGCAAAAACACCTTCCCCTCCGCGAACAGCGGCGGCGGAACAAGGAGACCGCGACCGGACGGCGCGGTCTCGCCGCCCTCCGGGACGGCTTGCGCCAGGACCGGCCCGCCTTGAGCGTCCCAGGAGTCCGCGCGGGATTCTCTCGCGAGGACGAAGGCGAAACACATCGCCAGGACCATGAAGCCGAACGCGATACCGTGTCTCACCGCGACTTCTCTTCCTGTTTGAGGAAGGCGTCCATTTTGGCCTTCAGCTCGCGGTATCGCCGGTATTCCTCGTCCGCCTCTTCCTTCCTGCCCATGACCTCGTAGGTGTAGCCGAGCCCGTAATGGGCGTCGTAATAAGTGGGGTCCAGTTGCACGGCGGTCTTGAAGGTCTCGACGGCTTTTTCGTGCATGTTCTTGAAATTATAAATGCCGCCCAGACCCAAATAAGCCTTGGCGTTCCTGGGGTCCCTCTTGATGGCTTTCAGAAAGGAAGCCATGGCCTCGTCGTATTTCTCCCCGTCGGTGTAGTCGATGGCCTCCTGGACGTACTCGCTACTTTCTTTTTCGACGCATTGGGGTAGAATCGACAGGAGACACATCAGGAAAACGAAATGGAAAATCCGGTTGGGGGCGGGCATGGCAAACCTCGGAATCCGATCGCCGGATTGATGGGCAAGAACCGAAGGAATGCGTTCGACGATTCGGGTTTTATTAATATATCATCACGGCCCCGCATCCGCCATATAATCCCTTCCCTATCGTCTAAAACAAAGGTTGCCCCATGGCGTCCTGGATCTTTTTCGGCCTGTTAGCGGCTCTCGCCTTGCTGGCGGCGGTCCTTTCGGTCAAGGGAAGCGGGCTGGCGGGAATCGGCTGGCTCAACTACGCCCGCCTGCGGGACTTGCGGGACCGGTTGTCCGCCGCGGACGACCCCCGGGAACGGGCGGCGCTGGCGACGGTGGTCCGGCGGTGCGAGGCCCTCCGCGCCCAATGGGTCCTCCGCGAGCAGGACTTGCGACTGCTCGAAAACACCCGCTCCCTGGCGGAGGAAATCGCCGCCATCTACCATCCCCGGTCCGCCATACCCCTCGCCGAAGCCTCCATCGGGAACCTGTTGCAGGCCTTCCGGGTCTTGAAAAACAGCCTGCTTTCCCTCGCGCAACGGAAAGGGATTCAAAAAGCCACCCAGTTCCGCCTGCGCCACGTCCTGACGCTGACCCGCGCCTGGAGGAAAAAAGAGGAGTGGGAAAACTCCCCCGCCGGGCGCATCTTCGCGCGCTACCGCATGTACTCTTTCCTGAAATGGATCTACTACCTCGCCCGTTGCATGGACCTCTCGTTCTGGTCCATGAGGATGGCCGCGTATTTTTTCCACGACGTCGTGTTCAAGATTTTCCTGGCGCACTGGTATTTGCTGGCGGGGGAACTGGCCCTGCGGGTTTACCGGGAAAGCGGGGAGAAGGAAACGGAGTTGCCCCCCGAAAGCGTCCTTGAGGATTTTCAGTCCCTGGAGGAGCCCGGACCCTTTTCCGAAAACGACTTGCCGGAAGAGGTCCGGCGCATCGCCGAAACCTCCAGAAAGAAGGTCCTGTTCGAGCCCTGGAAACTGGAGTGGGACCAGGTCCGTTCGGCTTACGCGCGTCTTGCGGAAGACATCGCGCGGTTTCACCATCCCGGTCCCCGGCCCCTGTACGAGGCGCGGCTGTTCAACCTGTTGACGGGGCTGGCGAGGTTCGCCGATCTGGTTTCGGCGCTCGAAACCAAGCCCCTGCTGAACAAACTGCTGGACGTCCGCGTGTCCCATGTCCTCAAGGCGAAGGAAACCGCCGACTGGCTATTGGACAACCCCCTCGTGGAATGGGCGAGGAAATACCGTTTCGGCCAGGTCGCGAAATACTCGTCCATGCTGTTCAAGACGTTCGTCCGGGGGCATCCCGGCGCCGTGTTGAAGCAATTCGCCTTCGACCTGGCGGCGGAAGGCGGGAAACGATGGGTCTGCCTCTACCTGCACGACAAGATCGCCGTCGAGGCCCATTTGATCTACCGCGACTGACCAGCCAACGTGAACGTTGGATTCAACGGGCTTGACCCGAATGGCGAACCGGCGTTGTCGAGGGCAATCGGAGCTTCGCCAGTTCGCTCCGGGGCGTTCCCCGGCCAGCGTGCCGCTGGACCCAATGCCGCCTCAGGCTAACGCCGAGGCGGGATGCGGCTCCCCCTTGCAAAGAAAGCTTTGCATAAGTCCCCTATTGAGCATCCCGACCCTATTGCGGCTCGCGATGACGGGTTGTGCCGGGCCGCGGCGGGCCGGTTTCTTATCCGTCACTTAACGGAGTAGTGTTAGGCTCCGGCGCCTCGCCGGTCGGCGATCGCGTCAGCGTCATCGCCGCGTCGCCCGCCGGGCGCTTGCCCGGCCAACGTGAACGTTAGATCCAACGCCGCCTCCGGCTGACGCCGAGGCGGGATGCGGCTCCCCCTTGTAAAGGGGGCCGGGGGGATTTGCTTTTCGGCGATCGCGTCAGCGTCATCGCCGCGTTGCCCCCGGGCGCTTGCCCGGCGTTCACGTTGGCGGCCCCTTGGGAAGCAAGACCGTCTCGAACCAGTATTGCTTCATGACCTTGAAGGAATGGATGAACCGCTGGAACTCGAGGGACTTCTGGATGAAGGAGGCGGCGCCGAGGTTGTAGGCCCGGTCGATGTCCTCGGCGGAGTACGCGTTGGTCACCACGATAACGGGGATCGAGCGAATCCCCGGGATCGACTTTATTTCCTTCAACGCCTCAAAGCCGTTTTTTCCGGGCATGCTGATGTCGAGGAGGATGAGGCTGGGCTCCTTGTCCCGGGCCGCGTGCCGGCCGCGCCGCAGGAGGTAGTCCAGCAACTCCTCGCCGTCCCTGACCCGCGCCAGGTTGACGTCCAGACTCGCCTTCCTTGCCGCTTCCGCGACCAGGATAAAATCGTCGTCATCGTCCTCCGCGACCAGCATACACAAATTATTTCTCAACATGTCCGGCCCGAATCCCCGCCCCAATGCCTGGCGGCCGAAACCTCGCGCCCGTTAACGCCGGACATCCCGCAACGCGTTTCCATCTGAAACCCGGTCTTGGCCATCCCTTTCCGCTCCCGAAAAGACCGCGGGCCCTTTCCCGGACGGCGCCGCTATTTTAATTTCATAAACAGATTGTGTAAAATACCCATGAGCGCCTTCTTCCACGCCCGGACGACGAGAATATCTTCCGAAATCCCAATAAAACGAACCGTTTTAGACCACCCCCGGTTCGGGAATAATGCGAGAACCCCATTAAAGCGCGCATTTAGCGATTTTTCAGTCCCTTTTTCGTCATTTGATATAAAATCAATAGTTGCCCTTTTGGAGCAAAAGGTTATATTGAAGTCGATGATTTTTAAGTGAAAAACGACTCCGCAACCGGGCGCGAAATCGCGGACGATTCGAGCGCGGAAGTTTGAATTGCAACCGATCTTTTTTTAAATCAAAAAGGGGAAGGTTCCGATAAGGGCGATGATGATGGAAAAACATTGTTGCCGCCGTGCCCCGCCTTCGCGCCAGCAAGAGACGGGATGGGCATCGTGGCCGTCCCCTTGCAAACCTTAAACGTATCGGCCCCTGGGAAACGCTCTTTCTCCTTTCAACTCTTAGATAGTATCGGACATGGCATATTTGTCAAGAAAAAAAATCAGAAATATGAACTTCGCGGCGGTCCTGGCCCGCCTCAAGGAGGTCAAGGCGCTCCGGCACGATAGCGAGGTCGCCGCTTTGTTGGGTTTGGGCAAAACGGCCTTCGCCGAAAGGAAGCGGCGAAACAGTTTGCCTGTTGACAAACTCGCCGTCTTTTGCGAAAAAGAGTCCATAAATATGAATTGGATTCTTTCCGGCAGGGGCCGGAAAGGGAAATGCGGGCGGGACAATAATATGCGCGGTCTTCTTTCCACTAAAAACCAGGAGCGGCTTGTCGCCCAGATCAAGCGGATCTTCAAGGAAGGCGACATCGGCAAGATCGCCGTCCTGCAATATTTTCTGGACCTGATGA
The DNA here is from genome assembly GCA_016217765.1 of Nitrospinota bacterium. Taxonomy (GTDB): domain Bacteria; phylum Nitrospinota; class Nitrospinia; order Nitrospinales; family JACRGP01; genus JACRGP01. The sequence continues at coordinate 382 of JACRGP010000023.1, read as the reverse complement.
CCCCCGCCGGAAAGAAAACCCGGAAAAGTCCGCCAGTGAAGCCCGCGCCAAAAACCGCCGAAAAACGCGACGCCGAGTGACGCAAAACAATTCTTGCCCCACGCTGTTAGCCAGGCCCCTGGCGTTCCGACACGGCGGAACGATCGCATCCCGCAAAGCCCTCCATCCCCCACCCTACCCGTAACCGCTTAATAAACATAGAGATATGTTGCCGTCGAAAAAGCCCATATATTCAAAGGGCTTGGCGTTTCGCGCTTGACAAGTCCGCAAGGGATTGCTAAATAAGTAGCTGATTTTATTGAATTAATTCTCGCACTCCGCCGTCCGAGGAATAGCCCTTGCTACCGGCATGTCACAAGAGCATAATAAAAGGACTCCCGTT
>JACRGP010000126.1 GCA_016217765.1 Nitrospinota bacterium | reverse complement strand
TTGAAATGAAACGCTCGCCAGCGCCGATAAAATTTTCCCGCGAACATCATGCCGCGCCGGTATTGGCGAGGCGCGCGAAAAGGAGCGTTCCCGGAAGCGATGCCGTCGTTCAACTCATGGCCGACTTCCCGAAACGCTGGAATGACGGACTGGCGCCGCATTTTGCCGAGGAAGAGCGCGCCCTGTTGCCGCGTACACTGGCCGAAGGCGGCAACTCGCTTGCGGAACGATTGAAGGAAGACCATGCCCGGTTGAGAGAGTTGGCGGCGCGTATCATCGCGGGCGGGGCCGAGGCATTGACCGAGTTCGGAACGCTACTTTCCAACCATGTGCATTTCGAGGAGCGCGAACTCTTTCCCTTTTACGAACGGCTGGTCGATGAGCGTCAAGACCCGACTCCCACAGGGCAATAAAAAAGGGGTCCCGGAATACCGGAACCCCTTTAAATCTGGCCGAGGAGAGCGCTCCGCCGGACGACAGAGCGGATGGGGAAATGAACGGAGGCCCTACCCTAATCAACGGTTGGCGCCAAGGACAAAACGGGTAAAATCCTCCTCGCAATCCATATCAATCCGGGCCAAACCAAGACAATGAACCAGGATGAACATATCGGAAACCGGAGGCGGGGGGAAAGGCGCCGGGAGGAGAGGCGAACGGAGATCAACATAGACAGCCTCCTCAATAACGAACGAAGGCAGTATCAACGTCGCAGGAAAGAACGAAGAATTTCGCAAGAGCGTCAAACCGGGAAAGCGCCCGGATAAAACTTTCCTCCGACCGCTCGATTCCCAGCTTGCAACTCGCTTGGAATCCCGTCATCCCCGCGGACCGTGTTTCAGGTCGAAAAGGATGCAGACCCCTTCTTTTTGGGCGACGACGTTATAACGCGCGAAGACATAATCGGCGAACTCCTTATGCCGGTTGAACTCCTCGACCTCCGACACGAAGTAATAATGCGCCCCGGCCTTTCTGTAACTTTCCAGCAGGTAGGCCGGCGTGGGCTCCAAACGCTCGCCCTTGGCCCAGTAATCGAGTTCCTTCGCGACGCTTTGCGGACCCATGCCATACGGCTGGGCGGGAAACAGCCATCCGCGATTGTTGGCATAATACAACTGGTAGGACGCCTTGACGATCAGAAGGTCCCCGTCCCGCGTATTCTTGTTCAGAATCTCGAGTTCGTCGCGAAAATGGCTCACGGAAGCGGGGAGGTTAAACCCGCTGTTGCTGAAACCGTATACGGAGACGCCTAAAATCAACGCGCCGAGGATTTTCAACGGTCTCGCGAAAAGACCTTTCAAGCGCTCGCCGCCGTCTTTTTCGAACACAAACCACCAGGCCTTGCCAATGACGATGGAAGCCGCGGGCAATAACGGCAAATAGTAATATTCATGCGACGTGGCATGGATCGGGAACATCGCAAAAAAAACGAAAAGTCCAAACAACCAGAAATTCAATATCCAGTCCCCGTCCTTCTCCGACCGGACAAATAATCCGAGGACGAACAGACTGAAACCGAAAGGGGTCAGGATCAGTCCGGAGAGCCATTGGAAGATGGTCTTGTAGGATGCGTACTGAAAATAGGGAGCGAGGGAAAACCAATTGGAAAACTCGAAGTTGCCTTTAACGATCGGCGAGGGGAAAATTTGATGCGCGTGTCTGGCGTGGATTGACCACGCCACGGGGGGCGCCATGCACAGGAACAGGAACAGATAAGACCTGGCGTCTTTGAATATCTCCTTCTTTTTAAAATAAAGCGCGCACAGGGAAAGCGGCAACAACAGGAACAGGAAGGTCTGTTTTGTCAAGAAAGCTAAAATCCCAAACGCGCAGGCCCTCTTGAACGCGGCGGCATCGCCCTTGACCCATTCCAGGAAATAATAGATCAACGCCGCGGAAAAAAACAAGGCGGCGGGATCGGGTTGAAATGCCCGCGTAAAAATAATCGACAACGGGGAGAAGGAAAAAACAAAAACAGCCGCCCGGCCGACGCTTTCGTTTAAATTACGGGCGGCAATCCGGAAAATGAACCAGGCGGTCCCGCAAAATGCCAGTATGGAAACCAGCCTGCCCAGATATTCATGAACGCCGAAAATCAGATACAAGAAAGCGACGGCCGTGTTGTAGAGAGGCGGCTCCAGCACGAAATATCGCGGTTCGGGCAGGATATCGATTTGCGGATGAAGAACGTCGAATCCGCTGTCAAGAAGGTTTCTAGCGATGGCGGCGGTTTGAATTTGCCGGATATAGGCGCCTTCGAGGATCGGCAAATCGAGGGTGATCAGCCGAACGGCAAGACCGATGCCGATAAAAAGCAAGGACCATCGGAGATACGGGCTTTGCGCTTTCATCTTGAAAGCTTTTTGCCCAAAAAGATTTCTTGTCGGACGGCGGATCCGGCTGGGGACATATCTTGCTTTTTGCGCAAAAACCGCGGATGAAGACCGGGTTTTTTCCCGGGGACTTAAAAAGGAGTGTATTGACACTCAAGCTTATTTATAATTAGACGATTATATCTGTTTATAGTAGCATTGGAAAGTCATTTATGAAAATTTGCCTGATCGAGCCCTCCAAATTCGTTTCCCTGACCAATTTCGTATCCACCATCAGCATGCCCCCCATCGGTCTGGCCTATATTGCCGCCGCCGCGCGGAAGGCGAACCATCGGGTCAGCGTGGTCGACGGGCCCGGTTCCGCGCCCAGAAGTTATTTTTCCTTCCAAGGCGTCACAGTGCGCGGCCTCGCCAACGCGGAAATCATAAAGAGGATCCCGAAAGACGTCGAGGCCATCGGTTTCGGTTGCATGTTTTCCTCCAATTGGGTTTACGTGAGGGAATTGATCAAGGACGTCCGCAAAGCCTTCCCCAAGGTTTTTATGGTCCTTGGCGGCGAACATGGGACGGGCTTCCCCGAATTTTCCATGAAACAGGCCCCGTTGGACGCGGTGGTCATGGGCGAGGGAGAAGAAACCATAATCCAGTTACTGGACAGCGTGGAAAAAGGCCTTCCGCTCGAGCAGGTTCCGGGGATCGCCTTCCGCGACAAGGCCGGCGCCGTCCGGGTAAACGCCAGGCGAGCGCGGATCAAGAATATCGATTCCATCGCCTGGCCCGCATGGGATCTCTTCGACATCGAAACCTACAACCGGGTGAACCAACCCCACGGCGCGTCCCAGGGGAAGTTCATGCCCATGCTGGCCACGAGAGGATGCCCGTTCTCCTGCACCTTCTGCACCAGTCCCAACATGTGGACCACCCAATGGATACCCCGAGATCCCAAAAACGTAGTTGACGAGATGCAGTCCTACCAGAAAAAGTATGGGACCTCGGATTTTCAGTTCGAGGATCTCACCGCCATAGTCCAACGGAAATGGATCGGCGATTTTTGCGACGAGATCATATCCAGGGAAATGAGAATCACGTTTCAAATGCCCTCCGGAACGCGAAGCGAGTCCATCGATTACGAAATAGCCCAAAAGCTCAAGGCGGCCGGTTGCCACGAATTCGCTTTCGCCCCCGAATCCGGAGACCCCGGGGTATTGAAGGCGATCAGAAAAAAAGTCCGTCTGCCGAGCATGTTCGAATCGGCCAGAGCGGCCATGAAGGCCAATATCAACGTCGGATGTTTTTTCATCATCGGTTTTCCGGAAGACGACTACGGAAGCGTTCTCAAGACTTACGCCGCCATCGCCAAATGCGCCTGGCTGGGATTCACCAACGTGAACCTGAACGCGTACTCGCCCCAACCCAACACGGAATCATTTCGCGCCCTCGTCAAGAACGGCGTGATCGCGGACCTGAACGATGGATACTTGCTCAGTTTATTCACATTCCAGGATTACGGAGCGAAAAAAACCTCCTACAACCCCCGGTTCGGCCATCTGGAACTTTCCTTTCTGGTGATTTTGGGAACCGCGATCTTCTACGGCATTTTCTTTTTAAGGAAGCCCTACCGGATCGTTCAATTATTCGTCGACCTGGCATCCGATTCCGCCCGTAATAAAAGCAACAAGATGGTCAAATCCATGCTCAAGGACGCCGCCACCCTTTTGAAAAATAAAATTCTGAAACCGTTCAAGGCAACCGGGTCCGGTTGAGACCGCGTCAAGAGGCCATCGTCCGCATCAACCGCCTTTGGACTCTCGCGCGAAATCCTTCGCGCGCGATTAGGAACTTGGCTTTCTCGCATTATTTTGTTATTTTTACCCCGGACAAGTTCCCGAAACGCATTCAAAACTCCAGCCTCCCCCGTTTTCTAGCGCACGATGGAATTAACCGCAATTTTAAGGAGACAAGAACTCGCCAGGACCGAATACTGGAGAGGCCAAGACTATTTTCTCGAACAACGTTTGAGATGGCGGGCGCAAATGGTCCGACACTTGTTCCACCTGTTTCCCGGAGAAAGCATTTTGGAGTTGGGTTGCGGCGGGGGCCAATGGACCCGGGAAATCTCCCGGGCAAACAAGGACGCCAACCCGATCTGCGCCGCGACCTTTGACAAAGACAACCATGCCCAACTGTCCGGAAACGATTTCCCCGCGAACGTCGAGCCTCTGTACGTCGAAAACTTTCCGGGGCCGCTGGAAGGGAGGCAATTCGACTTCATCGTCGGCTGGCACCTCCTGACCAGGGAAATTTACGGACCGTTCCTATACAAGCTGAAAAAACTGCTGAAACCGGGGGGGCAATTTCTTTTTTTCGAGATCAACCCCTGGTGTCCCTACTATAATTTGCGGCGTTTCCTTTCGAGACTGTTTTTCGTCAAACAGCGGGACGAGGGCCAGCCGATCAACCGGATAGACCTGTTCACCATCCTGTCGGAAATCGGTTATGTCGGCATAAAGATCCTTCCTTATGACTTCCTGTTTCCGCCGATCCCCAAAATGCTCTTGTGGCCCATGCAAAACCTGAGTTTGATATTTGAAAACACGCCTTATTTGCGCAACTTCGCCGGATCGCTTTACGTCTGGGGACAAAAACCGGCGCCGGAGGATTGGAAACGCCCCATGGTCAACCTGGCAAACCGCCGCGAGTTGAAAAACAGGGTTTCCGTCGTTGTCCCGTGCCGTAACGAGGAACCCAACGTCCCGGCCCTCGTCGAGAATTTCAACCGGTGCTATGGCGAATACATTCACGAGATCATTATCGTGGACGACAACAGCTCCGACGGCACCGCGGCGGTAACGAAAAAGCTGGCGGCAAAAGATCCCAAAATCCGGTTGATATCCAGGACCATGCCCAACGGCGTGGGAAGGGCCTTGCGCGACGGGCTTGCCGCCGCGACCGGACAATTCGTCCTCCTGACGGACAGCGATTTTCAACACATATTGCCCGAACTGGTCGGCCTCTTCGACGCGGTCGCGGATGGCGAGGACGTGGCGATCGGGAGCCGGTTCTCGCGGGAAAGCGTATTATTGAATTACGCCTTTACCAAAATCCTGGCCAACCGGGGATTCCACATTCTGGCCAATATTTTGCTGGGGAAACGTTTCCGCGACGTCACCAACAATCTCAAACTGATGAAAATCGAAGTCGCCAGACGGCTCCATTTGGAATCCCACGACTTCTCCGCCAACGCGGAAACCGGACTGCAACCCATTTTGCTGAACTATAATGTCAAGGAAATCCCCATATCCTGGATCAACCGTTCGATCGACATGGGCTTTTCGAGTTTCAACCTGTTTAAAACCGGGCCCAATTATTATCGCGTTCTCTGCCGATTGCTCTGGCGCCGACTGCTGGGCAGGGACGTTTTGCCGCCACATAACAGGCAATAGCATATGAACAGGGGAAGTCAATCGTGGATCTAGCGATCGTTACAGGCTCAGCGGGGCTGATCGGCTCCGAAACCGTCCGGTTCCTGACCGGCAAGGGGATGAAGGCCATCGGCATCGACAACGACATGCGCCGCAAGTTTTTCGGCGACGAGGCCTCCACGGACTGGAACCGGGAAAAACTTCAACAAGAATGCGATAACTACGTCCATCATTCCGCCGATATCCGGTCGGAAAAGGACATGGCCCGGATTTTCGGCGAATACGGCAAGGACGTCAAGCTGCTCGTCCATGCCGCGGCCCAGCCCTCGCACGATTGGGCCGCCAAGGACCCGGCCACGGATTTCACCGTCAACGCCAACGGCACGCTCAACCTCCTCGAGATGACCCGCAAACATTGTCCCGATGCAGTCTTTATCTATTTGTCCACGAACAAAGTCTACGGCGACCGCCCCAATTTCCTGCCGTTCGTCGAGAAGGAAACCCGTTGGGAACCGGAGGAATCGCATCCTTACTCCCCGCATGGCATAGACGAGCGCATGAGTCTGGACGACACCACCCACAGCCTGTTCGGCGTATCCAAGACCGCGGCGGATTTGCTGGTGCAGGAATACGGCCGGTATTTCGGCATGAAGACGGCCTGCTTCCGCGGCGGATGTCTCACCGGGTCAGGACATTCCGGCGCCGAGCTACACGGTTTTCTTTCCTACATCATGATCTGCGTCATGAAAAATACGCCATACACCGTCTTCGGGTACAAGGGCAAGCAGGTCAGGGACAACATTCACAGTTTCGACCTCGTCAACGCCCTTTACCATTTTTACCGCAAACCGGGAGCGGCCAAGGTGTACAATCTCGGCGGGAGCCGGTTCAGCAATTGCTCCATCCTCGAAGCCATATCCACTTGCGAAAAAATCTGCGGCCGGAAGATGACATGGAAATACGTGGATGCTCCGCGCAAAGGGGACCATATTTGGTGGATCAGCGACGTGCGGCGGTTTAAAAACGATTACCCCGAATGGGATTACCAGTATAGCCTGGACAAGATCTTCCAGGAAATCCACGAAGGTTTGCGACGCCGTATCTGACTCGGCCTTGTATCGTCCAAGCTTCATGCCCGAAAAGCGGACCAAACGACACTCAATGCGGTTGGAGGAAACCGCCTATCACGAAGCGGGGCACGCCGTGGCCGCTTATTGGATGGGGGTACGATTAAAACTGGCATCCATCAAGCGCTTGGGAAGTTCGTTGGGAAGAGTCAAACATGTCCCCCCGTTTCGCGGATTAAAACTCAGTCTAAAACACAACTCGATCATGTCCCGGGTCCGCCTGGAAAACGCGGTCATCATCGTCCTTGCCGGGCACGGGGCCTTAAGGCGGTTCAACCCAAGAATCAGGGACCGGTCGGGGAGGCTGGACGATTACAAGCAAGCCATTTACTGCCTCTCGTTTTTTTCCGGCTCGTCCAGGGAAACCGAAGCGTATCTTCGGTGGCTGGAAATCCGGACGGAGGAAATATTAAAACAAAAACAGGTTTGGAACGCGGTTAAAGCGCTGGCCCAAACTCTGATCGAGAAAAAGACCCTCAAAGGGCCCGAAGCCGAAAAAATCATCGAAGACGCTTTTGCCGACGCTTCAAAACCCGTGAAGGAAAAGCAAGGCTAACCCGGACATTGCATGAGTTGAAAAACTTTTACTCGAATCGGGAGATGGGAAATCCCCCCAGCCCCCCTTTGATAAAGGGGGGACAGGTTGTCTCCGATCTTCCCCCTTTGAAAAGGGGGACCGAGGGGGATTTAAGAACCCAGAATACAAACCGTGCCCTCCCCTATTTCGACCCGGCAGGCAATGAGGGATTATTTCAAACGCCACAAGAAAACGCCGCGTTCCCGAAAACCTCGTCCGAGGCGAGATATGGCGATCTCGCCGCCCCGATTTTCTTTTCAGGAAAAGCTCGATTTTTCCTGCCGGACACGATCGAATATGCTACAATCGCGGAAAGATTTTCTGGTATCCACGATTCAGGGTGGGCGCGTAGCTCAGCGGAAGAGCGCTGTCCTCACACGGCAGATGTCACAGGTTCGAACCCTGTCGCGCCCACCATTTTTTCGCCGCTTGTCATTTATGATCGCCAGGAAAAATGAGACACGACCCTGCAACCGCCTGAACGCGCGGACGTTCGTTTCCCCGCCTCTATTTTTTAATTAGCCCACGGAATGGGAAAAAACAGGCCATCCGTGAAATACCTCCAAAACGAGTCCCTAGCCAGGATCGGCCAAATGGCCTTGTCTCTGGACCTGGATTTGTCCCTCCTCATGGAAACGGCCGTCAAATTTGCCGCCAAAAGCCTCGATGTCGAGTATTCCAAAATCCTTGAACTGCTCCCCGGCGGCGACCGTTTACTGCTGAAGGCCGGGGTGGGCTGGAAACCGGGACTGGTGGGACAGGCCGCGGTCGGAAGCGATTTGGACTCCCAGGCGGGGTACACGTTGAAATCGAACCATCCCGTCGTGGTCGAGGATTTACGGACGGAAACCCGCTTCTCGGGCCCGGCCCTGCTCAACGACCACCAGGTCGTAAGCGGTTTAAGCGTGATCATAAAAATAAAAGATCGACCTTATGGCGTGTTCGGGGCTCATACCCGGCGCCTCCGCCAGTTTACCGAAGACGACATCAATTTCCTGGGAGCATTGGCCAATGTCATCTCCATGGCCTTGAGCCGGAAGGAAATGGAAAACGACCTGAGAGTCAAAGCCGGGGAACTGGAACGTAGCAACAAGGAACTCCGGGATTTCGCTTATGTCGCGTCGCATGACCTGCAGGAACCGCTACGCAAAATCCTGACGTTCAGCGACCGCTTGAGTTCCTCGTCCAATTTGGACGGTCAAAACCGGGACTATCTGATACGCATACAGAACGCGGCTGAAAGGATGCGAAATCTTTTGGATAGCTTGCTGGAATATTCGAAAGTAACGATGAAGGACATGGCTTTTCAGCAAATCGACCTGGCCAAAATCGTGAGCGAGACAGTCGAAGACCTGGAGGACCGGATACGCGACTCCAATGGGACGATCGAGATAGGGCCCCTCCCCTCCCTGAAGGCCGAGCCGTGCCAAATGCGGCAGTTGTTCCAAAACCTGATTTCCAATGGGTTGAAGTTTCGCCGGGACGGGGTCAACCCCGTTATCCAAATCGGAAGTTGCAAGAAAAAAAACGGCGACTGGGAAATAACGGTCCGGGACAATGGAATCGGGTTCGAGGAAAAATACGCCCCCCGGTTATTCCGCCTTTTCGAACGCTTGCACGGACACGGTCCTTATCAAGGGGCGGGCATGGGTCTCGCCATATGCAAAAAGATCGTCGACCGCCATAACGGCGCGATTTCCGTGAAAAGTTCCCCCCATCAAGGCGCCACATTCTTTATCACTCTTCCCGAATAATCCAAAGCTCAAGGCTGGAAAATCCAGTAATTGCTCCCCTTGAAGGTCTTGGCGGTCAATCGGAATCGTTGATTGGCGGGAACCCCCTTCAGCAAATAATACATGTCCGCCAGGACGGAGTCGTTGTCTCCGTAATAAAAATGGCCGATCAAATCGGTATCGACGGCGGAAACGTCGATGGAGTCGATACCGTTGACGAGAGTCATGCCTTGCCCCGAATCCCCCGCCCGCGGATAACCGTGAAATTTTTTGGATAGGGCAAGCGCCTTGTCGTTCGAAGACGCATAGAGGGTGACCCGTTTCGCGACCTTCCGAAGCTCCCCCGCCAGATTGGCGAATTCGCCGGAATCCATGTCCGGCGCGGCTAGAATGACTTCGGAGAACGGCGGATGCCCGTCATCCCCCCGCTCTCCCGCGATTTTGACAAGGGCGTTTACCAAAGCGACGTTCCCCATGCTGTGCGCCGCCAGATGAATCGTCTTGATCCCCGGCTGGGAAGAAAGCTTCTTCAGAAACTCGGTCAAGTGCGGGATGGTCCACCGTATGTTGGTTTCGTCGCGGGCATATCCCGCCGGGGACAGCTCGCCCTGCGACGGCCAGCTATATATGATCGGAATCCCGCGGTAGTCCAGATCGTTCGCGATCTGCGCGACCCTGCGGGCGACATCCGCGAATACCGCGTTGAACCCGTGGACGAACGCCAGGACCTCGCCGCCGGGCCCGGCGGACCTGCGAAGATTGGCGAGGAACTTTTCCTCCGACATCGAGGTTGTTTTTTTCAGGGTCACGTGCCGGGCGGGATCCTCGGAAAACTCGAACTTCAAACCCGACGGCTCCGGGACCTCCCCCTTGCCGCGGGCCTTGGGAATCGTGACCATGCAAAATCCCGTCTGGACCCGATCGTTCCGCTGGTCCCCGTAAAACCTGGCGGGGGAAGGGTCGCCGGTAACCGCCCGGTCCGTGGCGTAAAAGACCGGGACGACCCGGTATTGTTCCGTTTCCAGAATGACCGGCGCAACCGGAGGCGGCGGCGACGGCGGGGAAGCGCAACCCGGGAACAGGGGCAAAAATAGAGCCGTTGCCAGCAAACTCCAATATAAGAAGAGACACCCTTTGCGCATTTATATTTGCTGAATCGCGGACAAGAGCCAATGTCCGCCGCGACTGCGGACAAACGTCCAGGCTTCGGAGGCCTCGACCGGTTGCCGCATATCTCCCTCTACCACGTAATCCGGGTCGCCGGGTTTACCATTTAAATTGACGGTATAATCCAAGGCGTTCCACACGAACAAAACCGTCGCATATTGCAGATCGTTCTCTGCCCATGCCTCGTTGACCTCCTGCTTCAACACCTTTACCTGCTCGACGCGGTTTTCGACTCCCTGGCTTGTATTGTTGGACAACATTTCGGAGAAATAAGCCAGCATCTCGGGAGTGACCATGCGTTTCAACTTATTGATATCAGCCCTCCCCCACGCCTCTTGAATGCCTGCAAGCAGACCGGTAAAGGCGGAGGCGTCGCTTTGCTCAAGGCGCATGACGGGCTCCGCCGGCGAAACCCCTCCCCATGACGCGTCATTCATCGGCACGGGACCGGGCGCATAACCGGTGGACGCCATGCTGGCGGCCAGGGACGGGGAGGCATTGCGGCGGTACAACCAAAAGCCGAGCGCAATGAGACCCGCGATCAGGAGTAAGGGGAGCATGGATCCAAGCATTCTACCGGCGGGGGAAACCGCCGAAGCCGTCTCCAAATCGTCCATATCCCCGTTCCGGACGCCAGCCTCGCTCCTGGAATGATTGAAAATCAAACCGCCGATCCAGGACCCGACAAGTCCGCCGGCCACTCCGGTAAGAAACGGATGCCGCTGGAAAAAACTCGGTTGAGAGGCGAACTGAGGCGTTGCCATGGGAGGAGCGGGTCGCGGGGCAGGCTCCATCTGCCGTGGCGGCGTAGGCGCCGGCTTGGGCGTCATGCTTTTCTCAATGGGCTTGTAAGCGTTGGCCTCATGGGTTTTTGAACCCCGGCTTCCCATGCTTTCATGCGACATGGAACCGCCGGAACGACTTGAGAACGAACCTGAATGGGAACCTCCTCGCGAAGCGCCCGCTCGCGCCTCTGCCCATAAGGGAGAAAAAACGATAAAAGAACAAAGATACCCGATTGCCAATTTATGTATAAATTTCAAGCGCATCTCCTGATCAAAATAAAATGGTTTGTAGTGCTCGGAATTGCATCCAGGTTTCCGGGAAAAGGGAAGTTTGCCGTTTTAGGCCGACAAATCGGGGACTTTTAACCTTTCCGGGATTTTCATAGCCCAAATTGAATTGACAAAATCGGTTGCCCAATAAAAAATGTTCCATTTTTAATGTCTCTGGATGAAAAAGCCTCCAAGGAGGCAGGTCCGCGGCAAAATATGTTATTTATAAAGACAAAGCATGAAGGGGGCAATATAATAATTTACCGCGACGGCAAACCGCTCGGCTGGCTGGCGGTTAGTTTTTCCCTCCTCTTCATTTTTCCGGCGATCCTGCTCCCGAACAAGATTGAGATGTTGGGGATAGTCGCGTTCGTAACTTTTGGAACCGGCTGTATGCTTTTCGGGATTTGGCGGCTGTTCCATGGAGCGATCGTCATTAATAAAGCCCGGCGGCAAATCGAGTTTCGCAACGATCCGAACCTGCAAACTCCCAGCGGGAAATTCCCGTTCGATTCGATCGAGCGGGTATTTTTAAAAAGTTATGTTATCGGCGGTTTCGCCGCCAACCAGACAAACTACACGATAAGTCTGACCTCGAAATCCAATATACGCGATTCGAACGAGCTTCGGTTATATTTTTCGAATCGCGATAAATGCAGGCAAGCGGCAAAATTAATCGCGGAGTCAGCCCAAATCCCCGCTTATGACGCCGACGGCCGTCAATTCTTTCCGCCGCGATGATTGGGAAATTCGCGCGGATCCTTACCGTCCTGTTTCCCCAGCGGACATGGCGGGAAACTTGGCGCAACCGGGACGGAAAGAAAAAAGCGCTTAGCGTTTGCACGCTAAGCGCTCGCGTTTGGCGCGCCCGAAAGGATTCGAACCTTCGACCTACGGATCCGGAGTCCGTCACTCTATCCATCTGAGCTACGGGCGCGTTTTCAGTTATGTTTTTTGCGGCCTCGAATCCGGATTTCGCCGATCCGGTTTCGAACCGCGAAATCTAGCCAATTTGCCGTCGATTGTCAACGCGGAAAGATTTTCGAGACGCGCTCCGCGAGTCAAACGCCTTCGTCTGCCTCCGGGATGACCGAGTTCGGCCCCACCTTTTCCTCCTTGCCGAATTCGCGGATCATGTCCAGCCGCCTTTGCCACCAGTTGGCCACCTTCTCCAACTCGGGGGGGGGGTTGGGCGGTAATTGAATCTTGAAATCCTTCCCGCTCAAAATCTTGACCTCGGTCTTTTCCGGGACCGTCAGTCCATGCTGACCCAGGACGGTTATGGGGTCGTCCACCAGCCGTCTCTTGAACTCCTCGCTGGTGACGGCTTGAACAGCCACTTTTTTCCACTTCGCGTCCAGTTCCACCTTCTTTGTTTCATCCATGTTCTTTCCCTGCCGGTCGTTTACGAATGACTTAGAGCGTCTAACAAAATGAACCCTTTGGCTCGACTCTCAAATTACTCCCCTCCCTTGACCGGGGAACGCCCCGGAGCGGGATGGCCAAGCCCGGAT
>JACRGP010000124.1 GCA_016217765.1 Nitrospinota bacterium | reverse complement strand
TGCGGTAAAAAATCATAAGGTTCGTTTGATCTTCCCCGGGAACTAGTCAACCGGCTTTTCATTTCCATTCCGCCCCCTCATAGCCTTGCCGGTTGTGGGGGAAATGGCTTTAATCTACAAAGCCGCTGATGATCGATCCTGGTTTAAGACGCAAGCTGGATGAGGAATCCAAGCTCTCCGGAGAAGACCCCAATGTTCTGGCGGAGGAGCTGATCCGGCGCGGGCTGACGCGGAAAAAGCTGGCGCGTTGGCGGGAGAAGCTGGTCCCTAAAGCCAAAACCGCTGGATTTGCCAACGACGATACGATTATGCGCGCCATCTCGTAGCGAACAAGAACGATCCCCTTGACCGAAAAGATCGCGGGAGAGGTCAGGGCGAAGAGGCTCGAAAAGAGCGGGGAATCCTTCAGGCGCGCCGCCAAAGAAGTTTCAGGAAAAAACAGGCGGGGGCGCTCCCCCGCCCGCTTTCCCCGACCCATCTACTTTCTCGTGGAGCCGATGATCTTCGTGAAGTTGTCCCGGAGTTCCTGCTGGGCGAAAGCCTGGGCCACCATCGACTGCCAGCAAGTTCCCTTGGCCGCGACGACCGCGTCGCCCATCTTGTCCAGCACGGGCCCCCAGTTCTTCCGGATCTTCTCCTTGAGAATGTCCACCTGCACCTCGCGCATCGCCCGGCAGAAAGCATCGGACCACATCTCGATATTCCCCTCCACGATACAACCCGCTTGCTCCGTCTGGGAGCAGGGGTTCTTCGCGCTAGAAACCTGGCAAACGCCCTCGTTTTTTTCGCATTCCGACATGATGTTCACTCCTTGTTGAAAGTTTTCGATAGATTCGTTCAACCCAAATACGCGCATTGCCAAATGTTTCCCGTGCAATCACCTCCCCCGCAAAATAAACCAACTGATTGGTATATATCCGGGCCAAAAAAAAATCAGCGCCCGAAAATGGATTTCAAATAGCGCTTGTAGTGCGTGAGCGCCCTCTTCATGATCGACCGGTCCCCCTTGGCCTTCATCAAAATCATCGACCCCTGGGTGATGGCGACGAAGTGTTCCGCCAATCCCTCGACATCGATGTCCGCCTTGGGCGCGTATTTTTTCCTCGCCGCCGCCAAGTCGGCCTTGCACGCGCGCAGGACCGAATTGAATCCCTTGTCGCAGAGCTTGCGGATTTGCGGATGCGACTGGTGCATCTCCTGAACGAAAGTCCCGAGCAAACAACCCTTCTCGTCCTGGCAATCCGCCATTTTGATGGACAAATCGACGCACCCGTAAAAACGGTCCAGCGGGTCGTCGCCGGCGCAACAGGCCGCCTCCCGCATTTTTTCGGCGACATGGGCGGCGAAGCGTTCAACCAGTTCCTCCCCAAGCGCCTCCTTGCTCTTGAAGTAGTGAAAAAAAGTCCCCTTCGTCACTCCCGCCGCCGCGCAGATTTCGTCCACCGACGTGGCGACAAAACCCTTATCCAGCATGAGGTCCTTCGCCGCGTGTATAAGGCGCTCTTTGCGCTCCGGATGTTCCGCCTTGGTTCTAGCCATAATAAACATACCATCCGGTACGATAATAACGCCGCCCGTTTATTTTGTCAAGCCCCCCATGTTCGGATTTACCGGCAAGCAAACGAGAATAATTTCCTCAACGCAAATGGCGGAGGAAACACGCGCGAAGGGACGCGAAACCCCTTCGCTTTTAAGGCGGGATATTCCGGGAAACCGACCGTTAAAAAATATCGCGGGAGACGCCGCGGTCGGAGGATTTCATTCCAAACGGGACCCTTTTCACCGATTCCGTGAAAACGTCCCGGTCCTGGACCAGGCCGTCGTGGCGGGTCTTGATGGTATCGATCCGGTTTTTGTCCAGTTCGCGGGCCAGTTCGTCAATGATGTCCTCTTCCTTCTTATCGGCGGCCTTGGCCGTCGCCGTCTGGGCCCCCTCCGGAGTCTTGGCGCCCTCGGCGGCGGGTTGCTCCGCGTCCGCGGCTTCCGCTTCCTTCATCGACTGTTTGAAGTTCCGGATGCTTTTCCCAAATGCGCTACCGATTTCCGGCAGTTTTCCAGCCCCGAAAATAATCATGATAATGACCAATATGACCGCCAACTCGGAAAAACCGATCCCCATCATAAAAAAAGTCTCCCCATCAAACGGTAAGGCTTTATTCAGCCTGTTAGTATGAAACGATTGTACCACGAACAGGCCGAAAATCGTCAAATTTATAATCGCTTCGCCGCGGACCGTTAGAACTTGGCGATATTGGACGTAAACATCCCGGACGGGCTTTCATAGAACATCTCGTTGCCGTTGACGCCGTCCTCGGAGGCGTCTTTGTACATCAAGTCCCAAATGCCGTCCTCGTTCACGTCGATGGCATAGAACAACGGATACACGTCAGCCACGTAGTAGAAATTGACGTCGCCGTAATTGACGAAGAACACGGGATGATTAGGATAACTCCGCGCCACGGACACGAGGCCACGCTCGGAATAGAAGGATGCGATCACTACCCGGAGAGCATAAAAGTCCGCCTTGCCGTTATGGTCCAAATCATAAACGCTCACCAGCATACCGGCGGGGTTTACATCCCAAGCCACCCTTTCCTGAAAAGCGGGCTCCACGACGAGATACGGAAGACCCCATACCCCGGGCGCATAAAGAATCAGATATGCCATGCATACCAAAAGGGTAATGATGCGTTTCATGATCGACACCTCCTTCCGGAATTACGGCGGCCAAAGATGCTCTTGAACCTGGCCAGCCGGATCAAAATTGGAAACGTAGAAACTCCCAAACACCGGCAATTTTCTCAGCCAAGTCATACCCGTTCACCCCCCTTTCACATCGATTGAAGAGCCGCGTCCAGCTTTCCCATGGCGGCTTCCGTCCAATAAAAAAGCCTATCCCCATCACTTGCCAGTGCGAAGATAGGCTCCGATTTCTCGACCCAAACCCCATCCCTCAGGGCGGTCCTTTATTTGGCCTATATTCGCAACAGGCCAAAACCCTAAATATTCCGTATTTGTTTGCCGCTTTCATGATCTTACCTTGTCCCATATATAAGATGTCTGGAGCGGAAAAAACGGTTTACACAAAACAGCAATAAATTCAATAAGTTATATAAAATCGGACATACAGCCAGTTTTTTTGCGGATTCTTCTCGCAAAATCGCAAAAAAAAAAGCCGGACGGCTTGCGTCCGGCTTTAAAAAACTCCGTTTAAAACTATGAAACCGACAGCGAATGAATCGCGGCCCGGCTTATTTGCCGAGATAAGAATTCAGAATCGCGGAATCCAGAATGGCCTTGTTGCCGCCGGCGTTCTTCTGGGCGCCTTTGAAGTGCATGGTGGCGTCGCCGTGTTTGCCCATTTTATCCAGGGTGATGGCCTCGTTGAAATGAACTTCGCCCAATTTGGGGTCCGCCTTGGAGGCGGCCTCGAAATGTTTCAACGCGACGTCGTAATGACCTTGACCGTAATGAGCAATACCCTCTTCATTGTGCTTGTTCGCGTCCGCATTGGCCCCCGCGGGCAATGCCAGCGGACCTTCGTCGGCGAAAACGGCTAAAGGAAGCGACAACATGGCGAACGCGATAAGAGCTACCAGAACCCTCTTCATAGCAAAGCCCCCCAAAAATAGTTTGTAATATTAGCGCAACCGCTCTTTGTCAAAGACGATATTTCTAAATCTACCACTTTTCGATTTGGCAAAACAATATCAATTTGGCCCGCATTTTCCCCGCGCAAATCCGTTGAGGACTTTCACGGCCTCCGCAAGTGGGTTGAAGACGCCGCATGGCAAGACTTCGATCTCGACGGGATTCAGCGCGACCAGGGGTATGCGGGAAGGGTCGTCAACCGGTCGTCCTCGACGGGTCCGCCGACGGTGAAATGATAGAGGCTTTGAAAAGCGTTCCCCTCGATCCCCAGGATTTGATGGACGGGGTCGTCGAAATAACAACCGATCCCCGTGCCGCGGACGCCCGCTTCCTCCGCGGCCAGGTAGAGGGCCTGCCCCGCCATCCCGCTTTCCCAAAACAGGCGCCGGTAAAACCAGGCGCCATATTCCTCCAGGGAGGCGGAAAACTCGGCGATCATTCCCAGGCTGAAGGCGCCGTCCCCGGCGATATCCTGCGTACAACTCACTTGCGCGGCCAGTCCCCGGAAATCCCCCTTCTGGAGCAAATACAAACCCAGTCCCGCGGGGCAACCGTCCGGCTCTTGCCAGGCAAACTCGAGCTTAAAGGCAGACTTCAACCGTCCGAGCTTTTCCAGATCGCGGACCAGGAAATAAAGGCCCGGCGGCAATCCCCGCGCGCGATGGACAAACAGGCAAAAGTGTACCCGGGGCGGCCACGCAATGGCGTCCCAGGGGACGATGGGGGATATTGAGGGCGCCGCATGGGACAGTATCCGGTAAAACTCACTGGCATCGATATGAGTTGTCCCGTCGAAGGCGACGGCGCTCCGTCTCTGCCGGACGATCTGGCGCGCCGTAACGCGTTCGCTCCGCGCGGAGGACATCCCCTCGCAAAGACCCGGGGTTTCCCGCGCGGACTGGCGCGGACTTTTTAGAGAAACCGTTCCGCCGCTCTTCCAGGTCGCGCGGGCAACCGCGTCGATGATGTCCCATGCGCGCGCGTCGTGGCTCAACCGGTTGGCCCGGCCCGCCCACTCCTCTTCTGCAATTTGGGATAGGACAGCCGGATCGAGCCCAAGCGGTATTTCGGCGCGCGCGGTATTGGGAAACACGGCGCAAACCAGGTCGGGGTGTTCCCTCTCGGCGCCCTGAAAATCCGCCTCCCGGTCGATCCCGAACAAGCGCGAAAGGCCGGGGTCGTCCATCTCCTCCAGCAGGACCGCATTCCACCCCAGAATGGCGGACGCGACGCGATACGCCGCCAACGCATGACCCACGTCGTGCTGGCAGTAACGAAAAGCCCGCTCGCCATACTTCCACGCTTCCCGCCAGTGAATCGACGTCAATCCCGCGAGGAAGGTCCCCGGCGGGAAACCGCGCGTCAACCCGGACCAGGTTTCCTCCGAAAACCCGGCCCGGCGCTCCAAGGCGTGTTCGCGGGCGCAATAATGATACACTCCCGGACCCGCATCGAACCCTTCGACGGACGGAAGAACGAGATAGCCCTCGGTCGGATGCAGATTGCCGCTGGAAGGATTGCTACGCAGGGCCCAACGCACATCGCCCGCCTGTTTCCAAGCCGATACCGCGAGAGACAGTTCCAGAAAACGCGACACGGTATAGGCCGTCAACGGCTCCGGAGGAATCGCCCCGGGTCTGAATATCTCCCGGTAAGGGGGGGATTCGTCGGCCACGATGGCGGGCAAATAAAAGACGGGAGCCCCGGAGAATCTCCGGAACGGGTCCGGTTGGTTTGACCAATCCAGGTAACCGGGACCCCGGGCGTAGCGATGATAATTGTGTTTGGTCGTCTCGTGATAAAAAATCGCTTGCCGGATCGATTCGTCGTCCATGCGCCTCTCTTTCCAAGACAAAACGGCGAGGGATCTCATTTCGCCAGACAGTCTAAAGTATTGTGCCACGAACGGCCGATAACCAACGTGATTAAATGAAAACCAAACCGTCTTGCAAAGCAAACCGTTGCCCCTTGATTGACAGCCCAAATTTAACTAAACTAGGGGAAAACCATTGAAACATCTCCGAGACCTCCCATGAACGACCGTCCGCCTTTGGATGTGGAAAAACTGACGCTGGAAAAACTTGCCGGCGGGAGCGCCCTGAACCTGGAAAACCTGGGGTTGGGGGACGACGGCGCCAGGAAACTCGCCGCCATGGAAACCCTGCTGAAGGCCAGCGCCCTCGAACTGGGAGACAACGGGATCGGCAATGAAGGCGTCGCCGCGCTGGCCCGTTCTCCCTACCTCCGGAATTTACGGACATTGAACCTGAAGTCGAACAACATCACGGCCGAAGGCGCCCAGGCCCTGGCGAACTCGGAATACCTTGCGCAACTGGATCAGTTGGTCCTGAAGTTCAACCGGATCGGCGAGGAGGGGGCAAAACATCTCGCCGCGTCCCAATATCTTCGCGGACTCACGACGCTGGACCTGTTTAGAAACCACATCGGGCCGGAAGGCGCGCGCGCCATCAAACAGTCCAAACACCTTTCCCGATGTAGCCGGGTCCGCCTGGATTAAAGCGCCGCCATCCAGGCAGGAGGGACATTTATCATGGATTTGACGCTATCGTTTCCCACAAGCCCCAGGGAGCGGATGTGCGGGATCGTCCATATCCCCCGCATGATCGACAAGGCCCGCGCCTTCAGAAAAAACGCCATGGGCGAGTATATCTATCCCTGCCCTCTGGACAAGATGATTTTGAATTTCCTGAGGACCGACCCCGTCGAGTTCTGCCAGTACGTCGTAGACCACGACCGCGGCCAAATTGAGGGGTGGGTGGCGGAAAAAAGCATGGCCCGGAGCGAATCCGAAAAAGAGTTTCTCAACCGGCAGATCCTGGAACGGGCTCCCGACTCGGAGGACCGTTGGAAATATTTCTACGAGATTCGCGACAAAATCGACCCCTCGCGAACGGACATCACAACCTGGGTGGACCTGATCGACCTGGAAGAAGGCCGCCTTCAACCCAAAGCGTCTTGAAATTTCCTCGCAAAAATCATCCCGTCGCTTCCCGCTCCCGGCGGTATTTTCCGCCCGGAAACGGCATGAGACCGCGACTTTCCTGAACATCCGGCATGACCGATCGACTTAAACAACCGATTAAACAACCGACGAGGACCGCGCGCCGGAGGCGCAGGGCCTCGGAAAAGTTTTCCTTTTTAAAACTCGCCCTGCTGTGCGGGTTTTTGCTTTTGCTGGCGGTCGTTTCCTTCGGGTCCGTCGCCGCGGGTTACATCTATTTCAAGTTCTCCGACGACCTGCCCGACGTCGCGGTCTTGAAGAACTATCAACCCAGCATCATCACGCGCCTATACTCCGACAAGGACGAGTTGATCGGCGAATTCTACGTGGAAAAAAGGATCCTTGTCCCGCTGGAGAAAATCCCCCTGAAGCTGAAGCAGGCCACCCTCGCCGTCGAGGACGCGAACTTCTACTCCCACTGGGGCATCGACCCCAAAGCCATCTTCCGGGCCTTTTTCGCCAACCTCCAGGCCGGGCACGTGGTCGAGGGCGCCAGCACCATCACCCAGCAATTGTCCAAGACGTTTTTTCTTTCCCGCGAAAAAAGTATCGAGCGGAAAATTCGCGAGGCGATACTGGCGGTCCGCTTGGAAACGTTGTTCGGCAAGGACGAGATCCTGGAAATGTACCTGAACCATATCTACTATGGGCACGGGACCTATGGCGTGGAAGCCGCGGCGCAAACCTATTTCGGCAAACACGTCCGGGACTTGACCCTGGAGCAGTGCGCGACGATCGTCGGCCTCCCCAAGGCGCCGAACCACTACTCCCCCTACCGGAACCCCGAGCAGGCCAGGCAACGGCGCAACCACGTTATACGGCGCATGGCCGCCCTCGACTTCATCGACGAGAAGGAGGCGGACCGGGCGCTCAAAAGCGATATCAAACTGGGAGGAAGCCTCGACCGGCTGAACGAGGCCCCCTACTTCGTGGAATACATCCGGCAATTCCTCGAGGACAAATACGGAAGCTCCAAAATGTATCACGACGGGTTGGAGGTCTACACGACGCTGAACTTGAAGGACCAGGTCATCGCCCAGAAGGCCGTGCGGGAAAACCTGCGGGTGGCCGACAAGCGCTATGGTTACCGGGGTCCGGTGGCCAAGGTGGACCCCGGCTGGAGCCATGCCGCCATGCAAAAATACGCCAGGGACCTCAATGAATTTAAAAACGGCGAAGGCGTCCAGGAGGGCAAAACCGTCCGCGGCATCGTGGCGGACGTGGGTCCCGATCAGGTCCGCGTCCTTTTTGGAAACGGCGAGGGCATCATCGATATCGACAACATGAGCTGGGCCCGCCCCCCCAACCTCAAGGTCGACGGAGCCTGGGCCAGGATCCGTTCCCCGGGCGAAGCGTTATCCGTCGGCGACGTCATCCTCGCGAAACCCTTGAGTTCCTCTCCCGGCGGAATTTGGTCCCTGGCCCTGGAGCAGGAGCCCGAAGTCGAGGCGGGACTGCTGAGCCTCGACCGCGGCGGGAATATCAAGGCGATGGTGGGCGGCTACGATTTTTCCCGAAGCCAGTTCAACCGCGCCCTCCAGGCGGTGCGTCAACCGGGGTCGGCGTTCAAGCCCGTCATCTACGCGACCGCCATCTCGCAGGGGTTCACCCCGGCCAGCATCATCATCGATTCGCCGATAATCTTTAAAGACAAGGAGGATTATTTCGACGACCGGTGGAAACCGGAGAATTTCGAGGAGAAATTTTACGGCCCCACTTCGCTGAGGACCGCCCTGACCCATTCCCGCAACGTCGTGACGATAAAGCTTCTGCAAAACATCGGCGTGAAAAAAGCCATCCAACTGGCGAGGAAACTGGGGATCTCCAGCCCGCTGTCGGAGAACCTTTCCATTGCCCTGGGCTCGTCGGGCGTTACGCTCTATGAGTTAACGACCGCGTTTTCCGTCTTCGCCAACAACGGAAAACTGATTTCCCCCATGCCCGTCCGCTATATCAAGGACCGCAACAAGGAAGTCATCTACACGACGCAACCGAAAATCGTCGATGTCCTTCCGGGCGGAGTGGCTTACGTGATCGCCAACATGATGGAAAGCGTGGTGCAGGATGGGACCGCCGTCAAAGTCAAGGCCCTCAAGCGGCCGGTGGCGGGGAAAACGGGGACCACGAACAATTACGTCGATGCCTGGTTCGTGGGTTTCACTCCCGAACTGCTGACGGGCGTGTGGGTGGGAAAGGACAAGGACGAGTCGCTGGGCATCAACGAAACGGGCGCGCGGACCGCCATCCCCATCTGGCTGGACTACATGAAGGACGCCCTGGAAGGGGAGCCGGTCAAGGACTTCGAAGCGCCCGATGACGTGACGTTCCTGCGAATCAACCCGGAGACGGGCAGGGCCTCGGGATTCGACGACCCAGCCTCGAAATTCGAAGCGTTCCTCGGCTCCAACCTTCCGGAAAAAAGCGCGGGGAGCCCGGCCCCGGCCGTCGAAAACACCTTCTAACCCGCGGGGCTCCGGCTACTCCGGCTGGACGATCTTGCCCCCCTTGAGCTTCAAGGCAAAAATGGTCTTCTCCGCTTCGCCCGAAGCGAGGATGTCGGTCTTTCCGGAAACGCCGGGGAAATCCCTTATCGCGCGCAGGCGCTCATTGACCGCCACGCGGTTCGTCGCGCCATTGCGGACCAGCCCCATGATCATCCGCGCGGCGTCGTAGGCCTGGGCGGAAATAATAGTGGGGTCTTCGGCAAAGGTGGTCCTGAAATTATTCACGAATTCCCGGATGTGCTGGTCCTGAGAATTCAAGAAAAAGCCGTCGACGAAAATCCCGTTCTTTAAAAACTTGCCGGCAATTTTCGCCAGCTCGGGAGAATTCCATCCGCTGGCTCCCAGCAAAGCCACGTTGTCGATATTATAGAAAGCCAACTGCGGGGCTATAAGTCCGATCTTGTCGTAAAAACCGGGCATGAAAATGGCGTCGTAGTTCAACACCAGGGAAACCTTCATCCCTTCGGTCTGCCCACCGTTCAAAACCTCTTTCTGGACCCGGATCCGCGACAAAGACGTGTTTCCCTCCAACTCCGCGGATTCGTCGCTATTGAGCGCGCTTTGATTGGCCCGTTTTTTCATGGCGCCGTCGGGCATTCCTCCGATTTGCAGAATCTGTTCCTTGAAGTCGTTTTGCTTGCGGTTGTACGAAACGACGGCGACTATTTCCCCCCCCAGCGCCTGGACCGCCCGGGAAAATATCTCTTTCAACTCTACTCCGTAAGCGTCTTCAGGGTAAAGGACGGCGAACCGGCGCAGTCCCATGTTGTTGAACGCATAGCGGGCCAGGAACTTCCCCTGGATTTCCTTGGTCAACGCGTTCCGGAAGATATAGGAGTTTGGCTGGAGCAGGTCCGAGGAGGAAGCGGTCGGCGTGAATACCGGGAGCCGGTATTTTTCGGCCAACGGGGCGATTTTCTTGACGTCCGCGCTCAATACCGGGCCAACGACGCCCACGACGGACGGATCGGCCGCCAGCTCCTCCACGACTTGCGAGACGGCCTGGGAATCGCCGGAGTTTTTCACGGCCAGTTCCAATCTCTGTTTGTCCGCCGGGGAAAGCTGGTTCCAGGCCAACTGAATGCCTTGGAGGACCTGCTGGCCCGTCAAGGCATATTTTCCCGTCAGGGGCAAAACCGCGCCCAGGCGGATGACTTTCGGCCTGGCGGACTTGACCTGGGCCAGTTTTCTTTCGATATCGTCCCTCAGGGGATGCCGGGGTAACCGCGTTAAAAATTCCTCCAGCGAAGCCTGGTAATTTTCCCGGTCTCCTTCCATCCTGTAAATGGAGTGCAACTTCAAAAGCGCCAAGTCCAACGGAAAATCTCCGCGGACTTTTCGCGCCAGGGAAAGGATTGCCATTTTAGAGAGTTTTTCCTCGACCAACTCCTCGATCGTCCGGGAAGCTTGACTCTTCAAGTCCTCATAAGGGCTCTCGTTGTG
>JACRGP010000123.1 GCA_016217765.1 Nitrospinota bacterium | reverse complement strand
GACGCCAAGTCGCAAGGAAAAAAACCTTGGCGCCTTTGCGTGAGAAATCAGCCGGTTTGCGCTCCTAGGGAAACTGGATCGCGCCAGGCGCTTTGGGGTTCGGAAACCGGGTCTCTTTGGGTCTCATGCCAGAGGCCAGGGGACGCGAAAGAGCGATCTCGATTTTATCGTCGAGTTCGACGTCAAATCGTTCGACGCCTACATGGACCTCAAGTTTTACCTGGAGAAGCTGTTCAAACGCCGCGTGGACCTTGTTTTGAGCGATGCCATCAAACCAAGACTCCGTCCGATTATTCTCAAAGAGGCGGTGCATGTCCCGGGATTGTAGGGTTTATCTGGACGATATCCTGGGGGCCATCGCCAAAATCCGGGGCTCCAAGCTCTCCGCCCTTCATGACGTACACTACGATTGGGGCAAGCGGGGCGCTGAAAAAGCCCCTTTTGGTCAAAATTTGTCGTGCCCGCGAAAGCGGGCGTCCAGAAAACCCTTAAAAATACTGGATTCCCGCCTGCGCGGGAATGACGGCAAAAAACTAAAAAATAGTTTTTCAGCGCCCGGCAAGCTCTGATTTTACGAACGGCTGATTGGCCATGTTGAGATATTTCTTCAAGCGGTTGTTGCACGGGGTTCCGGCGCTGGTGGCGGTCGCCACGCTGACGTTTTTCATCATGCACGTCGTGCCGGGCGGGCCGTTCGACCAGGACAAGAAACTGCCGCCGGAGATCGTCGCCAACATCGAGGCGAAGTACCATCTCGACAAGCCGCTCCTCCAGCAATACCTCCTGTTCATGGCCCAGATCCTTCAAGGGGACCTGGGGCCGTCCTATAAATACCTGGGCCGGGACGTGTCGGCGATCGTCCGCGACACCTTCCCCGTATCGCTCACGCTGGGGTTGTGCGCCGTCCTGGTGACGCTGGGGCTGGGCGTTCCCGCCGGAATCTTGTCGGCATACAAACAGAATTCCGCGTTGGACAGGACGTGCATCTTCCTGGCGACGCTGGGCATTTCGGTCCCCAGCTTCGTGCTGGGCGCCCTGTTGATCCTGGTCCTGTCGCATTATCTGCATCTTTTGCCCCCGGCGCTGTGGGAGGGGCCGCGCCATGCGGTCATGCCCGCGTTCGCCCTTGGGGCGGGGTTCGCCGGGTACATCGCGCGGCTGACGCGTTCCACCATGCTGGAGGTCCTGTCCTCCGACTATATCCGCACCGCGCGCGCCAAGGGGTTGAGCGAGGCGTCGGTCCTGCTCAAGCACGCGTTGAAAAACGCCGTTTCGCCCATCGTGTCCGTCATGGGGCCGATCGCCGCCGGACTGGCGACCGGCTCGTTCGTCGTCGAGTACATCTTCTCGGTCCCCGGGATGGGGAATTTCTTCATCACCGCCGTGACCAACCGCGACTATCCGCTGATCATGGGGGTGACGCTGATCTACGCCGCGCTCATCGTGCTGGCGAACATCGCGGTGGACATGGTCTACGTCTGGCTTGACCCGAGGGTGAGAATTTGAACTCCCTGTCCCTGCCCGCCAAAGCCGGCGCGATATTTCTTTCGGTTGTCCTGGTCGCGGCGGTTTTCGCGCCGCGGATCTCGCCGTATTCCTACGAGGCCCAGGACGCCGCGAGCGTCCTTTCCCCTCCCAGCGCCCGGCACTGGATGGGGGCCGACCGGTTGGGCCGCGACTTGTTTTCCCGCATCCTTTACGGGGCGCGGATTTCCCTGTTCATCGGCGTGTGCGCCACCTTGTCGGCGGTCTTGATCGGCACGGTGTACGGGGCGGTATCGGGTTATGCCGGCGGCCGGACCGACCATTTCATGATGCGCGTGGTGGACGTGGTTTTCGCGCTCCCGGACCTCCTGCTGATCATCCTGGTCACGGTGGTTTTGGGACGCGGGGTCGCGGCGATTTTCATCGCCCTCGGCATGGTGAGCTGGGTGACCGTCGCCCGCCTGGTGCGCGGGGAGACGCTCCGCATCAAGGAGTTTTCCTTTGTCGAGGCGGCCCGGGCCCTGGGGGCCGGCCATGCCCGGATCCTGTTCAACGAAATCCTGCCCAATATCCTGGGATTGCTGATCGTCACGCTCACGTTCCGGATCCCGGCCGCCATCCTGGCCGAGTCGACGCTCAGTTTCGTCGGCCTGGGGATCGCCCCGCCCGCCAGCAGTTGGGGGACGCTGGCGAACGACGGCTGGACGTCGCTCAAGTTTTACCCGCACCTCATCCTTTACCCGTCGCTGGCGATCTTCGCCACCATCCTGTCGTTTAATTTCCTGGGCGAGGGATTGCGCGACCTTCTGGACCCGCGCGGCAAATCCAAACCGTCCTAGGCTCCCGAAGCGCCCGATGATTTTAGAGTTTAATCCGACCCCTAAATTGGTATACAATGAGGGCAATGCCATGGAATGGCGAGGATGGACGCATGCGGAAAACCTCGCATAAGTCGTAACTTATTCATTTTCTTGGAGGAAAAACGTATCGGAAAATAACGGGTTGACAAGGCCGGGAAGTAATTATAAATTAGCCCGGTTTTTTCATGAGGCAGGTTTCTTTATGAGGCTCGACAAATAAAGGATCCGTACCGATGAGTCAAATCAAAGCCGATCTGATATGCGAGATCATCCGCCGCTCTCAGACCAATCTTCTTGGGAAAAAAGAGACGACGGCGGTCAAAGGTCGCGAGTGCGACGAACAAAGCGTTCTGGAATGGATAATGAATAACGCGGCGGAATATCGAAGTAGTTTCATGGCCCGGCTGGAAAATTACACGATGACGCAATTGGGAGAGATCCTGAAGACGCTCACCGAATCCAGCCAGGACCTCGCCGAAATTCTGGAAACCGTTCCCGCCTACCCAAAAAAAAAAGCCGACTGCTGTAGCTAAAGGCGAAAGACCAAAAAACAATGGACGCGAGCCAAGCCGCTCCCAACACGGGAAAAGAAGAAACGCCGCCGGCCCCGGCGAAAGGGGCCGACGCGGCCAAGTCGCCGGCGGAGAAAGCGGCCGCCGCCAAAGCCGCCGCCGCGGCCAAAGCCGCCGCGAAAAAGGAGGAAGCCGGCGGCAAACCTCTGGCCGATAATGGCGACGGAACGATATCCGACCCCAACACCGGGTTGATGTGGAAAAAGACCGACGCCTGGCTCGATACCCGAAGGTTTTATAAATGGTCGGAGCACAAGAGTTATCTCGACGAAATCAATAAGAAGAAATTCGCCGGTCACGGCGACTGGCGTTTGCCTACCAAGGCGGAAGCCGCCACTCTGGTGGACAAGACCAAGAGTCTCCTCGATAAAAACGGGATCGTCATCCCCATAGACCCGGTCTTCCAGACCGGTTGCGCCGCCAATACCTGGATCGGCGAGTGCGCCGACGACAAGATCACCCGTTTCGACTTGAAGATCGGCATCGAAACCCTCTATCCCACCGCGGACATCTGGAGTTCCATCTGGGCGGTGCGCAAGCCTAAGAGCGCCTGACAAAGTGGACCGGTTGGTTCGACGCTCAAATCACTCCCCTCCCTTGATGAGAGGGGGTGGGGGAGGGCGATCCCAGCTTTTCACCCCCACCTGACCTCCCCCTCAAGGGGGAGGGAACGGATGAGCTTCATTATTATTAGACGCTCTAACTATTCACCGCTTCTTCCCCTGACGCAACCATCCGCGAATGATCCGGCTGGCGATCTCCGGATTGTCGCCGACCCAGCGTTGCATCGTTTTCCGTTTTTTGTTTCCCGGCGTTTTCGGCAGGACCATGGACGGCGTCTGTTTTGCGCCCGCCGGCGGTTTGACGGGAGGCGGGGCCGGTTTGGGTTTCGCTTGCGGT
>JACRGP010000121.1 GCA_016217765.1 Nitrospinota bacterium | reverse complement strand
CGCCCGGAGGCAACACAGCGATGACGCCGGGGACGCCCCCGGTGGGCAATGCCGCCCCGCGCTTGCGCCGGGGCGGTAATGAATCCGGCGTCACGCCGGCCGCCCTCGGCGTCAGCCTGGGGCGGCGCCGGGTCCAGCGTTCACGCTGGTCACCCTCCCCCAGCCCCCTCCCCAGCGTGACGCTGGACTCAATAGGCTTGGCTCCGATGGCGAATGGAAGTCATCGGGGGCAATCCGGGGCCTGGCCATCCCGTTCCGGGGCGTTCCCCGGTCAAGGGAGGGGAGCGATTGGAGCGTCAAGTCAATCGGCTCATTATTATTAGACGCTCTTAGTCACATTCTTTGCGGGGCGGACACCCCCAGAAGGTCCAACCCGCTCCGGACCGCGTTTTGCAGGCAATGGAGCAAAAACAGGCGGGCCAAAGTCAACGGCCGGTCGTCGGTCACCACCCGGTGTTTGTTGTAATAGGCGTGAAAAATCGAGACCAGTTCCTGAAGATAATAGGGGATGCGATGCACCTCCAGATTGACCGCGCTTTTTTCCACGACCTCCGGTAACGCCAGGATTTTTTTAATCAGCTCCAACTCCTCGTCCTTGTCGAGCAAGGACAGGTCGATCTCCGAAAAGTCCGGCAAGGCGACGCCGCGCTCTTCCGCGGTCTTGAACACGTTGCAAATCCGGGCGTACGCGTACTGGATGTAGAAAACCGGGTTTTCCGGCGTTTCTTTTTTCGCCAGTTCCATGTCGAAATCGAGGTGCGTATCGGAACCGCGCATGAGGAAGAAAAACCGGGCCGCGTCGACGCCCACCTCGGACACCACATCCTTCAAGGTGATGAACTCCCCCGACCGGGTGGACATGGAAACCTTCTCCCCGCCCCGGCGCAACGTGACGAACTGCACCAACAGGATCTTGAACGCCTCGGGATCGAACCCCAACGCCTCCATGACCGCCTGCATCCGCGGCACGTAGCCGTGGTGGTCGGCCCCCCAGACATTGACGATCCTTTGAAACCCCCGGGCGACCTTGTTCTGGTGATAGGCGATGTCCGAACAGAAGTAGGTCATCTCTCCCGTCTGCTTGACGATAACGCGGTCCTTCTCGTCCTTGAAGGCCGAGGACTTCAGCCACACCGCGCCTTCCTTCTCGTAAATAAAACCTTTTTGCCTCATCCAGGCGACGCCTTTTCCGACGGAGTCGTCGTCGAACAGGCTCCGCTCGCTGAACCAATGGTCGTATTCGACGCGAAACTCCTTCAAATCGTCCTTGATGCCGCTCAAGATCGAGTTGGCGGAATAGTTCCGGAAAAAATCGAGGACCTCCTCCTCGGGCTTGTCCAGAAATTCCCGCCCATATTTTTCCATGATCTCCCGCGCGATATCGTTGACGTATTCGCCGCGATAATGGTTCTCGGGGAATTCCTCGGGCCTGGCGCTCCCCAGGATCTCCCGGTAACGGATCCAAGTGGAACGGCCGAGCGTGTTCATCTGGTTGCCGACGTCGTTGATGTAGTATTCGGTATGAACGTCGTACCCGGCCCTTCGCAAAACGGACGAAAGGGCGTGTCCCACCGCCGCGCCGCGTCCGTGTCCAACGTGCAGGGGACCCGTGGGGTTGGCGCTCACGAACTCCAGATGCACTTTCTGGTTCCGGCCGATGTCCGAGCGTCCGAAATCCTTTCCCATCTGGCCGACCTCCGCCAATTGACGGCGATAAAAAGACGCGGCCATTTTTATGTTTATGAAACCAGGGCCGGCCGTCGCGATCGACTCGACGTTTTCATTCCTGTTTTTCAGGTAACGGCATAGGGTCTCCGCGACATCCTTGGGATTCTTCCGCTCCTTTTTCGCCACGACCATGGCGACCGCGGTGGAATAGTCGCCCAGTTTCTTGTCCTTGGGCTCTTCAATGACGATATCCGGCGCCGCCGGCAAATCGAGGTCGCCATTGGCCTTGGAGCGCTCCAAAGCCTCCCTGATCCAATCTCTAATCATTTCCTTCATGGTTTTTTTTCGACTTTCACGGAATCAAAAACGGATAAACATACCGGGCGTCGATCGACCTCTACGCTCCGGACCACAACGACGGCATTATTTCATCTGGGGGAACGCGCATCCTCGGGTTGGGGAGAACCATCCAATCCTAGGCGGAATGTTGCATCACGAAAAAAATGGAAGCGCTCCCCCTTGTAAAGGGGGGCGGGGGGATTCCTGCCATGACCGCGACCAAGGGTTTCAAATCCCCCCATCCCCCCTTTGACAAAGGGGGGCGAGGGGGGATTTTGCAAGGGGGGACAAAACAAAAGCGCCTTTTTGCGCCGTCTATTTTCCGTCTCCAAGAGATCGGCAACCCCGTTCCCAAAACTCGAAGCGCTTTCATGTGTTATTCGCTCGCGCAATACCCGGACTAGGCGGGACCGGTCTCGGCCTGTTTTTCGGGCAGGACGACGGTGAAAGTCGCCCCCTCGTTCGGCCGGCCTTCGGCGGCGATCGACCCGCCATGGCTCCTGACGATCTTATGGCAAATGGCCAATCCCAGTCCAGTCCCTTCAAACTGGCTTTTGGGATTCAGCCGTTCAAACGGCGCGAAAATCCTGCTCACATATTTTTCATCGAACCCGATCCCGTTGTCCTCGATTTTTATCTTAACAAAGCCCTCCCGCTCGCCGTCCTTTTTAACGGTAACCCTCACGACCGGAGGAACTCCCGTTCTATGGAATTTGAGGGCATTGCCAACCAGGTTCTGGAACAAACGCACCATCTGAAATCGATCGGCTTCTATTGTCGGCGGAGGATCGTCCGTTTCTTTTTCGACGACCACCTTTCCGCCGGACTGGGCGATGCGGACTTCGAGGTTCGATAGCGCCTCGGCGATCGGTTTCCCCAAGTCGATCTGGCCCAGGCATTTGGTCCGCGCGCCGACGCGCGAGTATTGGAGAAGATCGTCCACCAGGTCCCGCATCCTCACCGTGGACTGCGATATGCGGCGCAAATAGTCCCGCCCCGTTTCGTCCAGAACGGACGAATACTCATTGGAAATCAGGTCGCAAAACGCCACGACTTTGCGGAGGGGCTCCTGGAGGTCGTGAGAGGCGACAAACGCAAACCGCTCCAAATCGGCGTTGCTCCGTTTCAATTCCTCGGAATAGAGCCGGACCTTTTCCTCCGCTTTCCGGCGTTGCGTAATCTCCTCGGAAAGTCCCTGCACCCCTATGATCGCCCCGCCTTTTTTAAATGGAAAAATTTCGCTGGAGAAATATTCCGTAGCGTTTTTCGACAAGTCCAGACGCGCGCTCTGGACGTTGGAAATCACCTCGCCGGTGGCAAACACCTTCAAACAGGCTTCCTCCAGATTTTTCCAACTCCAGTCCGGATGGTAAGGCCGCGCGCAACCCACCTCCAGGTTCTCCATGGATTCGTCCGGCGGGACCCCCAAACCCTTGGAACAGGCCAGCATGACGGCCTTGGAGAAGTCCCCGGCGGCGTCGATCCTCAAGACCCAGTAATAGTCGTGGGTGGTCTCGATGATTCCGCGGAACCGTTCCTCGCTTTCCCGGAGTTCCTCCAGGGCCCGCTTATTCTCCTCGGTCAGCCGGTGTTGTTGAAGCACTTTTTCAATGACCGAAGGCAGAAGGTCCAGATAACAGCCGTCCACGTCCTTGATAATGTAGTCGCGGGCGCCGAGTTTGATGGCCTCCACGGCGGTCCTTTCGTCCCCCGTCCCGGTCAGCATGACGATGGGGGTCGCATAACCGCGCGCGCTGGCGACGCGGATGACCTCGACCCCTCCCATGATCGGCATGACCGCGTCCACGAACACGATGTCAAACTCTCCGGAGACGAACTTCTCCAGCCCTTCCTTCCCGTTACCGACGGTCTCGACCGCATACCCGATCTTCTGGAGTCTCTTCGAAAAAAGCCGGGCGGCCCCGCTGTCGTCCTCCATGTATAGAATTCGAACCGATTTTTTGCCGATCATAATTTCATTTTATCCCGCGTCGGGGACTTGAACGATGGAGATGAAGAGCCCGATTTTGCGCACGGCTTCGGTGAACCGGTCGTAGTCCACGGGTTTGGTGATGAAAATATTGCACCCCAGGTCGTAGCATTTCTGGACCTCCCGCGTGTCCTCGGTGGTCGTCAAAATGATCACCGGAATGCGCCGGGTGCGATCGTCCGCCTTCATGCGTTCGAGGACCTGGCGCCCGTCCAGGACCGGCATGTTCAAATCGAGCAGGATCAGCAACGGCGAGGGGAATTTCCTGCCTGCGTATTCGCCTTGCGAGAACAGGAAGTCGATGGCTTTCTGCCCGTCGGATACCTTGAGGATATCGTTGGTTATGTTGGCTCGCCGCAAATTTTTCTCGATCAGCCGGGAATGACCTTCGTCGTCCTCGGCTAGAAGTATGGTCACGGGGCGTCTATCGGGCATGTCCTCTTTTCCTCTCAAAAATTTTATTTAGAGCGTCTACAAAATGAAGTTCCCATAACTCCCTCCCCCTTCCTAACATACAAGGGGGAGGTTAGCCCGGATATTGCATGAGTAATAGAATGGAATTGCTCCCCCTTGTAAAGGGGGGCGGGGGGATTCCCGCTCTCACTGCGAACGGGGATTTCAAATCCCCCTAACCCCCTTTGCAAGGGGGGATAAAACAAAAGCGCTTTTTGCGCCGGCTATTTTCCGTCTCCAACAGATCGGCAAGCCCCGTTCCCAAAACCCGAAGCGCTTCCATACGTCATTCGCTAAGGGAGGGGAATGGTTTGAGCGTCGAGTCAATCGGTTCATTTTGCCAGGGGCTCTTACGGTAACAACGCGTTGACGTCTTTATTCCGTTTCCTCTGTCTTGATCAGTCTGGGCAAGGCCACGAAAAAGGTCGTTCCGGAACCCAGTTCCGATTCGCACCAAATGCGCCCCCCGTGCCGGTGAACCAGCGTTTTGACGTAGGCCAGTCCCATGCCTTCGCCGGGGACGTCCTGCCTGCCGGCCCGGCGAAAGATATCGAAAATCCTGCCCATGTCCTCCCTGGCGATCCCCCGGCCGTTGTCGCGGACATGGAAAACGTATTCGTTCCCGTTCGATTCGGCGCCGACCTCCACCTTTCCGGGCCGGCCGTCCTCAAGATATAAAATCGAGTTCGCCAGCAGGTTGCCGAAAATCTGCTCCAACGCGATCGGGTCCCCCATCATTTCCGGCAATGCCCCGACGGCAACCTGGACGGAACGTTGTTGGATCTGATGGGTCAAGGATTCGAATATCTTGTTGACCAGGTCCTCCATGTTCACCGGTTGAACGTCGAATTCCCTTCTGCCAATGCGCGACAACCGCAATACGGCGCTGATGAGACGGTCCATGCGCGCCACGGAGGAATTTATGAACGCCAAAGCCTCCGGGATCTCCTGTTCGAACGCGGCGGAGAATTTTCCCCCTTCCTCTTCCCCCAGGAGTTGGGGAACGCGTTCGAGAGAGGGCCGGATCGACTCCAGGCACTGGCTCAACTCCCCCGCGAAACCTTTCAAGTTGACCAGGGGGCTCCGCAGGTCGTGGGAAACGATGTAAGCGAAATTCTTCAGCTCCTCGTTGGCCGCCATCAACTCCCGGGTCCGGTTTTCCACGCGGATCTCCAGTTTCTCGCGGGCCGCGAGCAGGGCGGTTTCCATCTGTTTCCGGACGGTGATGTCGCGGGCTATGCCGAGGAAGCCGATCTCCTCGCCATGCCGGACCTCGCTGACCGCCAAGTCCATGGGAAATATCGAACCGTCCTTGCGCTTCGCGGTCACCTCGCGCCCGATCCCGATGATCCTGGGATCGCCGGAACGCAGATACCTTTCCATATACCCGTCGTGTTCGCCGGCATAAGGTTCTGGCATCAACATGTTCACGCTGTGGCCCAGGACCTCGTCCGCGGAGTAATGGAAAATCCGTTCCGCCGCATGGTTGAACGACTGGACGATGCCCCTCCGGTTGATCATGATCATGCCGTCCACCGCTGTGTCCATGACGGCGCGGAGCTTGGTCTCGTTTTTATGGAATTCCTGGGCAAGTTTTTTCGTCCGCCGGTTGGCGCGGATCGACAAGGCGGAAAACGCCAGAAACAGGGCCAGCACGATCGAAAAAGCGAACAGGATCAGCCAGCGGACGGCCCGGTAATCCGCGGAGACCCGATCGAATTGGGATTCATTCAATAGCCACCAGGCCAGGACTCCGGCCAGAACGACGGACAGCCCCCCCATCGTCAGGATCGCCCTGTCAGGCAACTCCATCTTCTGGATGGACGGTTTTTCTAGCAAAATGGAAGTCCCTCTGACTGACTGCGTTTGATTGGAAGCGAACGGGATAACCGGGACGGATTCGCCGGTTTATTTTTGGTTATGGATGGCTTCTATGCGGTTTTCCATTTCCTTTTCCAGCGCCTGTTTTTCTTCCGCTAATTTTTTCTTCAATTCCCCGGCTGACGCCGCAAACCGTTCCGGAGGGACGCGCTCGCCCAACTTGTTCAATTGGTGTTGCAGGGTCAATTCCTTGTCGGCGATTCTGGCCTTATATTCCTTGCGGATCTCGGCGATGGCGTTTTTCCGATCGGCGCCGAGCTCCTTCCGGGTCTCCTGGGGAACGATCTTCCTGGACTTCTCCAAACTGATCTCCCATGCGCTTTTCAACCCCGACATACTCCACTCCTCCAAGACATTATACTAGCAGGTTGCTGAAAAAGCCGCTTTTGGCCCCAAAATCGTCATGCCCGCGACAGCGGGCATCCAGAAATCCCTTGAAAATACTGGATTCCCGCCTACGCGGGAATGACAACAAGAGACCATAAAATAGTTTTTCAGCGCCCTGCTAGCGCTAATTATAAAAAATTCCCGCCGGGGACTCAATTGGAAAGAAGTTTGAATCCGGCGGGACCGCCTGGATAACGCGCGCGAAAATTTCGGCGGATCGATAACGAAAAGCCAAAACGCGGCGCTTTCCTTTCATGTCATGGCGGAATTATAGCCCAAAACGCCGTGACAAGAGATAAAATCATGGGAAGAAAGACCCAACCTGATGATTTCCTTTGGAAACAAAGCGCCGGTTTTAATCAAAAGAAGGAGAAGACGAAAAATGGGCAAGCTGACATTACCGGTCCTGATCGCGGCTTTGTTTCTCCATTTCGCCGCGCCCCTGAATCACGCCGAACAAATCTACAAATGCCGGGACAAAAACGGCAAATTGACCTTCAAATCCACGCCGTGTCTTTCCGGAGAAACCTTCGAAAAACCGTTTACGTCGGAATCCCCGAAAGTTTCCGGTCCTTCTCTCCCGGCGGGGAAACCGTCCGGCGGAAGCGGCTCTTCCTCCTCGCCTGCAAGTCCGCCCGGACTTTCGGGCGGTAGCCCTCCCTCCGGAACGGGACAGAGAGTCCCTCCCCCGACCCTTCCCGAGCCCGAGGTCGCCGTCGTGGAGCATGCGATGACGGCGGACGGAAGCGGCAACGCCGTCATCCATGGAAAACTGCTCAACAAGGGAAAAGGGATCGTCCCCGCCGTGAACCTGGACGTCATGTTCGGCCTGACCGACGGCAGTTCCCGAACCGTCAAGTCCAACTTGTCCAATCTGGGGGTGGGAGAAACGCGGGACTTCGAGGTCAAAACCCAATTCCCCATAAAGACCGTCGTCCGCTACTACATCGGCGGCATTTTCTACAAATACGGGTATTATCGGTAAGCCCGGCGGATCAGGGTTGCCGGGCTTCGAGTCCCTCGAGGTCGACGGTCAACACGTTCCCGTTCTTGCCGATCGTAAAAACGCGCAAGGTCACGGGTCCCGCCGCCATGGGCTTGCCGCTGTATGACCGCATGGCGACAGGCTCGGAACTGAAAACGCCGACTTTCGCTTTTGGATCTTTTTTAAGGGGCAGATGCCAGGACAGCCAATCGTTGAGGCGAAACCCCTCTCGCATGAGCAAAACCCCGGCATACAGGAGGTCGGCCTCGTTGACCCGCGCCGAAACGATGGAACTGTTGGAACCGTCGTTCAGCATGAAGCGCGGCGCGGCCTCGATATTCTCCAGAGGCCCCAAACCGTTCAAGGAGGGCGGGTTGAATTCCGCCACCACGAGTTGCGAGGGCCTTCCCTGGTCCACCGATTCCGGCCCCTCGATCTCGAGGACGGCGCGTTTGAGGTCGGCGCCGATCGATCCCATCTTGGCCCTGACGAGAGCGTGGGGTCCCGGGTTCGCCCCGCCCAAGTCGTCGGCGTTCCACTGCCCCTTGCCGTCGCCGTCGAACAACCGCAAACCCCAACTCATAACGATCGCGCGGGCGTCATGGGAAAACCGTATCCAGTCCCCGTTGTTGACGTTATTGCCCTTGTATTCGAACCGGTTGCCGCCGTCCCAATCCATGACGGTCAGGGCCGATTGATCCCCCCGGGCGTTGTGGTAGACCACTCTCCGCCCGTCGCCGCTGATGCGGACGCGGGAGAGGCTCAGGTCCTGGGCTTTGCCGAACTCGGTGAGTTTACGCAGTCCGCCGCCATCGCCGTTCGCCGTAAAGGCGTCGTAGAGGAATGTAAACGCAAGGCGCGAGCCGTCGTCCGAAATATCCAATCCCGCGGGCCAACCGCGCCAGTAGTTGTTGTTTTCGTCGGTCCCCGCGACCTTGGCCGCCGCGGAAATATGGACGACGCGCCTCAGCCCCGAACCGTCCGAGGGCAACGCGTAGATCCCCCCCTGCTCCGGCACGAGGACAAAGAGCCGGTCGCCCTTGGCGGTCATCCGCAACGAATCCACTTTCAAACCGCCGGGGACCTTCATCCGTGCCGAGCCGTCGCTGTTGGCGACCATCAAACCGTCTTCGGGAGAATACCAGGCAATCTTTTTTGCGTCGGCGGAGATGTCTACAAGACCGTTGTTTCGCTTGTCGCTCAATTGAACAAGACCCGACCCGTCGGCGTTGACGACAAAGGTCCCCTGGTAAGAGGCGAAAACAATCTTGGAACCGTCGGCGCTGATCTTGACTTCATAAACGAACTTGGCGCCGGGACCGCGCTGGAAGTTAGTGATGCGGCGGAACGTGGTCCAGCGTTTGATCTCTAACCCATTGGCGGCGCTCAAACCGGGAGGCAGGGACCCGGCGGCCGCCTGCGGCTCGCCTAGAAAAATAGCGCGCACCTCCTCGCGGCTTTTGGCGAGAAGACCCTCCGCTGTTTTGAAAACGACCGTCTTTTCGTCGGCGGCGAGGAGTTTTCCGCCGATCATGGTTCCATTTTGGAGTTGGAGTTGGTCGGAAAAAGCGGGAAGGGACGAAAAAACGGAAAAGAAAGCCATAAAAACGAAAACCGCTAGATATCGTCTCATGATTTTCACCTCCAGTTCTGCCACGATATTATATAAAATACAATGGAAAGTCAAAACCGCGCAACCCCGCCTGACTTCACGACCGGTTTTAGATTGTTCCGGCCTATTGGGCAATTCCTCGGACTTTAACCCGGATTCCGAAGTTAGAAATTAACGCGAACTCCTTCCTAACATACAAGGGGGAGGCTGGATGGGGGTTGACGGGCGATATGTCGCGGAACTCACGGGTCCAGCATGTCCGGCATTTTCACCCTCACCCCAACCCTCTCCCTCAAGGGAGAGGGAATATTGGGGGAAAAACTCAACTTCGGAATCCGGGTTTAAATCCCGGTAAAACGGGATTGGCTCAAAACCCTCAAGCGCTTGCGGGTTTACCCTAATTTTATTGTCTTGAAAAAAGGCTTTTGTTATTCTTGAATCGATGGAAAAGACAACGGAATGGGCCACTGCCCTGTGGGAACTCAAGAACTATTTGCTCTTCTTGAAGGATTTGGGTTACGCGGAAATCCCCGCGGAGAATGTCCCGGCCGAGGCCGCCGAGCCCTTGCCCCGCAAGGCCGCCGCGGAACCTTTCGAAACTAAAAAAACCAAACCTGTCGAGACGCCTGTTTCCGCGCCCGCTCCCGCGAAAGAACGGGTCCCAGAACCGGGCGCCGGAAATGCCGCGAAATTGCTGGAGGAAATCCGCCGGGAAATCGGCGATTGCACCCGTTGCAAACTGAGCCAGGGAAGAACGAACATCGTTTTTGGTTCCGGAAACCCGCATGCCCGGCTGGTATTCGTGGGCGAGGGCCCCGGAGCCGACGAGGACGCTCAGGGTCTGCCGTTCGTCGGCCGGGCCGGCAAGAAGCTCACCGAGATCATCGAAAAGGGCATGGGCCTCAACCGGGAACGGGACACGTATATCTGCAATATCGTGAAATGCCGGCCGCCCGGCAACAGGGACCCGGAACCGGACGAGATCGCGGCATGCAAACCTTTCCTGATCAAGCAACTTCAGGCCATCAACCCGAAAGTCGTCGTCGCCCTGGGGAAACCGGCGGCCTCCACTCTGCTCGAACGCCCGGTACCCATCACCCGGGAACGCGGGACGTGGCACGAGTTTAAAGGGACCAAGTTGATGCTGACGTTTCACCCGGCGTATCTGCTCCGGTTCTACACCGTCGAGAACCGCCGGAACGTTCTGGAAGACATGAAGAAAGCGCTAGCCGCCCTGAGGGACGATGAACCAGACCAAGGAAGTCATTGAGCGTCTTCAAAAAAACATCGAACGCGTCATCATCGGAAAACCCGAGACCGTCCAACTGGCGATCGTCACCCTCCTCGCCAAGGGACATCTGCTGATCGAGGACGTCCCCGGCGTGGGCAAAACCTCCCTGGCTTACGCCCTGGCGCATTCGCTGAACCTTTCGGTCAAGCGCATCCAGTTCACCAACGACATTTTGCCGACGGACATCACCGGCGTCTCGATTTTCAACCAAAAGGAAAACCGTTTCGAGTTCCGGCCGGGGCCGCTGTTCGCCAACATCGTGCTGGCGGACGAGATCAACCGCTCCACCCCGCGGACCCAGAGCGCCCTGCTGGAGGCCATGAACGAAAGACAGGTCTCCGTCGATAACGCCACTTATCCGCTGGAAGAGCCTTTCATGGTGATCGCGACGCAAAACCCCATCGAGAGCCACGGGGCCTACCCGTTGCCCGAATCGCAAATGGACCGGTTCATGATGTATATCTCCATGGGCTATCCGTCGCCGGAGGACGAGAAACGCCTTCTCGGCTCCAACTCCCAGGGGACCAAAGCCAGGGAGATCAAACCCGTGCTTGGCAAGACCGACGTCCTCCACTTGCAGGAGCGGGTCGCGGACGTGAGCGTCGAGCCCGTGCTGGTGGACTACATCATGAGCATCATCAGCGCCTCGCGCCATTCCAAGTACCTCTCCCTGGGGATCAGTCCGCGCGGGGGCCTCATTTTCCAACAGGCGGCGCGGTCTTGCGCCCTGGTCCGCGGCAGGGACTATTGCATCCCCGACGACATCAAGCAGATGGCCATCCCGGTTTTGTGCCACCGGGTCATCCCCGAATCCCGGCACGGGTCGCCCAAACGGAGCTACGCGGACACCGCCGCCATCGTTAACGATATCGTGGAAAACGTGGAAATCCCCGTTTGAACGTCCGGGAACGCCTTGCCGCGTCGCCCGGATCCGGAGGCCGAACGCCGATGGACAGCCGCTACGACTACAAACCCCTGTTCAGCCTCACCCTGCATAACCGGACCCTGCAACTGACGCGGGAGGGCGGGGGATTCGTCGCCCTCGTTTTCGGCGTGGGGCTGGTCGCCATCAATACCGGCAACAACCTGCTGTATCTGATCCTGGCCATGTGTTGCAGTTTCATCGCCGTTTCCGGGGTCCTTTCCGAACTCACCTTGAAGAAAATCTCGGTCTCCGGGACCCTGCCCAAAACCATTTACGCCAACGAACCGTATCCCCTCGTCCTGTATGCCGTCAACGGCAAGAAAAAGATCCCCTCCTATTCCCTGCATCTGTCTTTCCCGGACGATAAAAACCTGGGTTTCCAGGCGGAGAGGGGGCTCTACCTGTTTCACGTCCCCGCCGGGAGTTCGGCGGAGAAAACCGTCATGATCAAGGCCCGTAAAAGGGGACCGCTCGCCATCCGCGATTGCCGGTTGGCGACCAGCTTCCCCTTTGGATTTTTCGTCAAATCGAAGAAACTCGATATCGACGTCCGGGCGCTCGTCTTCCCGCCCCTCCGCGAGGTCGAACTCCCCACCCCGGCGCGCGACTCCCTGGAGGGCGAGGGCGTCGTCAAACCGCGCGGGGACGAACTCCACTCGCTACGCGATTTCCGCCCGGGCGATTCGCTGAGTTCCGTCCATTGGAAAGCGTCGGCCAAGACCGGTTCGCTCCGGGTCAAGGAATTTACCAGCGGCGGCCGGCGGAGTTACGTCATTTCCCTGAACATCCACGACCCGCAAACCAACGCCGTCGTCCCTTCCGAACTGCTGGAAAGGCGGGTGAGCGAGGCCGCGTCGCTGGCATATCGCCTGGTCCGCCGGGGCGACGAGGTGAGTTTAAAAACCCATGAGATCGAGACCGAGCCGGGCAACTCCGAGGCGCATCTGGAGGAAATTCTCTCTTACCTGGCGGTCGTGGGATTGAACGCGAACGGCCTCGGCAGTCCGGGCGATTCCGCGAGCCGCGCCCCGTCATGACCCGGAGACGCCCCATGGCGGGGGTGATCGGATCGGGCTCGGACCCCTGCGAAAACCTGAGTCGGCCCCTGGGACAATGGCTGGCGAAGAAAGGGTTCGACCTGATCAACGGCGGTGGACAAGGCGTCATGGCCGAGGTCGCCAGGGCGTTTTCCTCCGTGCCGGGAAGGAAAGGCTTGTGCATCGGGATCCTCCCCTCCGAGCTCCCCTGCGATAGCCCGGAAAGGCGTAAACACTACCGAGCGCCGGAAGGCTATCCCAACCGATACATCGACATCCCCATCCACACCCATCTCCACCTGTCCGGAAAATCCGGGAAAGAGATTGCCAGCCGGAACCACATCGTCGTCCTCACCGCCGACATCGTCGTCGCCTTGCCGGGGAGCGCGGGAACCCGCTCGGAAATCGAACTGGCGCTGGATTACGGCAAACCCCTCGTCATCCTCAACGTGGACGGCGTTTGGGACGAATTCCGGAGCGCCGCCGCGCACATGGCCCGGTCCGTCGAGGAAACGTTCGGGGGAATAGAAAACCTGCTGGCGGGATTGCGCTCTTGACGCGATGTAGCACAAACACTACAATCAGCCCTGATATTGCATGAACAACCGGCTTGCGGATGCCCTTGCATCCTGGAACCGAGGCCCGCCAGTCGTTCGAGACTGGAGATAGCCGACAACAAAAAGCGCCTTGCCTTTATTCCCCCTTGCAAAATCCCCCCTCGCCCCCCTTTGTCAAAGGGGGGATGGGGGGATTTGAAACTCCTGGTCGCGGTCATGGCAGGAATCCCCCCGGCCCCCTTTACAAGGGGGAGCGAATCCGGTCTTTTTTTCATGCCCTATCCGGGCAGGGGAATTCGGTTTTACTGCCGCGCGCCGTCCCAAGGAGGGATTATGAGAAGCTCTAAACCTTACGAGGAGTTCATCGTGGAACGCCTCAAAGACCCCAAGGATGCGGCGGAATATTTAAATACCGCCATGGAGGACGATGCCCCGCGGGTATTTCTTCTGGCTTTGAAACACGTCGCCAAGGCGCAAGAAGGCGGTATGGCGCGGATTTGCAAGGAGGCCCGTTTGAACCGGGAGAGCCTTTATAAAACGCTTAAAAAGGCCGGTCCCCGGTTCGAGAATTTCAAGGCGTTGGTCGAGGCGCTGGGTTTCAGGATTTCGATCGACCTGCCGAAATCGAAACCCGCGAAAAGCCGAAAAGGCAAAAAGTTCGCGGCGGCGTAACTCGTTCGGCTATCTAGCTGGCTCAAGTTGCCAGGATCAGCGCTTCAAGATACTGAGTGAGAAATATTTTTCGGGGACGGGCACGTCAAACTCGATGACGTCGAAATAATAGGTCGTGTGCGTGTTTTCCTTGAGCATGTCGCGGAACGTCAGGCTCCGGGGGAACAGACGGCCCTTGATCGGGGCGTACTCGGAAAAAGCCACCTCCTTCAACAACATCCCGCTTTTGGCGTAACGCTCCTCGCGCAGGATGATTTTCTTCTGCGGGTCGGTCCACACCCGCCGGCTTTGGTAGGTAATGGTCTCGTCATGCGCCGTGAGATGCAGGACCAGACTGGGGAATCCGTCCACGTCCTCGACTTTTTCCGCCTTGGCGTCGTAGGCGGAACTCAACTTGGTGTCTTCCAGCATGTCCTCGTAGGACAGGTCGCTCCCCATCATCGACTGGCGCAGGAGGTGGCCGGCGATCAATATCTTCCGGTCGGTCTGCGGGGTGTACATCCACAGCTTGTCCTGGATCTTGAGCATTTTGGTTCCCGCCTCTCGCGGCGGGGCCTTGTAGTGGGTGTAGCCCTTCTCCCTCCCTTCCAGCCAGGAGTCAAACGCCAGTTCCCTCTCCTTCCGGCCGTTGTCGATGACGAGACGGCCT
>JACRGP010000120.1 GCA_016217765.1 Nitrospinota bacterium | reverse complement strand
TACTTTTTACTCAACAAGGTTTTAAGGGTGAAAAAACCGTAGAAAAAGAAGAGGACCGACATCAAGCCGTTGGAAAAAGACTTCTCGGCGAGGGCGCGGGCAAACAGATAAACGCCGGCGGCGCTCAGCCCCGCGCCCAGCAAGAAAAACCCCACCCCTTTCCATAACGAAAGGCGCTCTTTGCCGGAAGTATGGCGTTTTTCCCGGTGTTGCTTGAGTTGCCAGCGCCACCGCAGGATGTAATAGGTCTGCTTGATCCAGGAAAACAACCCGGTGTCTTCAAAAAGGCCGGCATTGCAATACATGCAATGGGTATCGGAATTCCGGTTGGGAAAACCGCAGTTCAAGCACAGCCTGTAATCCTGCCGCTGGCTGATCAGGATGGGTTCTTTTTTCGGCTTGTCCATAACCTCCAACCTGTTATTCCAAGGTCCTTGAGCCTGTCCGGATCCAAAAACGCGGCGTCCCATCGAAGGAGCAAGCGACTTTCCCTAAAACGTTAGGCGATTTTTTTTGCGATGATCGATTCTATTATGATTCCAATAAAGTGTCAATAATCATTATATTCCGGGCGATACGTCAGCGCCTTGGGCAAGCGCCCCCTCCCCTCCCGCGACCGGGGAAACGCGCCGGAGCGGGATGGTCAGGCTTGGATTGCCTTCGATGACCGTCGTCCGCCACCCGAGTCAAGCCCACCGGGTCCAGCGTCATGCTGGCGGGGAGAGGAAGGGGGAAAGAGAATGAACGAACCTCATATTGTCAGGCGCGCTAACAGCATTCACATGCGCAAAACTCCTTCCAGTTCTTGATCGCCTCCTGGAACGGTTTGACTTTCGCGGGATCCTTGGGTTTCAAGTCGATCCGAATCCCCTCCTTCGTTTCCTCCATTTTAACGTCAAGCCGGTTTCTCATGAATTCCGAACACAAACTCTGGCAACCATCAAACATATCGTCCTCCATGGCTGAAGTTCTATTTTACAAAGACCCTCGGATATTCCTAATAGATCGGCGCGGGCATCCCTCCCTTCAACTATTCCATAGTTTTAATACTATCGAACATTCGAGGCATAAAAAAAAATCATTTCAAAAAGCTCCGCGCGGCTTCGACCGCCTTGGCATTGACCTCGCAGTAATGGCTCTGCCCCCTACGTACGCAGACGATCAGTCCGGCGTTCTGGAGTTCCTTGAGGTGATGGGAGATCGTCGAGCGGGACAGCTTCAAGCATCCGCACGCAAACGTGAACGCCTTTTCGACGCCCCGGCAACACGGTTCGGCCTCCTCCGCAACGCCGGATTTCCCCTGCTTTTTAAAACCGCGGTAGATCAGCTCGAAAAGGGCCAGCCTTTGCGGGTTGGAAAGCGCCTTGAAGATGTCCGCCAAGTTCGATTGTTTCATATCTATCGAATATAATATAATACGCCGGACATCGTTTGTCAACCCCCCGATCGCGGAAGTTTTGGGAGGGCGGCGCTTTCCGGCCTGGCGCACTCGCCATATCCAGGCAGGACTTCGTCCAATTCCTGCCGGATGGACTTGATATTCCCGCTTCCCGCGCCTATAATCCTCATTCTTTCACCGTCAAACTGGAGGCTTTTCAACCTTGTTGGCAAAAACTGGAAATACACGAACGTTACGGAATCCCCGGATATTAAACGCATTTTTCCTGACGGCGGCGTGTCTCGCGCTCTGGGGCGGAAACGTCCGTGCGTCGCCGTCCGCGGCGGACCCAGCCCTCTCTGCCGACAAAATGGCCTTCATCCCCGGCGGGGTTTATGAAATGGGGAGCAAAAAATCGTTGATGGAAATCCAGATGGATCCTACGGACATACTCAACCCGGACCGTCACACGCTGGGACCGGAAGACCCCGCCCATGAGGTGGACATCGACGCGTTTTATATCGATCTTTACGAAGTCACCAACGCCGACTACCGGAAATTCCTGGAAGCCGCCAACCATGAGAAACCCCGCTTCTGGGAAGATCCGGAGCTGAACGACCCCAGGCAACCCGTCGTCGGGGTCAGTTGGACCGACGCGGAGCGCTATTGCGCCTGGAACAAAAAACGCCTGCCCACCGAGGCGGAATGGGAAAAAGCCGCGCGGGGAAAGAAACCGGTCACCTACCCCTGGGGGGAAGATCCGCCGGACAAATCCAAGCTGAACTTCAACGACGAATTCAAGAAACCCCTGCCAGTGGGTTCCTTCGAGGCGGGCAAATCGGACCACGGCGTTTACGATTTGTCCGGGAACGTCGCGGAGTGGGTCCAGGACTGGCATTGGGCGCAATATTACCTGTTTTCCGCGAAGAAAAACCCGCGCGGGCCGAAAAAGGGACAGTACAAGGTCGTGCGCGGCGGCCACTGGATGAGCGTCCCGGACGACACGCGGCTGACCTACCGGAACGCCTCGGTCCCGTCGGTGAAAAACAAGCTTTTCGGGTTCCGGTGCGTCAAGGACGCCCGTCAGCCGGGCGACTGACGGAAACAAACGGGAGGTGTCCGCGCGGGGCGAAAACGGCTACTGGGAAAAAACCAACCCCAGGAAAACGACGTTTTGCGTAAAATCCACCGAGGAAAGATTGGAGTCGCTGATAATGTGCTCGTAATCCATTTTCAGGCTCAAAAACGGGAAAACCTTTTTGGTCAGCGTTAACTTGAGCGTCTGTTTGTCGTCTCGCCGCTTTTCTCCGATACTGGGGGTGATGTGTTCATAATCGCGAAGATTATATTTGTAAGCGATCCGCGCTTTGCTATCGAGCGGCAGGGGAAGCTGAACCCCGCCAGAGAATAAATGCCC
The DNA here is from genome assembly GCA_016217765.1 of Nitrospinota bacterium. Lineage (GTDB taxonomy): Bacteria > Nitrospinota > Nitrospinia > Nitrospinales > JACRGP01 > JACRGP01. The sequence goes on along the minus strand of JACRGP010000120.1, from coordinate 4,369 downwards.
GAAATAATCGAACTCGGGACCCGCGGCGTCCTCCCGGTCAAACCGGTAACCGAGAAGGACATAGGCTTTGCTGTCCATGAAAAAGAAGAAGTTGTCGATCCCGAACGAGTGGTTTGCCGCGTCGCGAGAAGGGAGCCTGAAGAAATTTTTGTCTTGAAAAAGATAGCTCGCGCCGACGTAAAAATTTTCCATGCCGGAAAACCCGAAACTGGGACGCAAGGTATGCGTTTCCAAAAAGTTGACGCCTCCCAGGGTGGAATAATTGTAACTATAATCCATTCCGGCATCCCATCCTTGCGCGTCGCGAGAGCCCGCGATTGTCGCGCCATGCGATTGAAAATCGAAATTCGTGGATTCGTCGTAAACGCTCTGAAACAAATCGTAATCGACTTCCAGTCCGTATCTTGGCCCGTCGACCAGCTTGTATGACCCGTTGAATTCGAAGACGCCGGCGGAATCGGCCTTCCCCGTCACGGTATCCTGTTCCACGCGGGTCACGTTATCGTCGTATTGCCATCCCGCGCTGGCGTCGAATTTCCATCTTTTGGTTTCCCGCTCTTTCCCGCCCAACCCCTCCAGAAGCGCCAGGGAATCTCTGGCGACGCCCGATCGGCGGTCCACCTCCGCCGCGCGGGCCGCAACTTCGCGGGCCTCGTCGATCCGGCCCATCTTTTCGTAAGCAAGGGCCATGTTGTATAAGGACAACTGATATAAGTCCCGGTCGAGTTCGCCGGCCTTCTTGAAACGATCGACGGCCCGCTGGTGTTCCCCCTTTTCCTTATGAACGAGACCGAGAAAAAAATGGGCCGGGCCATTTCCGGGCTCGGCGTCGACGGCGGCGCTCAGCGCTTGCAAAGCGGGATCGAGGGACTTGATTTTGTAGTAGGCGATTCCCAGGCTCAGGCGCGCCTCTTTCAGTTGCGGGTCCAACTCCAAGGCTTTTTTAAAGGCGGCGATGGCCTCGTTGAACTTTTCGAGCTTGTTCAAGTTCAATCCGAGGTAATAGCGAGCGAGAGCGTTGGAGGGCTCTTTTTGAAGGAGTGCGTCGAACGCTTTCAAGGATTCCTCGTATTTCCCGGCTTGGAAAAACTCAAGGCCTTGAGCCAGGGAAGCGTTGCCGTTCCCCGCCGCCCAAACTCCGCCCGAACCGGAAAGAAAAAAAATCAGGAGCGCCAAACCCGTTTGTAATGTCTTTAAAGGGAAGATCATTTCGCTCGCTTCACAAACGTTGTTTTCGTTGACTTGAATAAAAGCCGCTTAAGAACCCGGCCATTTTACTTGAAATACAATGTAAGTCAACCTTGGACCGCAAACAAAAGGCGGCGCGGCCTGTAAAGACCACGCCGCCATCATCCGGCATTCGGGCCCGCGCCGGGGCCGGGCGCGAATCAATCCTTTCCCTTGCCCGATTTTCCCGAAGCGTTTTCTTTCTGGGCCTCTCTCTTCACCTCGTTCACGGCCACCTTGACGGCTTCCTTGACCGCATCCCTGGCCGCTTCTTTCGCCGCGTCCTTGGCGGCGGTTTTCGCCGCGTCCTTGGCCGCGTCGCGGGCCGCTTCTTTCACGGCATCCCTGGCCGCTTCTTTCGCCGCGTCCTTGACGGCGGTTTTCGCCGCGTCCTTGGCCGCGTCGCGGGCCGCCTCTTTGACGGAATCCTTGACCGTGCCTTTGACCGCGTCCTTGGAGGCGTCTTTAATCATATCCTCCGTTGTCCCCCTGACCGCCGACCTGCCCCCTTCTCGAGCCGACAGTCTGGCTTCCATGGTCGTTCCGGAAGATCGAGCCGGGTCCTCGCCGGACGAGGAAAACTTGTCGATCATTTTCAAAAATTTTCCTTTCTGGCTTTCCGCTTTTCCCAACAACTTGTCGTTTCCCGTCTTTTCGGCCAGCTTGTTGAATTTCGCCTCTTCTTCCAGCGCCCTGCTCAACATGTTGATCTGACGCTTGTCGTAATTGTTCTCGACCACAAGTTCGAGCAATTCCATGTTGGCCTCGAAATCGATGGCCAAACCGCCATGGACCGCGTTGTTCAACGACCGGTTCAAGGCAAAGACCTGCTCGTCGCTCAGGCTGTCGACCAAGGCCTGAACTTTGGAGCCGTAGTCGGACTCTTGTTCTTTCAGACCGTCTCCGGACAACCCGGTTGTTCCGGCCGACGTTCCCAGCAACGTCGCGACCAATCGATCGCGGCTGTTGAATTGATTCCCGGAACTTCCCGAAGTCCCGGTCCCCGAATCCGCGGAGCCGGAACCGTCGGTGGAGATAGCGCCGCCTTCGGATCCGTCCGGAGAGGCAACGGTCGTGGTGGAGCCGGAAATGTTGGCGCTGATGGAGGAGTCGGTAGTGGTGACAACGGTGGTCGAACCGGAGATGTAAGCGACCGTGTCGGAAGTCGTCCCGCTGGTCGCGGCCGAATCCACCCCTATCAGTTGAGAATGGGCAGGCGCGACGAAAACTCCAAAACCGGGAAAAACGTAAAAAACCAAAACCGCGACAATCGCCGGGTTGATAAACGATCTTCTTTCCACTTTCATGGCGCGCCCCCTTTTTGCCGAACAGTTTACGATGAATTTCAATTTTCAACTCAAGAGTAAAATAGCAAAATGAGCGCCAAAATAGACACAACGCGAAACCTGTTGAAAGTAGCGGCGTTTTGCATGTCCTTTCGTATCCCTCGCCATAAATCGACCCGGCAACTCGCAAAAAAAATCAGACAGGAGACCACAAAAGTGAACGCGAAAAAACCATTTGGTTCCGTCGGCGCAAAACAAGCTTTTCGGGTTCCGGTGCGTCAAGGACGCCAACTGAAACGTCACCAGCTGGGGCTGGCAGGACGCTGAAAAACTATTTTATGGTCTTTTGCCGTCATTCCGACGGCCGCGCCGGAGCGAACTAGCCAGACTTGGATTACCCTCGATGATGCTCGACCCGGATGGCGAATAACGCCTGTCGAGGGCCGGGCAAGCGCCCGGAGGCAACACCGCCTCGGCGCAAGCGCGAGGCGGGACTGTCCGCGGCGATACGCCGCCGCTCCGGGGCGTTCCCCGGCTCCTCAGGCTGTTTCCGCTCCTTTTCGCCCCCCCCCCCCACTACCTCACCATTTATGGCCGAAACCCGTTATTCGACAAACGGTTACCGCTTTACTCCCTTGAGCGGTTCGCCATATATAGGGGGGATGTTTCATTATCCAAACTTTTTTAACCTTGGGAGAAAACCAATGGAACGTGAAAAAAACGTCAATCGAAGTCTTGAAGAAATAACCATGGACATCCAGTGGAACCTGCGGAAATTGTCCGCCGCTCTCGATCGATATTACGGTCATGAGCCACAACGGGAAATCGGCGGCTATACGGAACCCGCCTCCAAAGCTAACTTTGACCCGAATCAGCCGCGCGATCCTCGGGGCCGCTGGACACGTATGAATATTGATGATGCCGTAAACCATCTTAACGAAAACGCGCTACCGAAACCCAGACCCAGGGGGGAGAAAGGCGAATGCGCAAAATTTGTAAGGTTGGCAATCGAAGCCGGGGGTGTTAAGCTTGAAAAGGCGCCCATACCTGCCTATTTGTATGACCCCTATCTTGATAATTACTTTGAAAAATTAACGCCGACTCCGCCGCCCATGTATAAGCCCCAAAAAGGCGATATCGCCGTTTTTCAACCGCCCCAAAACGGCAAGCATCCCGATGGCCATATACAAATGTATAATGGGGAACAATGGGTCTCCGATTTCAAGCAACCCAGGCGGACCGATGGTTTATGGCCAGGCCCCGACTACAGAGCGTTCAAGCCGCCTTACGCAATCTATCGCCCATAACTCTGGAGGGTCCGGCCTTTGAAGCTCATGACATGGTTGTGCCAAACGGCTGACAGGGAGGTCCGCGCCGTCCTGGGTCGTGTTGCAAGAATGCAGGTCAAAATCGCCCTGTTGTCCCTATCGCTAATGGCTGTTGTCCTCGGCGTGGGTTCGGCCTCGGCGGAAAGCAAAGGTCAACCATCCAAACTGGAACCCTTTCATGTGGCCCGGACGTCCGCCGAAAAAACGCTCGACGATCTTCTTCGCCGCGCCGATCAAGACGGCAATATAGTCGGCTATGTTCTTGGGACCCCTTACGCAAAAAAGGATGCCGGCTATGCCCGCCTGTTCACTAAAACCTTTCTGCGGGCGGCGGCCAAAAAGGAAGCCGATTTGGTAAAAAAATCATGCGGCGGCGAATATACGGGCGAAATCTGCGGTATTGATTTCAACCCCATCCTCTGCGCTCAAGATTTCAGCGAGTCCGGATATCTTTTCCGGACCATGGAAAGCGACGGCCGCCAGGCCATAATTGTATCCATGGGGGTGGATTTTGCCCCAGAAGAAGTC
>JACRGP010000119.1 GCA_016217765.1 Nitrospinota bacterium | reverse complement strand
TCCATTGCGAAGCGAAAACAGACCTTTACCGAAAATAATTATTGCGACTTTTTCAGCCTGTAGTGCATCCATAATGGGACTGCTTTAGTCGTAAAACTTTTCGGGAGACCCATTGTGACCGCGATGATGAGAACCTTGATCGGCATACTTTCCGCCAACAGATCCAAAACCGCGTCATCCGCGGAAATCAATAAAACCGGCGACGGCACAAGCGCAAAAAGTCCGGCGGCGGAAAAATCGCCTCCGGTTGTCGCCCCGCCTACAAACCCGGTTCCCGCGAAGCCTTTGAAGCGCGCGGTGGTCCAGGCCCCGGTCCTCGCGGTGGATTCCGGTTCGGATGCGCCGGGCGCGGACGCGGTTTTAATCAAGGCCCAACCCGCGGCCAATAAAGAGCAGTGCGTTTTCATGGTCAACCGCCCGTTGTTCGCGGGACATTCCTGGTGGTTTCCCAACTTCGAAAGCGCCGAGGGGTCGGCCCTGGCCGAGGCGCTATTCAGCGTGGACGGGGTGGAAAGCGTCCTGGTGCACGATTCGACGGTCACCGTGACCCGCGTCGATAAGAGCGCGACGGACTGGCTTCCTCTTGCCAGGGAGGTGGGCGCGGCCATCCGGGGGGTCCTGGGTTGCGGGGCGCCGGTCATCGCCGAAAAGGTCGTCCGGGGAATGCCCTCGGAACAAAACATCCGCGCGGACATTCAGCGGGTGATCGATACCGAGGTCAATCCCGGCGTTGCCGGACATGGCGGACGCATTGCCCTGATCGGCGTCAAGGGCAATGCCGTCACCATTCAGATGGGCGGCGGATGTCAAGGGTGTAGCGCGGCCGACGTCACCCTCAAGATGGGCATTCGCAATTCCTTCCGCAAAGCCGTGCCCATGGTCGGGGCGATCTACGACGAGACCGATCATGCCGCCGGATTGAACCCCTATTTTTCGCGAGGTTGACATGCCGAAGCTGAGAAACTTCCGGATCAAAATCGAAACCGGGGACCCTGGAACGCAAGGCCCCGTCAAATTCAGCATCAACAGCCATACCTTGCCCTTGGAAAACGTTAAAGGGAGTCCGGAGGCCGGCCAGATTCTGGAAGGCGGGTTCGAGGTCAACAGTTTTGCTCACAGCTTGACGCTCGTCGGTCCGGAGCAGGGCCGGTGGAACATCAAAAAAATGATCGTGGACTATGAAAACGAAGGCGCCCCGCCTTACGCGGTCGTCTTTGGCGAGGTGACCTTGGACGAGACGACCGAGGTGAACATTTGGAGAGACCCGCCTTTGCCCGTTTATGACGTTTGACGCCCGGTCCCGGCGGGTTTGCGCGGCGCCGTTATTGCCGAGTTACGCTTTCATTCAAGGTCATTAACCCCACGGGCGCGGATTTCGAGGCAGTCCGCCTGGCGAAACGGGCGTGCAGGTCGCCCAGCATAACATAATCGACCACCGTGGTTTCCAGGGGGATATAGTTTTTCGAGCTCCAGAAGAGCAATTCCCCGGTCTTGGTTTTGAACAGTTCCTTCGGAACGATCACTCGCAGTAAAAGCTCTTCCGCTTTTTTTCTTACCTGCTGGACCCGGGCCTCCTCTTCTTCCCGTTCGGTTTTTATGAAAATGGAAATCTCCTTGACCCCTTTCTCGGGGATGGTGCTGATCTTGAACGACGCGCCTTTGGCGAGTTTCCCGTATATGCTATTGCGGAAATTGTAGAAAGCCGCGAGGATGTCGTCGAAATACATGTCCGGGGGGATGTCCTCCGTCCCCTTATTGACCAAGGCCCCGTTTTTGAAGGCGCTCCAGCTGTGTTTCCGTTCCGCGTAATCCAGCGCGTGGGTTGTTTTCTCCGCGGTGTCCCCGATGACGACCTCTCGTTCGAACTTGTTGGACCGTAGCCGTTCCCCGTTGTCCACGATATCGAACGTGGACCTGTAGACGTGTTTCCGGTAGGAGGTGAACCATCCCACGAACCCCTTGGTTTCGGCCACCAGGAGCGCCTGGTATTGTCCGTCGATTTTATAAAAGCTGACTGCGGCGGTGGCCGCCTTGTCGAACCAGAGGAAGCTGATGTCGTAATGAAGGGTTTCGCCGTCGAACCGGCGGATGTCGCCCCTGGGTTCGAAGGCATCGTAAAGTCCCAGGAAATCGTCATTGGCGGGCGAGGCTGGGGCCGGATCCGCCCAAGCCGGTTTGGCCGCCCCGGAGAAAGCCAGGAAATGCGCGACCATGAGGGCGGCTAGGTTTTGACGGAGAAGGGAAAAACGGCGCGGGACGCATCTTCTCGAAAGCTCGTTCATAATTGGGCGATCGAAAAATAAAAGAATTGAAAAAAAAAATCCTCTTATCTAATATAACATTAAATTGCCAGACTTCCGTTTAATTTGGATGCATCGAAAACCGCCGCCGGTTCTTTTTGACGAACAGCCGGGAAAACAATGGTATTGCAGTCGTTATGGGAACAGAAACTCTGCCTTTTAAGCCGGACCTTGACCGCGAAGTTGGGGAAAGGACCGAAAAAGATTACCTGCCTCTCTACAAGGTGATCATGTGGAACGACGAGGTGACCACCATGGAGTTCGTGGTGCGTATGCTGATCAAGGTGTTCGGCAAGGACTACCAGACCGCCGAAAAACTGATGTACGAAGTGCACCACACCGGGGCCGCGCACGTGGCCACGCTCCCTTTGGAGGTCGCGGAGTTCAAGGTCGAACAGGTGCATACCGCCGCCGCGGTCGAGAAATACCCCTTCACCTGCACCATAGAGCCCGCCTGAGCCCGGTCAAGAAGAAAAGAGACGGAGTTTGGGGCCGCCCGCCCAGGTCTTGTCAATCCGGATCGGGCGTCCGCCTTTGTCTTTTTTCCATGGGCACGTAATTTCTCCGGGTGTCCCCGATGTAGATCTGGCGCGGGCGTCCCAGTTTGAACTCCGGGTCCTCCTGAAACTCCTTCCATTGGGCGATCCAGCCCGGCAGTCTGCCCATGGCGAACATCACCGGGAACATATTGACCGGTATGTTCAACGCCTTGTAAATGATCCCCGAGTAGAAATCGACGTTGGGGTACAGTTTTTTCTCCAGGAAGTAGCTGTCCTTGAGGGCGATCTCCTCCAGTTCCAGGGCAAGCTCCAGCAGGGGTTCCCGGACGCCCAGCTCCTGCAACACCTCGTCGGCGAGTTTCTTGATGATTTTGGACCGGGGGTCGAAGTTCTTGTAGACCCGGTGGCCGAAGCCCATCAGGCGGAACGAATCGTTCGGGTCCTTGGCCTTGTCCACGTACTTGCCCACGTTGCCGCCGTCGTCGTAAATGGTCTGGAGCATTTCGATGACCGACTGGTTGGCGCCGCCGTGCAGGGGGCCCCACAAGGCGTAAATCCCGGCGGAGATGGAGGCGTACAGGTTGCACATGGTGCTCCCCACCAAGCGGACCGTGCTGGTCGAGCAGTTCTGTTCGTGGTCGGCGTGCAGGATCAGCAGGATGTCCAGCGCCTTGGCCGCGATGGGTTCCACATGGTAGGGTTCGCAGGGCGTGGAAAACATCATTTTCAGGAAGTTGCTGGTGTAGCTCATGGTATTGTCGGGGTAGGGGAATGGCTGGCCGATGGATTTCTTGTAACTGTAGGCGGCGATGGTCGGGAGTTTCGCCATCAATCGATGGATGGCGATCTCGATCTCCCGTTCGTCGCGCACGCTCAACTGGTCCTGGTAGAAAGTCGCCAGCGAACCGATCACCGAACTGCAAACGGCCATGGGGTGGGAATTGTTCGGGAAACCGTCGTAGAATTTCTTGATCGACTCGTGGACCATCGAGTGGTGTATGACGTGATAGTTGAAATAATCCATCTCGGCCTTTTCGGGCAGGCGCCCGTAGATGAGTAGAAAAGCCGTTTCGATGAAATTGCTTTTCTCGGCCAGTTGTTCGATGGGGATTCCGCGGTAATAGAGAACGCCCCTTTCGCCGTCCAGAAAGGTGATCCTGCTCTTACAACTTCCCGTGCTGACGTATCCGGGATCGAAGGTAATGAGGCCGGTGGAGGAACGCAGGGCGCCGATGTCGATCGCTTTCTCTCCCATGGTCCCTTCCACGACGGGCAGTTCATACGTTTTACCCTGATAAACGAGTTTTACCGTTTCTGGCATACGTTGTCTCCATTCGCGAGAATTTTACGGCAGACGCTGTTTCGTTGAACGGTCCGGGGTGAATAAGGGGCGGTTCGACGTCAAGAACGTTCCGGCGGGTTACGGCAAAAACGCGGGGCCGACCCCCATTTCAGCCGCCCTGATTTTAATATAACCGATGCGCGTCCGAAACGATAAAACGACGGGAATTTTTTTTATCGATGGCATTCCTCGCGGGTTTTGCTTTAAAATCGCCCAATCGGGGATAGCCGATGAACGGAAAAAATCCGCTTCTTTACTTTGCGCCAGCCAGGGGCGCGACCGGCGGCCTTGAAGAAAAATTCATTGATGGAGGGGAAATGCCTTGACCTTGCTCATTATTTCGGGGATCGCGATCGGCGTCCTTGCGTCGGTTTCGGGTTTGGGAGGAGGTTTTTTAGTCGTTCCCCTGCTGATTTATCTGGGGAAAGAAGCCCCTGTTTCCGTCGGCACCTCGTTCGTATTTATCCTGTCGGTCGCCGTTTCCTCGCTGGCGGCCCACTACCGGTTGGGAGGGCACGTCGATTTTAAAACTGGGTTGTTGCTGGCGGGCGGGGGGATCCTCGGCGCGCAGATGGGACCTTATCTTTTGGAGCAGATCTCCGACCAAATGTTCAAGCGGATCTTCGCGGGGATCCTGATCGCCACCGCGGTCTGGCTGATTTACAATTCGCGGGCTTGATCCGTATCCCCCTACGGCCGCTCGCCACGCGTGCCGCGGACCGGGCGCACCGCGAAAGGCCCGTCCCCCAGCTTGTTGATCCAACTGGACCGCCCCTTGACCAGGCTGAACATCATGGCCCGGTCGGCGTTGACAGTGTCCGTCCAGGCGCTGTCGGCGCATCCCGGCTCGAAAATGGAAGGCAGATGGATCTCGCTCTTGCCGAAGTCGCGGTTGGAGAAACTTTTGTCGAAAATGGTTTTGATGTCCTCCAATTTCGGGACCCGCCAGTCGTCGTACCCCCCGAACTTCGCCGAATTCATTTCCCCGATCCATTTCTCCGCTTTCTCCAGATGCATCCACCGCCCGGCGATCTGCCGGGAATCCTTCCTGGACCACGTCAGGCCCGTTTTGTTGTCGGTGACGGTTTCGTTTCCATTGTCGATGAATCGTTCGTCAGGCATAAGGTTCTCCCTGGAATAATGGCAGACAATTAAATTATAGCAAAGTTTGTCCGCGATACGGCCGGCGCCCGGGAAAATTGCGCGACGATGGCCCGGATTTATTTGGGCGTGAAGAACTCCAGTCCCTGGAATTCGTATTGGAGTCCTGGCGGGAATTTGACGGTGAAATAGCCTTCCTCGAAAGGGGGAGAGTAGGGTTCGGCCAGAGTCACATAATAATCGTGGGGACTTTCCTCGCAATTGCGGAAAAAACACCAACGCATGCGGATGCCGAAGCGTTTGTCGCGCTTGAATATGACCCCGTACAAGTCCCTCCCGGTGAAAAGAAATTGCAGTATGAAATTGGAGTCCTGGACCTGGAAGCTTTTGCCGGACGGAAGCCGGGTGAGGTCTATGGGGTTTTGGACGGGAAAACTCAGCAGGGGGTATTTTTTTAAGGAAATTCTCTTGACCGCCATGGCAGGGAGGGAAGCCGGAGAAGTTGCGCGAAAAAGAAAAAAGCCGGTAGGATTTGGTCCTACCGGCTTTCGAAACCTAAACCGTCGAATACTCAGGATGGATAACGCACTCCCTCCCTTTAAAGCGATTATTTCAAAGTAGGATGATATTCGCCACAGTCGCTGTTGGGAATCAATGCCTCTTTCATGAAGCCTTCGCGGCTCTGACCCATCTGCTTCCGGTAAGCGTCGCTCGAGTTGTCGCCGCGACAGTCGCCAGCCACCAAGCCGGGGACGGGAGCCTTATCGGGGGTCTTTACGGCCTTCCAGGATTGCTCGGACTGGGAAGAGCCGAACTGAAAGTCAACGTTGACGCCAGAAGAACTGCTTCTGGACATGTCCGCGCGGGAGCGGACGTTGGTCCTGTCGGTCGCGGCGCGAGCGGCGGCTCCCATGTCCACGATCGAGTTGCGAATGCCGCCCATGACGCTCTGGTCCTGCTGGCTGTATGAGCCGGGCAGAATTTCGTCCGCCTGGGCCGGCGAGGAGCCCATAAACATGAAACCTGCTAAAGCGATTACGGTTGCGAATGCGACTGACTTTTTCATTCCGTGCCTCCCCTTGAAAAGTTTGCAATTAATAAGGTTAAAATAATCCCGACCTCTTTAAATTGCCCAAATTCCGAATTCCACCTCCCACCAAAACCCTGGTCCCTTTGCGAGGGCATTTGAAAGTGTTTCCGTGGATACTCTCGATTGCGGAAATTTATAATCTTAACGCCCGTTTGTCAATTAAAAAAAACGCTTCGGGGAGGTTTTGGCCAGGGGTTCAGTTGCAAAAAAACGCTCGAAATTCAACCGTCTGCGTCAAAAAGCGGGGCCCGGGTAGCCAGGGTTTTGATAACTCGTTGTTATTGCAAATGGTGGACTTGAGAGGAGAGGGGGGCCGGGAACCCGCGGGGAATTGTGCGCTGGTTTCTTGACTAAATCGCCGGCGAATTATATTTTATTATCGGTAGTCGGTATCGATGCGGGTGGACGCCGTGTGGCGTTGCGATCGTTAGAATCCGAGTTGACTGGCGAGGTTCGATGTCTTTTAAAAAGTTTTTCACGTTGGAAGAGGCCAACTCCCTGGTGCCCCGGCTGTTGAAGGATATCCCCCATCTGCAAAAGCTGACGGCGGAGTTGAACGAAAATTTCCCCGACGTCAAGAACGCCTGGAAAAAGGCGCGCTTCAATGGCGGGAGCGCGCAGGGGGCGGGTTACCTGAGAGTGGCTGTGCAATACACGCGGTTGAGTTCCGATCTCGAGTCCCGGGGGTGCGTTCTGAAGGGGGTCGAGAACGGGTTGGTGGATTTCCCGTCGATCCGCGACGGCCGGGAAGTTTTCCTGTGCTGGAAGATGCCCGAAAAGGAGATCCGCTACTGGCACGATATCGACGCGGGTTTCGCGGGCAGGCAATCGATATGACGGTTTCCGGCGTCAGCGGGCGCCGCCGTTCTTTTTTTCGCGAAAGATTTTCTGCACTTTTTTGACCAGCCTGGGGTTCCCCACGATCGCCGTTCCCTCGGAGACGCTCCCTTTATCGCCGGTGAAATTGGCGAACAGCCCGCCCGCCTCCTCGACCAGGATTTTGCACGGGGCGAAATCCCAAACGTAGGCCCACGGGTCCACCATCACGTCCACCGCGCCGCGCGCGGCCATGAGGTGCCCGAACGCGTCGGGGTAGGTGCGGACCAGCGCCGCTTCCCGGTTGAGGGCGTTGAAAAGCCGCATGCATTTTTTTTCCTCGAAGCAATAGAGGTCCGCGGTCGCCACGGTCGCCCCGGCCAGGTCCTCATGGGACGAGACTTTCAGCCGGCGGCCGCCGCAGAACGTCCCGCGGCCCTTGACCGCCCAGACCGTTTCTCCCAGGGCGGGCAGGGACGCGATCCCCAGCGCCGGTTCGCCTTTGTGGAGAAGCGACAGGAGGGTGGCGAACAGGGGCAGTCCGCGGACGAAGGAGCGCGTCCCGTCGATCGGGTCGATCGTCCAGGCCCACTCGGCGGAGGCGTTCTCGTTCCCGAACTCCTCGCCGATGATCCCGAAGCCGGGAAAATCCCTGGAAATTTTTTTGCGCAACATCTCCTCCGCCCGCTTGTCCGCTATGGTGACGGGGCTTTGATCGGCTTTTTTCTCGACTTGGAAATCCGCCCGGAACCAGCGCATGATTTCCCTGGAGACCGGTTTCAAATAAGACAATGCGGCGTCCTTGACGGCTAACAGGTCCATGTTTTTTCACCTTGAAAAGAGTTGGGGCGTTAAAGAAAAAGCCGAAAATTCCAAGCGTCCGATCCGGTATGCGAGGGACGGCCGCAATGGGGCGGGCATCGATTCGAAGCGCGTTTTCCCCGCCAGAATCTTATTGCTTTAAATACGCGAGAATCCTTATAATCGATTTTTCGCGAACATGATCGAATCCTAAACCCCATTTAGAGCCTTCCTTTTTATTCTCGCTCGCGTCTATGAACAATAGAACATTATTGGTCGGAGTGGCAACCTGTTTTGTGGTGGCGATCCTGTTCGTGTTCCTCATTGTTTGGGAAATTAACAAGTCCATCGAATATGACGAGAAAGTCCGGAAGATGGACGCCGGCCAGAAGCAGGTGGCGGTCGAGGACAACCGGGATTTCAGCGTTTACGAAACGGTCTCCGGTGGCGACGGGCGGGAGATGGTCCTGGTCCCCGAGGGCGTTTTCACGCGCGGCTCGCTGGAAGGCGATTTGGACGAAAAGCCTCAGCAGGAAATCTACCTGGACGCGTTTTACGCGGACAAGTTCGAGGTCTCCGTGAAGGATTACGGCCGGTACCGCGAGGCTACCGGGTATGCCAAACCCTCCGTTCCTTTTTTCCAGGGAGACGAAAAGGTCCTGGAAACGCCCAATAATCCCGTGGTCGGGGTGTCCTGGCACGACGCGGTCAATTATTGCACGTGGGCGGGGAAGCGCCTGCTGACCGAGGCCGAATGGGAAAAGGCCGCGCGCGGCACGCGCGGGCTCACGTACCCTTGGGGAAACGAGTTCCTGGCCCAAAGGACGAACATCTCCGGCCTCGCGGACGGCTATGAGTTCATGGCCCCCGTCGGCGGTTTCCCCATGGGAAGGAGCGTCTATGGGGTTTACGACATGGCCGGAAACGTGTCGGAGTGGGTCGAGGACCTATACGACCAGTTTTATTACGAGCGCTCCCCCATGATCAATCCCCCGGGAGCCGAGGAAAGCAAGACCCGCGTTTATCGCGGCGGTTCCTGGGACGCCAGGAAAACGGACGTCCGCTCCGCCAAGCGTTTCGCCGCTCAACCCGGCCGCAAGGACAGCATCGTGGGATTCCGATGCGGTCTTTCTAAAAAAGACTATACTGGATAAAAAAGCCGGTTTTGCGCTTCGAGCGCGCTATTGTGTTTTTCGCCGATCTTAATACTTCCTTCCCGGCAATCCGCCGGGGCGTTTTCCCGGCCGTTTTCCGTTAACCCGTTTCGCGATCCGAAACAACCGCTTTGAAGAATTCGCGTTCCAGACTTTGGGTTTTTCTTTTCTTCCTCATTTCCGGTTCCACGGGCCTTGTTTATGAGGTGGTCTGGACGCGTCTGCTGACCCTCGTCATCGGCAATACGCACTATTCCATCGCCACCGTCCTCACCGCCTTCATGGGCGGCCTCGCCCTCGGCAGTTACCTCGGCGGCAGGACCGTCGACCGCAAGAGCGAACCGTTGCTCGTCTACGCCGCGTTGGAGGCGGCCATAGGCGTCTACTGCCTGTTGGCCCCAGCCATCATTCATGGGGCCTCGCCGTTGTTCCAATGGATTTATCTGCATTATCAAAACGCCTACGCGCAGGCAAGCTTTTTCCGGTTTCTGGTCTGTGGCGCCATACTGCTGGTCCCCGCGGCGTTCATGGGCGCCACCCTGCCCGTCCTCGGTAAATTCGTTTCGGAGGACGCCGAGTTCGTCGGCAAGGACGTTGGCGGGTTGTACGCCATAAACACGTTTGGCGCGGCGCTGGGGGCGTGGGCCAGCGCGTTTGTCTTCATGCGCCTGTGGGGCGTGGGGACGACCATCCGTCTGGCGGCTTTCGCCAACCTGGCCATCGCCGGAATCGTCTTGATGTTCTTCAGGGGGCGCCGTCTCGCGTACGCCGACGGCCCGGAACCCGAGACGCCCGCGCGGCAAGAGGCCGTCGCCGGGAAAATCCCTTTCGTCCTTTTTTGTTTCGGGGTCTCGGGTTTGTCGGCCATGATATACCAGGTGGCCTGGAACCGGATTTTCTCGCTGGTCCTCGGGTCCTCCGTGTACGCGTTCAGTCTCATCCTGACGACGTTCATCGTCGGGCTCGCCCTGGGCACGGCGGTATTTTCGAGAATCTGCCACCGGTTCCGCGATTTGCTGAAAACCTTCGGGGTCCTCCAGATGTCGATCGGCGTTTCGGCCTTGCTGGCCCTGCCGTTCCTCGGGAAGGTCCCGTTCTTCAACCAATGGGTTTACCGGAACTGGAAGCTGGAGTTCGCCACGGTCCAGTGGTCGAACTTCCTGGTCATCCTTGCCCTCCTGTTTGTTCCCACGTTTCTCATGGGGGCGCAATTCCCCATCGTCGTCAAGCTGGCGGCGCGGAGATTGTCCACCCTGGGACGGCACGTGGGGAAGGTTTACGCGTCGAACACCATAGGCGCCATTTTCGGTTCTTTCCTGGGAGGGTTCGTCCTCATCCCGTGGCTGGGGGTGCAGAACGCCATCCTGTGCGCCATCCTGCTCAACGCCGTCTTTGGCGCGGCGCTGTTGTCCTTGTGCCCCGGCCTCTCGGCGAACGCGAAGCTGTACGTCCTCCCCCTGGCCCTTGCCGCCTGCGCCTGGGGGGGCAACGCCGTGCCGTCCTGGGACAAGGCGGTGATTTCCAGCGGGTCCTACATGCCGTACCGGATCGGCGACCTCGACGCGGCGGTGGAGAAGAAAAACAAGATCCTGTTTTACAAGGAGGGCATCCACACCACGGTGACCGCCGAGCTGGCCATCACGGGCAACATTTTCCTGCGGGTCAACGGCAAGACCGACGCCTCGCTGGCGTCGGACATGCGGACGCAACTCCTGTCGGGTTACCTTCCCCTGATGTTGCACCGCAATCCCCAGTCCGCGCTGGTCATCGGGCAGGGGAGCGGCATAACCCTGGGGGCCGCGGAACAGTTTCCGCTGAAGGCGATCGACCTCGTCGAAATCTCCCCGGAGGTCATCGAGGGCTCGCGTTATTTTTCCCCGTTCAACCATCGGGCCCTCGACGACAAGCGTCTCCGTCTGATCGTCGAGGACGGCAGAAACCATGTGGCGCTGGGCGGGGGGACCTACGACGTGATCATTTCCGAACCGTCCAACCCGTGGATATCCGGGGTGGGCGCCCTGTTCACGCGGGACTTCTTCGAGATGGCGCGGGACCGGCTGAACCCCGGCGGGATCATGTGCATCTGGGTGCACACCAACATGTCCCCGGAGAATTTCAAGTCCGTCGCCAAGACCTTCGGCATGGCGTTCCCCTTTGTCACCATGTGGGAATCGATCGTGGGCGACGACTATCTGCTGATCGGCTCCGCCGAACGGCCCCGGTTGCCCTTCGAGGCGACGGAAGCTTTGCTGGCCGACCCGGAAAAAGGCAGGGATCTCCGCCGGATCGGCATCCATTCGGCGCGCGACCTCATGAGCCTCATGATCATGGACCGCGACGGCCTGCTCCGGTTCGCCGGCGACGCGCCCATCCACACGGACGACAACGCCCTGCTCGAATTCGGCGCCCCGGAATACATATACAAGGACGAGCGCGGCGTCCTTGTCCGCCAGATTGCCCCGTTCGTGAGGATCGATCCGGAAATCGCGCGTTTCGACTCGCTGGCGCCGGAGAGTCAAAAGCGCGCTCTGGACGAGATCCTGTCCGCCAGGCGGTCGGAAAGCCAGGTGGCCGAGATCAAGCGCAACGCGCGAATCGACCGGTTGTTGGACGAGGCTTTGGAGGAGTTCCGGCGGGAGGATTATGACAAGGCCCTGGAACGGTACCAGGAGGTCCTCGATCTCGACCCGGAGCACGTTTTGACTTATCTCAATATGGGGAATACGCATATGGCCCGGCAGGAGACCGCCGCCGCCGAAACAGCCTACAAAAAGGCCCTCGATATCAATCCCCACTACTTGTTTGGAGACGTCGCCCTCGCCAAGCTTTATATTTCGACGGGCCAGGCCGGCAGGGCGGCGGCCCATTTGCAACAAGTCGTGGCCCGGCAACCCGCGGACAAGGAAGTGCGGTTGTACCTCGGTTTGGCCTATGCGGCGGAAAAAGATGCCGCCCGTGCCATGGGCGAATGGGAAAAAGCCCTGGAGATCGACGCGAAGTTCGCCCTCGCCCACTATTTTTTGGGAATCCATTACCGGGAGGAGAAGCCGAGCCTGGCGAAACGGCGCCTGGAAATGTTTCTCGACCTTTCCCGCAACGAGCCCGGCAACCAGAAATTGATCGCCAACGCCCAAACGCTATTAAACAGGCTTTGATCTGTGGATTTTAAAAATGTATACTCCACGAGGTTGTCCCGCGCTTGCCTGGAAACTCTGGAGAGGCGCGGGCCGCTCGCCCGATTCCATGTCCGGAGAGTGTTTTTTGTTTTTCAATTTGTAAGGAAATTCCGAGTATGCCTACTAAAGTCAGGTGGATGTGGATCGTTTCCTGTTTTTTCATCCTCGGCGGGTTCTTGTATCTGGCCGTACAGAGCCAGATACAGGAGGCCCGAGTCAAACAGGAGGAGGCCAGGACCAAAAAAAAGGCGGAGAATGAAAAACGGGCCAAGGCCGAGTCGGAGGAAAGAAGCAAAACCTTCCCAAAGACGAAGGACATCGCCGAGTTGAGCGCTCTGGGAAAATATGAGGAAGTCATAAGTCAGGCCAAGGAGCTTCTCCAGCAAGATCCTAAAAACGCCGAGGCCTATATGTGGTGGGGGATCGCCCTGGTCAAGTCCGGCAACAAGAGCGAGGCTTTGCCGCAATTCGTCAAAGCCGCGGAACTGGATCCCCGGAATTCCAAAAACCAGGTGTACTGGGGGCTTACCCTGGCCATGATGGGACAATATGAGGAGGCCATACCGAAATACGAGAAGGCGGTCAAACTGGACCCCGAAAACGGCAACGCTTACGCGTATTGGGGCGCCTCGCTTGGACAATTGGAGAAATACGAGCAAGCCATCCCCATGTTGGAACAGGCGCTGGTTTTGAACAAGTCCAACGATATTGCCTATGGGATCCTGGTCGATGCGCTGTACCATTCGCGACAGTACAAGAAAGCCTGGGAGGTCGTGTTTCGCGCGCGTAATGTGAACCTGGAAATACCGCCGGACTCCCTGGACCGTTTAGCCAGGGAAATGCCCGAACCCAAAGGGGACACGGAGGAGATAAAAAAATAAAGGGGCGGGGTTTCCATCGTCGCCGGCCGCAATTTCGACGGCGATCCGGACGGCCGCCTTTGAATTTGGCGCGGCGAATTGGGTGTTGAAAATCAATGATTTCTAAGAAAAAAAATGGTATAGTGCCGCTATCTAGCGGGCGCGTAATCAACAAGCGCTTGGAACCGACACATGAATCTCGGAGGCGGAAAAAAGTGGAGAGCCGTTTTGGGGTGAATTCGATACGTTGGATATTAGGTTTGGGTTTGTCGCTTTGCGTGTTCATGCCGCCCAAGGCGGTTCACGCGTATAATCCCGCTGAACCCCCAGTCGACGGGGTTTTGAGTTTGCCGGACGCGGCGATGGCCGCGCGCGACGAAGGCCGTCAGCGGATGGAGTTGGTGCAGACCACCGAGGTCACCATTCAGCTCGAAAAGAAGATGCCCGCTCCCGCCCCGGAAAACTCTCCCGAGCCGCCGCCGCCCCCTGTGGAGTTTGAAGACTTGCAAGATCCTTTTAAAGACGAAACCCCGGATATCCCCGAGTTGAGGGACCCTTTCGTCGGCGTCAACCGGGTCATGTTCAGAATCAACGAGAATATCTACGACTATGTCATGGATCCCGTAGCCAGGGAATACAAGAAGATCGTCAGCGAGGACCTCCGCATCGCCATCAGAAACATGTTCAACAACGCGATGACGCCCGTGAAATTCGTGAGCAGTCTTCTCCAGGGGGACATTAACAAGTCGACCCGGGTCCTCGGCAGGGTGATCATCAACAGCGCCCTAGGCGTCGGCGGATTGTTCGACGTCGCGGACCGGCATTTCCACATCGACGACGTCAACGAGGATTTCGAGCAAGCCCTGGGATACCGCGGAGTCCCCACCGGTCCGTATTTCGTGATCCCGTTCATGGGCCCCCTTACCGCGCGGCACATCGTGGGACGGGTGGTCGACTCCTTCCTGTCGCCCACCATATTGTTCGCGCCGGGGTTTGCCGCCGGCGCGGCCATGGGGGTTACCGACAAGATCAACGACATCTCTTTCATTCTGGAAGACAAGGAGTCCCTCGACGAAAGCGCTATCGACAAATACGAGAGCGTACGCGACTTCTATCATCAATACCGCGAAGGGTTGATCAGGAAATAAAAGAGCTTTTCCTCGACAGGCGCAAGGCCTCCGTCCGGCGATTTGTTTGAGGACGCGCGGAACGGGCCTGGTCCGTCCTCGTCAGGCGCTATCCATTTTCGCAGGGATGAAAACGCCGTGAGCAATTCGTGGTTGTTTGGGGCGGGGATGGGGTTTCTGCGCGGCGGCCCGCTGGGAGCCGTCATCGGCGCGGCCATCCAGCATTTCGTAACCAAGAGCATCCGGAAAAAAATCAAGCGCAACCTGCCCGGAGTGGCGGACCAGCCGCTGTTCGTGGTTTGCGTGACCGCGGTCCTGACCCGGCTGGGCATGGTCAAGGGGCCCGTTACCCCCGAAGAGACGCAAGTCATCCACAAGTTCTTCGTCAAAAACCTCGACTACGCCGCCGACGATTTGCGGAACATCGACGAAATCGTCCGGGAAACCCGCCGCGTATGCCCCGACTTGCAGGCCCTGGCGGACCAGTACAAAAAATCCACGCAAGGTCATTACAGTCTGTTGCTCCTGGCCCTGGGTTACCAGGTTGCCTTCGCGGGGCGCTCGTTATCCGAAAAAATGCAGGAACGTCTCAACGGTCTGGCGGACGACTTGGGGATTGCTCCGGAGGACCATAACCGGCTCCGGGAAAAATACTCCCTGGGCGAACTGAAGACGCCGTATTCCGTCCTGGGAATCAAATCGTCGGCCATGAACGAGGAGATCAAGAAGGCTTATCGCCGGCTCGCCAGCCGGTACCATCCGGACAAGGTGGAGCGCCTGGGGGACGACGACCTGGTGGAGGACGCCCACATCAGGTTTCTGGAGGTCCAGGCGGCTTACCGGGAGTTGGAGGAGAAGAGGGGGTTTTAGATTCGCTCCGGGGCGCGCCGGGGTTGGCGTTTCCTTCGGCGTTGGCGGGCATTTCCCGGACGATGACGGTGTTGATTTTTCTCTTGGTGGTGTCCCTCACCGTCAGACGATAACCGTTCACCACCACTTGTTCCCCCGGCGAGGGGATCTTTGCCAGACGGTCGATGATCAACCCCGCCAGCGTCTCGTAGGCGCCCTTCGGGAGGTCCAGGTTCATCGCCTCGTTGATGGCGCCGATCTCCATATCGGCTTCGATGAGATATCCCTTGTCGGCATAACTCTCATAACGTTTTTCCGGCCGGTCGTATTCGTCCTCTATCTCGCCGACGATTTCCTCCAGAAGGTCCTCGATGGTGATGATCCCGATGCACCCCCCGTATTCGTCGACGACGACCGCCATGTGCAACCCCCTTTGTTGCAGTTCCTTGAGCAGGTCGTCGATTTTCTTGTTGGGGGGGACGTAGTAGGCGGGCCGGATGAGTCCGTCGATGGGCGTGTTGTCGCGCGGCAGGTCCAGAAGGTCGAAGGTGTTGAGGATGCCGATGAGGTCGAACATCCTTTCATGAAACACGGGAAGCCGCGAATAACCGGAGTCGATGGCTATTTGATGCGCTTCCTCCAGCGTGGCGGTGTCCTTGATGGCGTAGATCTGGATGAGAGGCGCCATGCATTGTTCGACGGTGAGCTCGCCGAAGTTGAAAATCTTGTGGATCATCTTTTTTTCCGCGATGTCCAACTCCGAGGTCTTGGAGTCGATGCGGATGATCTGGCGGATCATTTCCCGGCTGAAGGTCTTCGCCTTGATCTGTTCCGTCTCCAGGACTCTCTCGAGCAGGATATTGGAGATCCGCATGAACAGGAAGTTGAGGGGAGAGAATATTCTGCAAAAGAACTTGAGCGGCCAGACCAGGAAGTAAATAAGGTTGTCGGCGTGGGTTTGAAAGACGAGCTTGGGGACGATCTCGCCGCCGAACAGGATAAAGGGCGCCAGGATCAGCGTGGCGTACAGGTCGCCGTTTTCCGCGAAATGCGTCACCATGTAAGCCGCGAAAAACGAGGTGCTGGTGACCACCGCCAGGTTGGTCCCCAGGGACGTGGTGGCGAAAATGCGCTCGGGAGTTTTCAACAGGTCGAGGACGGCCTGCGCGGAAATGTTCCGCTCGCCGGCCCGTTGCTGGACCTTTATGCGGTTGACGGAAATCAGGGCGATTTCGCTACCGGAAAAGAAGGCTTCCAGGGCGACGCTGATAAAAACGATAAGCAATGTGGAACCGAGGTCCATCAGCTTGCGTTGCCGTTAGGGGTTCCGGAGCCGTTGCCCTCCTGGGGTTCCGGGCGCAACAGGGTGAGCTGTAACTTGAGTATTCTGGGGCCTTTCATCTTTTCGACCAGGAACTTGAGGTTTTCGAGGGTGACCGTCTCGCCGGACCGCGGGACCCGTCCGAACAGGTCGAACACCAGCCCGCCGATGGTGTCGAACTTCTCCTCGGGCAGGGCGCTGTCGAAGTAGCGGTTGAATTCCGAAAGGCTGTAGGCGGCGGACAACCGGTACGTATTGTTCGCGATTTTCGCCACCGGGCGCTCCTCCCGGCGCATTTCGCTGTCGATCTCGCCCACCAACTCCTCGATGATGTCCTCCAGCGTCACCAGTCCCGAAACGCTTCCGTACTCGTCCAGCACGATCGCCATGTGCCGCTTCATTTTGCGGAACTCCTGGAGCAGTTCGCGGATCTTCTTGGACTCGGGGACAAAAATCGGCGGGAGCAGGACGCTTTTCAGGTTGAATTTTTCCTTGGGCAGATGTTTGTACCGGTTGAGCTCCTTGGTGAACAGGATGCCGACGATGTGTTCTTCCTCGACGTCGTAAACCGGGACGCGCGAATAAAAGTTCCGCGCGATCCGGGGGATGATCTCGTCCAGCGTGTCGTCGGCCTTTAGGGTGAACATGTCGATCTTTGGGGTCATGATGTCGCCAGCCGCGGTCTCCCCAAACTCCATGACGTTATGGATCATCTCCCGTTCGTCGGCTTCCAGGGACCCTTCGCCCTCGCCGAGCTTGACGATGGTCTTGAACTCCTCTTCGGTCAAAACGGCGTCTTCGCGGGGCGCTCTGCCGATGCCGAGGAGGGAAAGTATCCATTCGGTGGCGCGCACGAGCGCCTTCTGCGCGGGCCGGACGAGGGTCGAGAAAAGTTTCAGGGGATAGGCGGCGACGAGGGCGTAGGGCTCCGCGAATTTGAGGGAAAACGTTTTCGGGACGATTTCCCCGAACAGGAGGATCAGGAACGTGCCTCCGCCGATGGCGATTCCCACGCCGAGACTGCCGAACCAATGAATGGCCAGGGACGTGGTGATGGCCGCGGCGGCCACGTTGACCAGCTCGTTGCCGATATAAATGGTGACGAGCAGTCTGCGGGGTTCGCCCAGCAGGGAGTTGACCAAGGCCCCGGCCCGGCCCTTGTTTTCCTTCAGGGCGGACAACTGGAGCGGACTGAGCGAGTAGAAGGCCGCCTCGCACCCGGAAAAAAAAGCCGAACAGCCGAGGAGGATTATCAGTAATATGAGACGAGATAATATTGAATCGTCCAAAATTTTTAAGCTATCTCCAAGTATGCCTGGGCCCGTCTTCTTGCCGTGATTTTCTCAAGACGGCCGCGAACGGCGTGAATGCCGGGAAAAAACCAAACGCATTACCCTTTTTTCCCGCGCTTGAAATGATCGTATCCTCTCGGCTTTCGGATGGGTTCGCGTCGGCCGTTTTCCGCGACCAGGGACAGTTTTCCCGGCTCCGGAACGATTTCTCCGATAACGGCGATGGGCGCTTCGGTTTTTTGGGATTCTTCGGTTATTTTTTTAACATCTTCGGGGGTGGTTGTAAATAACAATTCATAATCCTCGCCCCCGCCTAGAACAAACTCCATGCAATCCAACCGGTTACGGCTACAAATCCGTTTCAGCGCGGCGGATTGGGGCAGGGCCTCCGCATACAGGTCGGCGCCCACCCCGCTGGCCGTGCAGATGTGCCCCAAGTCCTGCGCCAGGCCGTCGCTGATGTCGATCATGGAGGTGATTTCCGCGTCCGACCCTGCCAGCATCCGCGATGCGGCCATCCGCGGCTCCGGATCCAGGTGTTTCTCGACGACCGTTTTTTTGTCCCGGCTTGTCGCCGACCAATTTTTCCGCGGCGAGCGGAGCAATTTCAACCCCAGGGCCGAGTCCCCCAAAGAGCCGGTAACGAGGATTTTATCTCCGGGCCGCGCCCCGCGCCGCGTGAACAGCCGGTCTTTTTTTGCCTCGCCGAGGACCGTGATGTTGATGTAAAAGAGTTCCGGGGAGGCCACCGTATCCCCTCCCGCCAGTTCCACGCCGTATTTCCGGGAAATTTGGTCCAGGCCGTCGTAAAACGCGTCCAGAAATTTGACGGTGAGTTTCCGGGGAACCCCCAGGGAAATCAAGGCCAGGACGGGGACCCCTCCCATGGCGGCGACGTCGCTGATATTGACGGACAGGGCTTTACGTCCCAATTGTTCCGCCGAGATGGTGGAGAGGTTGAAATGCACCTTTTCCAACAAGGCGTCGGCGGTGACGACCTGGTATTTGTCTCCGGCGCACTCGTAAACGGCGCAATCGTCGCCGATCCCGATTTTTACGTTTGGGGAGCGGAAATGGAGACGGGAACCCAACCGGGCAATCAGGCCAAATTCGCCTAACTCGGCAAAATCCATAACGCTTTCGGATGGATAGGGTTACAGCTATCGTCTGAGCGGGAAGGAGTCCGGCCCTCAGGCGTTTTTGAAAATTTCGCGGGTCAATGCGTCCACGTCAAACGTCTTGTCGATCTGGATGCGGATTTTATCGCCCTCTTTCATGGCCGACTTTTGGAAATCCTGCAAGTTGAACGTGAATTCCATGTGCTCCTGCGTCTCCGGAAGCCATACGGTGACCGTCCTGTACACGTCGGCCTTGTTGGGCGGGCAGGCCACGTCCGTAATTTCTCCCTCCAGGGTGATCATAATATTATTCCCCTTTCAATGATATGGATAAATAAGCCGGTCTTCCGGACGGACGGAAAATTTTGTCATGCAATATGGATGTCGAAAAAAGCGGGAGGGTTCGGTTTTGCGCGAATATTTTAGACGAAAGCAAGCTCCGGATAAACGGAAAACGAGGAAGCCCGGCGCCTCGTTGCCGGTCGCAAGCGGGGCGAAAGGCCGCGGTCCGCAAACCGGCCGCGATGCGAGGTCCGCGAACTATTTGAGGTCGTGCACCAGCCAGGCGTGATAGTTTTTGGCGGTGGTGTGGTGCCAGAAGACGGCGTTGATGTTGAAGTGGACAAGCCAGGCCGCCGTATCGCCCTGCTGGCAGATTTTTTTCTGGTAGCGGTCCTCGATGACCGCCAGTTCCTTGCAGGTGGTGGTGCTCCAGTAATAATGTCCGTCGTCGTCGTCGAATACCGGGTTGATCCAGGCTTTCTTGCCGCTGGCGTTGACGACCCGCGAATTGTATACAAGCGATTTCAATTCGGGCAGGGTGGGGAGCCTCCAGCCCGATTTACCCGCCACCTGCGCGGTCATGGCGTATTCCTTGGCCTCCTTCAGGGAAAATTTTTGCAGGATGCCTTTTTTGATCCACAGCAAATTGTTCGCGGTGTCGGTGACGGTCCCATCGTTGTTATCGACGAACTTGGGCTCGTCCAGTTCCGGGAGCTCGGCCTCGTCGACCTTCTTGCACTCGGCCAGAAGGGGCCCGGCTTTCGGGCATTTGTCCAGAATGGAGAAGTGGTCCATCGTGGACAACATGGCGCAGATTTCTTCCTTCGAGCAATCGGCAAAGAGAAAAGCGGGCCGGATCAGAAGAAAAGCCAGGGCAAAGAGCGCAATTCGCATTTTCCGTCTCCTATCGCAAACCATTTGGAAACTTGTTCAAATTACATTGAGGGGATGTCGTGCCGACTTAAAAAGAAAAAAAGTATGTTGAAGGATACTATATTTTGGATCAATAATGAACTCCAAATTGCGCGGCATTTCCCCCCGCGGCGAACAGTTGGGTTTTGCGGTCCTGATAAAACGGCGAGGAGAAAAAAATGAAAAAATTCGTGATTCGTAAAACGGGAGGGCCGGAGGTCCTGGAGAGGGTCGACGCCCCGGACCCGGAAATCGACGACGACCAGGTCTTGATCGACATCAAGGCGGTCGGGTTGAACTGGTCGGAAGTCATGATCCGCAGGGGGGAATGGCCCCTGGACTTGGGCGGCGGGTTCACTCCCGGCGCCGAAGGGGCCGGCGTCGTGGAAGCCGTCGGCCGGAACGTCGAAAACGTCAAGCCCGGCGACCGGGTGGCCAACTTCGAGGTGGAAGCGTACCTGGATCCGGGGCAGGGGAACTACGCGGAGAAGATTGCCGTGCCCGCGGACAAGGTCCTCAAGGTCCCCGAACGTTTCAGTTTCGCCGAGGCCGCCGCGGCGCCCATGGCGATGTTGACGGCCTACGACGCCATGGTGAATCATTCGCCCCTGCCCGAGGAAGGGACGGCGGTCGTCACCGCCTGCACTGGCGCGGTGGGAGCCGCCGCGGTCCAGATCGCCAAACGCAACGGCCTGCGCGTCATCGGGACCAGCCGGTCGAAAGACAAGAAAGGCCATATAACCTCCCTCGGCGCGGAGGCGGCGATCGAGTCCGATCCCGTCCGCCTGAAAGAGCGCATCGCGGAAATGACCGGCGGCGACGGCGTCGATTACGTCTTCGACCCCATCGGCGGGGAGACCGCCTCCCAGTTGCTCACGCTCATGAATTTCAACGGGACTTACGTCCTCTACGGATTTCTGGGAGGCCAGCAGTTGCTGGTCCCATCCAACATCTTGTTCGAGCAGATCCAGATCCACGGCTACGTGGTTTTGCGAAATCTCTACGATACGCTTTGGCTCCAGGAAGTCTGGAGCGAAATTTACCCCTTGCTGGAGACGCGCGAGGTCATGGTCCCCATCAGCAAAACCTTTCCGTTCGAGAAAGCGGCGGAGGCCCACGGGGAAATGGAAAGCCACCGTCATTTCGGCAAACTCGTTCTCGTGCGGTAAGTTTGGACGGAAAGGGCGGACGGTTTTGTTTGATCGTCTTCTCCGCCTCGTGTCCCAACTCCTGACGAGGTTATGGTATTCTGTCGTCGGACGAATCCGACGAGGGAGGAATGAGACTTGAAAACGAACCTGGCGACGGTGGAGGTTTTTTTTACCGCTTTTAAGGCGCTTAAAAGCGGGGAACGGGAAGCTTTTCTTGAGAAGGCGATCGGCGGCGACCGTGAACTGAGGGAAGATTTGATGGACGCTCTCATGATCGAGAAAGCCAAAAAGGTCAAGGGAAAACCCATCTCCGCGAAAACTTACTTCGCCAAGCGCGAAAAAACGGGGAAGACGGCTTGAGTCTTTACGATGTCAAGCTTCAACCCGTAGCGCGGAGACGGCGCTTCCCGTTCGAAAAAGCGGCGGAGGCCCACGGGGAAATGGAAAGCCACCGTCATTTCGGCAAACTCGTTCTCGTGCGGCGACCTAACAGGGCGCTGAAAAACTATTTTTTAGTCTTTTGCCGTCATTCCCGTGAAAACGGGAATCCAGTATTTTCAAGGGCTTTCTGGATGCCCGCTGTCGCGGGCATGACGATTTTTGGGCACAAAAGGGACTTTTTCAGCGCCCCGCTAGTCCCCCCTTTGCCGGGGGGATAGATTTTCTCCCCCTTGTAAAGGGGGCCGGGGGGATTCATAACCGCCGATGGACACGGATAAACGCAGATAAACAAAAAAACTATCCCCCTTTATCTGATAGAACAGATCGAGTTTGGGGAGCAGTTTCTTGTTTAGAAGACATAAAAAGTCCCGCGACGGGCAATTCGCAGTCGCCAAGACTTTGCTGGGGTATGTCAAAGAGCTCCAGTTGAAGGGCGGGAAAACCGCGGGGTTGATAGCGGAGTCGGAAAACAATCTCTGGGTGGGTCTGACCTTTTTCGACAAGGGGCCGAAAGGAGTGAACAACTTGCGGAGAGGCAGGCTTTTGTATGCCAGGGGAAAAACGTAGCCCCACGCTACCGTAGTTACGTGGGGCCTCTCTTGTACCGGTTGTGGAATACGGCCCCGATACCGAGCCTATCAATAATATACCCCCCGAAAGGATATTATGGCAACGGATTTTGAAATCCAGGTAGACGACAAGCTCCCGCGGTCCAAGCTCAAGGCGCTGGATTCGCGCCTGGGCGACCTGCGCCCGGCGTTCGCGGGGATGGGCGAGATCGGAATGATATACTGATTCACCATGCAGAGAATTAAAACCTGCTCAACCAAAAATTCACCGCGACGAGATAAGCCATTATGCCGAGCCGTATTGCAATCCCGTCTCCCAAGATAGAAGATTTCTGCAGACGATGGAGAATCGTCGAGCTTGCTTTGTTTGGCTCGGTATTGCGCGACGACTTCCGTCCGCAGAGCGATATCGACGTGTTGGTGAGTTTCTTTTCCGACGCCCACTGGAGCCTTTACGACTGGGTGGACATGCGGGACGAATTAACGGAGATTTTCGGCCGCGACGTCGATCTTGTGGCGAAAGCCGGTTTGCGAAATCCTTTCCGCCGCCACGAAATCCTTCGTACAAAAGAGGTCATCTATGCCGCCTGAGTCGGGCGATCCGGCGTATTTATGGGACATGCTCGACTCTGCCCGGTCGATCGTCCAGTTTGTGGGTCAAACGGCGTATGCGGATTATTTGAACAATCCCATGTTGCAGGCCGCCGTCGAACGCAAGATTGAAATCATCGGCGAAGCGGCACGTAAGGTTTCCGACCCGTTCAAACAATCGCATCCTGAATTCCGTGGCGGAAAATAATCGTTCAGCGGAATGTCCTTGCCCATGAATATGGAGAAATCGAACAAGAAAGTATTTGGCAGGTCGTGAAGGTTCATATCCCTGAATTGATCGACAAGCTAAAGCCGCTGGTTCCTCCTCCCCCGACATGATGCCCAGTTCAGCCCGGCGATGCTTAAGATTACGCTTTCATGGCGGTGATGGCCTTCACCACGTCGAGATAGACGTTGCGGTCCGATTCGACGGTCCACCCGGCCTTCCGGACGTTCTCGACGGTGTCCCGGTCCAGGTGGGTCCCCGACAGCCGGACGGTGAGGACGTTCATGAATTCGAGGATGAGGCGGTAAACGGGGTTCTTGCTGAGTACGTGTTCGAACATGAAAATCCGGCCTCCCGGTTTGACCACGCGGCGCAGTTCCTCCAGTCCTCGCGCGGGGTTTTCCACCGTGCAGAAAACGCACACGGACAGGGCGTTGTCGAAGGAATTGTCCGGGAAGCCGAGATGTTCCGCGTTCATGTTGACCAGTCTCAGCCTGCCCGGATAGCGGGCCGCCCGGCCGCGGGCCTGTTTCAACATGTTGACGCTGAGGTCGATGGCGGCGATGTCCAGCCCCGGCGGGAAGTTCGCGATTTCCGGTCCCGGTCCGGGGCCGACGTAGAGGACTTTCCCCTTCAACTGCCCGAAGAATTCCGCCTGGATTTTTCCCCACCGGAGCATGTCGCCGCGTTTGAGAAAGTCATAATATTTGGAAATCCTGTTGTATTTCTCTTTTGTGGACACGGTCAACGGGGGAGGGTCAGTTTCCGGTCGGAGTAGCGGACGATGGCGGCAATAACCCCGCCGGCAATGCCGCCGCCGATTGCCAGGGAAGGGGAGGGGACGCCGGGAATCGTCGCGGCCATCCCGCCGGTCATCCCCACGAACATGCCGATGAGGTGGAGGGGGACCATCACCTCGAACGAGCCGAAAAACGGCATGAGCAGGAGAGACAGGACGATTGACAGGGCCATCCCGACGAGATTTCCGAGAATCATCCCCCAAATCATATTCAAATGCTCCGGTATCGTCACGGAGACGGCAAAGCCGGCAACCGCGCCGGAGAAAACGCCTATCGAATAATCGACGACTCTAAAGTTCATTCGCTGTTTCGACCCCATGTGGGACAGGATCATTTTAAGGGGCGGACGCCGGGTGGGCAATGAAATAAAAATACCCGCGCGGGCGGAATTATTTCCCGGCAAGATGTATAATGTGCCGGGGATCGGCAGACGCTTCTATTGACAACCCAGGGGTTGGGAGAAAGAACGCAATGACCGCGATCGCACTGGACTACGAGCGCCTCAAGGGTCTTTTGACGGAAAAGGAAATCTCCGGTTTGCAACCCGATGTGGACCGCCTCCATGCCAGCCTTGAGAAAGGCTTGGGGGCCGGTAGCGATTACCTCGGCTGGCTCCATTTGCCCTCGCGGACGTCCTCTGCCCTGCTGGACGAGGTCATGGAATCCGCCCGGTTCGTCCGCGAGAACGCGGAGGTTTTTATCTGCGTCGGCATAGGCGGATCTTATCTGGGGGCCAAGGCCGCGGTAGAGTTTTCCCGGAGCGCGTTTCACAATCAGCTTCCCAGGGGTCTCCGCCAGTCCCCCGAAATCCAGTTTGCCGGGCAGAACATCAGTTCCGATTACTTGGCGGACTTGTTCGAATTGGTCGAGGGGAAAGAGTTTTGCCTGAACGTGATTTCCAAGTCCGGGACGACCACCGAACCGGCCATCGCGTTCCGCTTGTTGATGGACCTGGTCGCCAGGAAATATGGCCCGGAAGAGGCCAGGAAGCGGGTGTTCGCGACCACGGACCAAAAAAAGGGGGCCCTGAAAAAGCTGGCGGACGCCAGGGGTTTCAAAACGTTCGCGATCCCGGACGACGTCGGCGGCCGGTATTCCGTCCTGACCCCCGTGGGTCTTCTGCCCATGGCGGCCGCGGGAATGGACATCAAGACCTTGATCGCCGGGGCGCGGTCCTGGGAGAGCTTGTCCTCCGCAAGTTCCGCCCTCGAAAAAAACCTGTCTTATCTCTATGCCGTCCTGCGGTTTCTGTTGTATAAAAAAGGCAAGGCCATCGAACTCATGGCCGCTTTTCATCCTTCCCTGGTTTCGCTCATGGAATGGTGGAAGCAACTCGCGGGGGAGAGCGAGGGGAAAGGCCAGCGGGGCATTTTCCCCGCCTCCGCGCTTTATACCACCGACCTGCATTCGCTGGGCCAGTGGGTGCAGGAGGGGAGCCGGAACTTGTTCGAGACGTTTTTCATGGTGGATTCCTCCCGGCGGCAGATCGAAATTCCGCGCCTCGACAACGACGACGGATTGAATTTCCTCGCCGGGAAAACCCTGGATTTCGTCAACGACAAGGCGTACAAGGGAACGGCCTCCGCCCATCTGGAAGGCGGGGTCCCAAACATGACCCTTTCCGTCAAGGACCGCTCGGAATATACTCTAGGCCGGTTGTTTTACTTTTTCGAACGCGCCATCGCCATGTCGGGGTATCTCCTGGGGGTCAATCCCTTCGACCAGCCGGGCGTGGAATTTTATAAAAAGAACATGTTTGTTCTGTTGAATAAACCGGGATTCGGGAAGGGGAGCTAGACAATGGACATCGCAAGTCAAAGATTAGAGAACGTGGTTCATGAAATCGCCTACCAGCGGGTGGAGCGCGGGGATTTGTCTTCCTCCCATCCCTCGAACGAGCTTCTGGCCAGGTTGAAATCCCTCGGCACGGAACCGTGGATCGACACCGGCGACCTGGAGCTTGCCCGCTCCATCTGGAAGCGCGAGCTGACGGCCCTGACGACCAACAACACCCTGGCCAACCAGGTGGTGCAGAGCGGCGTCATGGACGAGACGATCAAGGATGCCATCGCCAGGATTCAAGCGGCGGCGGGGGACTTGTCCGAGGGAGAGCTGGTGATGGAGATCGGTTTCGTCGTCAACTGCAAGATTGCGCTCCGCCTGGTGGAGGCTTTCCGCGTGCATGTCAGCGTCGAACTGCACCCGTCGGTTTCCCGCGACATCGACCGGACGCTCTACTACGCCCGGCGTTATTACAAGGTCTGCCCGGACTATTTCTTCATTAAAATTCCATTGACGCCGGAAGGGCTGATCGCGGTCCGCAAACTTCGCCGGGAAAATATCCCCATCAACTTCACGCTCGGCTTCTCCGCGCGGCAGAACTACCTGGCGGCCCGGCTGTCGAACCCGAACTACGCCAACGTGTTCCTCGGCAGGCTCAACGCGGTAGTGGCCGACAACTCCCTGGGAAGCGGGAACTTCGTGGGGGAAAAAGCGACGCTGGCGGCCCAGCGGGCGATTTCCGAGGCCCGTAAAAAACACGCCTCCGTGACGACCCGCCTGATCGGCGCCAGCGTGCGCAATGGCGACCAGGTGGCCTGTCTCGCGGGTTTGGACGTCCTCACCATCCCGCCGTCGGCCATGAAACAGTTTTTGGAATCCCGGCGTTCGCCCAGCGACGTGGTGGACAATGCCGCCCTCGACCTTAAACCGGGCATCGATACCGGCAATCGCCTGAGTTCGCGGTTTCCCAAGTTGTGGGAGCTTCCCTCGCCGGTCAAAACGTTTGTCGACGAGTTGCTGGCCCACGACCGGTTGGAGCGGATGAACGGCGGCGACCTGGCCGAGTTTTGCGAAAAACGCGGGATGGACTTTTTTCACGCTTTCTCCCGGGCCGATTTGAAAAAGATATGCGACGACGGCAAAATTCCCCGGCTGGCGGACTGGCCGGACAAGATCGCCCTGGACGACCTCATGACGCAATCGGCCCTGCAATCGTTCTGCAAGGACCAGGACGCGCTGGACCGGAGAATCCGCTCCTTCTTCCTGAAATAGCCGGGCATGATTCTCGCGGGAGACATCGGCGGGACCAAGGTCAACCTCGGGTTGTTTCGCGAAGAGGATGGGAGTTTGTTCCTGGAGGAGTCGGCCTCCTTCAAGAGCGGGGAGTATGCCGGGCTGGAGGAAATCCTGGCGGAGTTTTGCGCCAGGACGGGCCATGCCGCGCGAAGGGCCTGTTTCGGAATCGCCGGGCCGGTCAGGGAGGGGAAGTGCAGGCTGACCAATCTTCCCTGGGAGGCGGACGCCGAGGCGCTGAAAAGCCAGTTGCAGGCCGAGGAGGTCTGGTTGATCAACGACCTGGCCGCCATGGCCTGCGGAGTCCCCTTTCTGGACGAGACGGACGTCGTTGTCCTGCAAAAGGGGGAGCCCGACCCGCGCGGACGCATCGCGGTCATTGCCGCCGGGACGGGGCTGGGCCAGGCGTTTTTGGTCCCCGACGGCGAGGGGCGGTATATTATCGTGGATTGCGAAGGCGGACATTGCGATTTTCCTCCTCGCGATCGTACGGAAAGCCGACTGCTTCGGTTCATGCTCGGCCAATTCGAGCGGGTGAGCCTCGAACGGGTCTTGTCCGGGCCGGGCCTCCATCAAATTTATCGTTTCGTAGTCCAGGACGAGCCGGTCGTGGAACCCGAATGGCTGTCGCGGGAGTTTCGCGAGAGCGATCCCGGCTCCGCGGTCGCCGCGCACGGGCTAAGGAAAACATTTCCGGCCTGCGAGAAGGCGCTGGCGCTGTTCGTGTCGATATACGGGGCGGCGGCCGGGAACCTGGCCCTTCAGGTCATGGCGCGCGGCGGGGTGTTCGTCGGCGGGGGCATCGCGCCTAAAATCGCGCCAGCGATCGAGGGCGGCCGTTTCATGGAGGCGTTTTTGTCCAAGGGCCGGTTTCGTCCTTTCATGACCCAGGTCCCCGTAAAAATGATTCTGAACGACCGGGTCTCCCTGCTGGGGGCGGCGCACTTTGCGATGGGCGCCCGATTCCGCCGGTAACCGGGTTGGCGTCATGACTCATGAAATTTAGCGCGCCTGACAAAATGAACCGATGACTTGACGCTCAAATCACTCCCCTCCCTTGACCGGGCAGGCGCCCGGAGGCGACACGGCGATGACGTTTCACGATCGCCGAAATGCAAATCCCCCCGGCCCCCTTTGCAAGGGGGAGCTACATCCCGCCTCGGCGTCAGCCTGAGGCGGCGTTGGATCCAACGGCACGTT